>DUGG01000083.1 GCA_013331515.1 Candidatus Woesearchaeota archaeon
GTATGTGAGGGGAAAATGCCCAAAATGCTGCGCGGATGACCAGTACGGAGACCAATGCGAAAAATGCAACGCGACTTACCAGCCCATTGACCTCGTTGAGCCGCATTGCAGCGTATGCGGGGCTGTCCCGGTCAGGCGGCAGTCGCTTCACTATTTTTTCAAGTTAAGCTCGTTTTCCGTGCAGCTTAAGGATTGGCTTGAAGGCAACAGGAACATCCAGCCTGATGTCAGGAATTTTGTGATGGGCTGGATTAATTCTGGCTTGCAGGACTGGGACATTTCCAGGGATGGCCCTTACTTTGGCTTCAAAATTCCGGGCGAGGCAAACAAGTATTACTATGTCTGGCTGGATGCGCCTATCGGATACATTGCGGCAACTGAAAAGTATTGCAGGGAGAAGCTTGGCAAGGCTGCTGCTGAATACTGGCAAAATCCTGAAGTGAAGATAATCCATTTTATCGGCAAGGACATAATATACTTCCATTTCCTTTTCTGGCCTGCAATGCTTATGGGCCTGGGCTTTAACCTGCCTGATGATTATGCCGTCCATGGCCACCTTACAATCAACGGCGAAAAGATGTCAAAGTCAAGGGGGAATTTCCTTACGGCGAAGGATTACCTTGCTGTTCAGGGGCATGACCCTGAGTTCCTCAGGTTTTACTACGCGTCCCATCTTACAAAGGCGATAGGCGACATAAACCTTGACTTCAATGACTTCAAGGAAAAAGTCAACAACGACCTTGTCAGCAACATCGCGAACTTTGTCCACCGTACCTTCGTCTTCATCAACAATATAGTTGATTCCCGGCTTGAGTCATTGGACGGCGAAGGCAAATCGTTCTTGCAGCAGCTCCTGCCAAAGCATGAGTCAATAGTGAAGCACTTCTCCGGGTACAATTTCAAGGATGCAGTCAAGGAAATACTGGAGCTCAGCAGCATAGGCAACCGATATTTTCAGGACAACCAGCCGTGGCAGCTTGTCAAGTCTGACAGGAAGAAGTGCCACAGGGTTGTCACCGTCTCTGCGAATATCGTGAGGGACATCGCCCTGCTGTCATTCCCCATAATGCCGAAATACTCCGAGAAAATCCTGAGGACAGTTGGATATGAAAGTCCTGACTGTCTTGGCTTGGCCGAGCTTGGAAAGCCGCTGCCGTCAAAAAAAATCCTGTCTTCACGGATAATATTTACCCCGATTGAGGAGACGATTTCAATTGTTGAGATATTCCCTGCTATTTTGAAAGTCGGGAAAATTGAGGAAATAACCGACCATCCGGATGCTGACAAGCTTTATGTGCTGAAAGTTGACATCGGGAAGAAGGTGTTACAGCTTGTCGCTGGCCTGAGGCCTTATTACAGGAAGGATGAGCTGCTTGGGATGAAGATTGTTGTCGTCTCCAACCTGAAGCATGCGAAGCTTCGGGGCTTTGAGAGCCATGGCATGCTTCTCGCTGCTGATGATGGAAAGCGGGTTTCAGTCATTTCGCCGGGGAAATCCCTGCCTGGAGAATTAGTATACCCTGAAGGCGCTGATGCGGAGAAGATAGGCGCTGGCAGGAAGCAGATTGCCATTGACGAATTTTTCCGCCTTGGCCTCAAGGTGAAGGATGAGAAGGTTGTTTTTGGCAGCAAGCCGCTAATGACTGCAAGTGAGGTCATCCACTCCGACGCTTCTGATGATTCTGTCGTGAGATAGAGTTTTTTCCATTACCGTAAACTATTTAAATTCCGTTTTTGATTTTGCGGTGCATGGGTCGTGGTTCAGTGGAGGGCGCGGTTGCGGATTCGGGCGCTGAGGTTGTCACAGGGGAAATCTGCCCAGTGTGCTCGCAAAAGACGCTTGCGTTGACCGAACGGGAGCAGGAGATTCCTTTTTTTGGGAAGGTTTTGCTTTTTGCCATGACGTGCAGCGGCTGCAATTTCCACAAGGCTGATGTTGAGTGCGCAGAGGAGCGTGAGCCAGCCCGCTATTCTATCGAGGTCTCAGGGTCTGATGACATGTCAATCAGGGTGGTGAAGTCAGGCCAGGCAACCGTGAAGATTCCTTATGTTGCAGACATTGAGCCTGGCGAGGCAAGCAATGGCTACGTCACAAATGTTGAGGGCATCCTTCAAAGGGTGAAGCATCAGGTTGAGGTCATTCGGGATAATGATGAGGATGCCGCTGCTGTTGACAAGGCGAAAGCGCTCATAAAGAAGATAAACCGGTGCGTCTTTGGTGAGGATAAGCTTAAGATAGTCATTGATGATCCAACCGGCAATAGCGCCATTATCAGCGACAAGGCAGTTGTGCAGAAGCTTGCTGCGCACGGCAGGGCTGCATAGCGGCTGCCTCAGGGCTTTGCTTGTTCATCAATCATTTCCTGCATTGATGAATACGCCCGCATGGCATCCTTCTTCTGGAAAATGAGCGCCAATTCGGTTGCCGTTGTCACCAGTTCGAATATGTTGATGTTATCCCAGTAGAGCTTCCTCGTCAGGGAGAATATCACTCCAGGTGTGTAAGGGAAGTTCCTGTCAAGCCCAAGCGTGATTGACACCAGGCCCCTTTCCCTTGTTGTAACTTGCGCGCCTTCTATTGCCGCAATTACCTCTTTTTCATGCTTCTCGTCTGTTATTATGGATGCCTCGTTGTTGCCGTGTATGACGTTGAACGTGTCGCCTTCAGCATAGTCGACAAGCGCCTGCATCCTGCCAAGCTTCCTGAAAAGGTCCGGCGATCTTTTGACAGAGAAGTAAACCAGGCTTGTCTTGAGTTTGAGCTGGGTGTGGGGCTTGAGCTTTATTCGCATGGCTTCGCCTGCCTGGAGGTTTTCGCCGTGCCTTCTCAGTGCCATGACTATTGCAGCATGGTTCGCTTTTTTCCCAAGCATCCGTTCAACTTCAGCGCTTATCTTTTCTGAAAGTGCGGCGTGGCTTATTATCCCCTGCCTGAGCCCTTCGTGGAGCAGCGGGTGGTCGTTTACTATCCTTTTTACTGCTGCGCTGGCGCTTGTCATGCTTACGCGATTAATAACTTATTTATTTAAATTTTGTTATTTTAATAACATTAAGTTTTAATAAGGGCTGCGCTTCCCTTGCAGTTCCGTATTGCCCGGGCTTTCTGGCAACCTTTAAATAGATGTAAAGCGCTTCGTTGATGGGGGATAGCTTGATGATAGTGATGAAGTTTGGAGGCACGTCTGTCGGCTCTGCGGACAGCATAAGGAGAACGGTCAGGATAGTGAAAGCTGGCCTGCCACGCAAGCCGCTTGTTGTAGTTTCGGCGCTTTCAGGCGTTACTGACATGCTTCTTGCCGCTGCTGAGGACGCGCTGAAGCGGTCTTTGCCAGCCGGTGATCTTGTAAAAAAAATCCGGGACAGGCACACGGCAGTCCTTTTAGGGCTTGGGTTGGGCCCTGGCCTGGTTGATGCTGAGTTTGCTGAGCTTGAGCATGTCTTGTTCGGCGTTTCCCTCGTCAGGGAGCTTACGCTGAGGACATCAGACTATGTTGCCTCTTTTGGGGAGAGGATGTCTTCAACGATTGTTGCGGCTTTTGCCAAAGCTTCCGGGTTGAATCTGCAGGCGTTCAATGCCTGCGAGCTTGGGATGCTGACTAACGCCGCTTTTGGCAGTGCTGAAATCCTGCCGGAGACGTACGCTAGCATTGCTGGGGCAGTTGGCAGGATTCCTGGCGGTGTTGTGCCTGTTGTCACAGGCTTTATCGGAAAGACGGCTGAAGGCGAGGTAACAACCCTTGGCAGGGGAGGGAGCGATTACACTGCTTCCATCTTCGGCGCTGCGCTCGGCGCTGAAGAAATCCAGATATGGACAGATGTTGACGGCGTTATGACTGCAGACCCAAGGATTGTTCCTGATGCGAGGACTGTTGCTGTTGTTTCCTTTGAGGAGGCGAGCGAGTTGGCATACTTCGGGGCGAAGGTCCTTCATCCCAAGACAATCATCCCTGCCATGGAAAAGGAGATTCCTGTGAGGGTTCTTAATACATTCAATCCAGCAGGCAAGGGCACGCTGATTGTCAGGAAAGCCGTCAAGTCAAACCCTGTTACTGCCATTACCTCAAAGAAGGATATATTTGTAATAAACATCCATTCTGCGAGGATGCTGATGGTTTACGGGTTCCTCAACAATGTTTTCAGGATTTTCAATGACTTCAAGGTTCCGGTTGACATGGTTGCAACCTCCGAGGTCAACGTTACTGTTACAGTTGACAAGCAGTTTGACGTTTCGGGGATTGTCGCCAGGCTTGGGGAATTTTCGGAAGTGGATGTGCTCTCGGACAGGGCGTCCATAAGCATTGTGGGCGAAGGGATTCGTTCAACCGCCGGGGTTGGCGGCAGGATATTTTCCATACTTGGCAGCAGGGGGATTAATGTTGAGATGACCTCGCAGAGCTATGGCGACGTCAATGAGAGCATCATCGTAATGGCTGGCCGGCTGAACGAGGCGGTGCAGGCGCTGCACGCAGTGTTTTTCGGAGATGATGCTGGAAAGGTTGCGGCTGCCGGGGCATGACTTGTCGGGGGTGATATGAGGATGAAACAGCAGGTTAAGGTTGAAGGCGCAATAACAGCAATGATTACACCGTTCGCTGAGGGAGGCGGGCTTGACGTTGAGGGGCTGCGGGAGAACGTGAATTTCCAGATTGGCAACAGTATTTCAGGCCTTGTCCCGCTTGGTACCACTGGCGAGAGCCCCACAATCAGCGNNGCAGGAAGGGCTTTACCGGCATTTCAAGGCAATAGCTGAGTCAATAAGGCTTCCTGTTGTGGTCTATAACATCCAGGGCAGGACAGGTGTCAACATAGAGACGGCAACGCTGCAGCGAATGGCGCTGGTAAAGAACATTATCGCTGTGAAAGAGGCATCAGGCAATGTTTCCCAGATGATGGACGTGCTTGACCAGCTTCCCGGGTCTTTTAGTGTTGTGAGCGGTGATGACAATCTTACCTTGCCATTGATGTCCCTTGGCGGGAGGGGTGTCATCTCTGTTGTTAGCAACCTTGTTCCAGGGAAGGTCTCGGCGATGTGCGCTGCCGCGCTTAAGGGCGATTTTGCCGCGGCAAGGAGGCTGCATTTTGAGATGCTACCTCTTTTCAAGGCGGCATTCATTGAGACGAACCCGATACCGATAAAGGCGGCTATGGGCATGGCAGGATTGCCTGCAGGACCGGTGAGGATGCCATTGTGCGAGATGCAGCCGGCGAATCTGGAGAAGCTGAGGGCTGTTGTCAAAAAGATGGGGCTGGTAAAATGAAAATAGCGCTTATTGGCTACGGGAAGATGGGGAAGGAAGTGGAGCGTGTTGCCAGGCTTCGCGGGCATTCTGTCTGCGCGGTTATTGATCGGGTGGACCCTGGCGCTACCCGCAAGGAGCTTGACAGCTCAGGCAGCTGCCTTAAGGAAGCTGATGTTGTGGTGGATTTTACTGTTCCGGCATCTGTCTCGGGCAACATACGGAAAGTCACTGCCGCAGGCAAAAGCATGGTGGTTGGCACTACTGGTTGGTATGATGGCATGACCGAGGCCAAGCAGCTTGTTGGCCAGGCAGGCACAGGTTTCATTTACAGCTCAAACTTCTCGGTTGGCGTCAACATCTTTTACCAGATTGTGGAAGCGGCTGCAAGGCTCATTGACAGGATCCCTGAGTACGATGTTTTTGGCTATGAGCTTCATCACAGTCAGAAGCTTGACAGCCCTTCAGGAACGGCGAAGAGCATTGCAGAGATTTTGCTGAAGAATATCAGCAGAAAGAAGCAGGTCCAGTATGAGAAGCTTGACAGGAAGATAAACCCCGAGGAGATTCATTTTGCCAGCATAAGGTCTGGCTCGATACCTGGGACGCACATTGTTGGCTTTGACAGCGAGGCTGACACCATTGAACTCAAGCATGCGGCCCGGAACCGTGCAGGGTTTGCCCTTGGTGCTGTAATGGCCGCGGAGTGGCTCAGGGGCAGGAAGGGCTTTTTTACCATGAATGACTTCATAAGCGACCTTTTCAGATAGATTTTAATAGCAGCCGCAGTGTCGCACGGCAATATTGGGCTTGGTTGGCATGGGAAAGATAAAAGTCGGGATTTTGGGCGCAACAGGGATGGTTGGGCAGCGCTTGATTCAGCTGCTTGATGGTCATCCATGGTTTGAAGTTGGTTATGTTGCCGCGTCTGAGCAGTCGGCCGGAAAGTCCTACGCTGCTGCCGTTGAGGGAAGGTGGCACTCTGCAACCGCTATTCCTGACAGAGTGAGGGGGCTTGTTGTGGGAGACGTTGCTGGCATAGCGAAGGCTATGGCGTCCTGCTCGCTTGTGTTTTCTGCCCTTGAGACGGATGCCGCCGGGGTGTATGAGGAGAAGTATGCTGCCGCCGGCCTTCCTGTTGTTTCGAACGCGTCAGCCCATCGCCATACCCCTGATGTTCCAATGCTGATTCCCGAGATTAACCCTGAGCACCTTGGCATAATCCCTGCCCAGCAGAAAAGCCGCGGCTGGAAGAATGGATTCATTGTGGTGAAACCGAACTGTTCCATCCAGTCATACATGGCGCCCTTGCATGCGCTTAGGGAGTTTGGCATAAAGCACGTAATAGTCAGCACGATGCAGGCAGTGAGCGGCGCAGGCCATCCTGGAGTTGCATCCCTTGACATCGTTGACAACATAATTCCCTTCATTAAAGGCGAAGAGGAGAAGTCGGAAAGGGAGCCGCTGAAGATTTTTGGCAGGGTCTCAGGGAGCGGGATAATCAGCGATGATTCAATCAGGATTTCAGCGCATTGCAACCGCGTTCCAGTAATTGATGGCCACATGGCCTGCATTTCTGTTGAGTTCAAAAAGAAGCCGTCGAGGGAGCAGGTGCTTGCCGCCTGGAAAGGTTTTAAGGGCGTTCCTCAGGAGCTTAAGCTCCCTTCAGCCCCCGCGCAACCGATTGTTTACACTGATGACCCTGTGAGGCCGCAGTCGCGGCTTGACAGGGATAACGGCAATGGCATGGTTGTTACTGTTGGCCGGCTCAGGGAATGCAAGGTTCTTGATTACCGGTTTGTCGGGCTTTCCCATAATACAATCAGGGGAGCTGCCGGCGGTGCCGTGCTGACCGCCGAGCTTTTGAAGGCAAAGGGGCTGGTGTGATGCCGCCGCATGATTTTTTTGCCGGTGCAGGCGTCAGGCAGTATTCCCCTCCTGCGGCTTTTGAGGAAAATGTGTCCGCCCTTTACGGTATCCTGAGTGAGGCCGCGCAAAAGATTCTTCTTATGTCAACCGGAAGAAGCAACGATTCAAGGGGTTGCGTGCAGGCGCTCTGGTACGCTATTGCGGATGCGCGCCTGCTTCACGTCAGCATACTGTGCCCACCTGCTGAATCCAGGACCCTGGCTGAAAGGCTTGCCAGGGTTGGCAGCTCAATAAAGTCCCTTGGGTATGAAATGCGTGTTGGCGGCTTTGCTGCCGGTTTTTCACAGACCTTGATAGAAGGCGGCTTTGCTGTCCAGCAGTACGCCCGTACGGTTCCTGCCTCAGTTTTGGCAGCTGTTTCTCCCTCCTGCATAAACTCTGCATACCTGGTTTCAGCAAGTACAGTCGCTGAACAACTTGTCGTGCAGTCACTTGTTGGTTCTTTCAAAGTTCCTGGCGGGAATGGAAGCACGTTTTGAAAATTTGTTGAAGGTGATTGGATTGCAAAAGTACTCGCATTCGGGGCGGCTCGGGCAGATTCCGCCTTACCTTTTTGCAGAGATTGGCAGGAAGATTGAAGCCGCCAGGAAGGCGGGGGTTGACATGATAAGCTTTGGCATCGGCGATCCGGATATGCCAACCCCTGCGCATGTGGTTGAGGAGCTTGGGCGCGCTTCCAGGGACCCAAGGAATCATCAGTATCCTGACTACGAGGGCTTGTTGGCGTTCAGGGAGGCCGTTGCATCGTGGTATAAGCGGAGGCATAACGTCTCGCTTGACCCTGTCAGCGAGGTCCTTGCCTTGATTGGTTCAAAGGAAGGAAGTCTGCACCTGTCGCTCGCCTTTGTCAACCCAGGCGATTATGCCCTCGTGCCCAACCCGTGCTACACGCCTTACAGGACAGGTACGATACTCGCCAACGGCCTTGTGCATGACCTGCCCCTGCTTGAGGAAAACGGCTTTCTTCCACAGCTTGGCAAGATTCCTAAGGAAGTGGTCAAGAAGGCGAAGGTGCTTTACCTCAGTTATCCGAACAATCCTACCGGGGCGGTTGCGGGGATGGAGTTTTACCGTGAGGTTGTTGATTTCGCTAATGACAACGGGCTGATTGTCTGCTCGGATAATCCTTACAGCGAGATAGCTTTTGACGGCTACAGGCCGTTGAGCTTCCTTGAGGTTCCAGGCGCAAAGGATGTCGGGGTTGAGTTCAACTCGCTCTCAAAGCCATACAACATGACCGGATGGCGGGTTGGCATGGCAGTTGGCAACCCAGAGATAATATCTGCCATGGCAACGGTGAAGAATAATGTTGACTCTGGGGTATTCAACGCAATCCAGTATGCGGCAATTGCGGCCCTGCTAAGGACTCCTGACTCAGAGATTGGCCGGCTTAACAGCGTGTATCAAAAGAGGAGGGACCTCGTTTGGGAAACGCTTAACAGCGTTGGCATCCGGACAGGTAGGCCCAAAGCGACTTTTTACATGTGGTGCAGGGTACCCGAGCGCCACACCTCCGCAAGCTTTGCCACGCTGCTGCTGGAGAAGGCGGGGGTTGTTGTCACTTCCGGAGCAGCTTATGGGAGATATGGCGAGGGCTTTTTCAGGATGTCCCTGACTGTTCCTGACGCGCGGCTGGCTGAGGCGATGGGCCGCATCAAGGACGCATTGGCATGAATTGGTGAAAAGGATGATTGTTGAGAAGGATAACAGGTTGTTTATCGGGGGGGTTGCTGCTTCCGAGCTTGCCAAGATGCACGGCACTCCGGTTTACGCTTACGATGAGGAGACAATCCGCATGAAGGTGCGGGCGTTGCTGGATGGAATTGCTTACCAGCCGTTGAGAATTTTCTATGCCGCGAAGGCGAACACGAACATTTCCATCCTGGAGATTATCAGGGACGAAGGCAAAGGCAGGGCTGGCCTGGATGCCGTTTCCCCTGGTGAGATTGAAATCGCGCTTAATGCAGGCTTCAGGCAGGATGAGATTATTTTCACGTCAACATCTGTTACAGATGAGGAGATGAAGTTTGCCATCGGGAAGGGCGTGCTTGTTAATTGCGATTCACTGTCGCAGCTTGAGCGGTATGGCAGGATGAGCCCTGGCGCGAAGGTGTGCTTCCGCGTCAATCCTGATGTCGGTGCAGGCCATCATGGCCATGTCATTACGGGCGGGCCTGAGAGCAAATTCGGCATCTGGGCTGCTGACGTGGGCAGTGCGTTCGGGATTGTGGAAAAATACGGTCTGAAGGTCGTTGGAATCCATGAGCACATTGGTTCAGGCATATTGGAAACTGAAAAGTTTTTGACGGCAATGAATGTCCTGCTGTCGATAATAGAAAAGAACAGGGATAGGTTGGAATCCCTTGAGTTTGTTGACTTTGGCGGAGGGATAGGCGTCCCTTACCGGCCTGACCAGAAGGCAATCGATTTCAGGGAGTTTGGTGCTGCTGTCAGCAGGCTTTTTGCCGACTTCTGCAGCAGTTTTGGAAGGACATTGTCGCTTGTGATAGAGCCGGGCAGGTTCCTTGTTGCAGAGTCAGGGGTTTTGCTCTGCACTGTCAACACGATAAAAAGCACTCCAAGCCACAAGTTTGTGGGTGTCAATACTGGCTTTAATCACCTGATAAGGCCGATGGCGTATGGCAGTTATCATCCGATTGTGTTGGTTAACAACTGCGGCAGCGGGAGGAAGGAGAAGGTGGCTGTTTGCGGTGACATCTGCGAGTCAGGGGACGTGTTCACCAGGAATGAGGCGGGAATTGCCGACAGGGAACTCCCTGAAATCCGAGAGGGCGATGTTCTTGCAATCATGATTGCTGGCGCTTATGGTTTCTCCATGTCATCAAACTACAACACCCGGCCCCGTCCTGCCGAGGTGCTTGTTTCGGGAAACAGTGTCAAGGTGATTCGCAAGCCAGAGGAAATGTCGCACGTCATTTACGGAATGTCAGCAGGCGACAAAAATAAGCCATAGGACAAATTGCTTGCTGATGTCTGCCACATGCATGGCAATTTTATGGGTTGTTCGTGCTTGGCATAATGCAGGCGGCTGTGGCAATTGCTGTGGTGGATTTGTGATGGGTTCTCTCAGGTCGCTTAAAAGGAAGGTTCCGAGGTGCATGAGCACCCAGCACCCTGACAATGCTTCCATCCCTTTCTTTTCAGAGGGCCCGGTCATAGAGGGTGATACGGAAGTGAAGGAGGCATATTACTCTTTTTCCCACCTCCGTTGCGGTGAGCAGATGTGGGATGCCGAGGGCAAGGATGTGGACGACTACGTTGTCCGGAAGCTTCTTGCAAGGTACGACTCCTTTTTTGAGAAGAACATGCTTGGGAAGGATGTTTTCCTGACGCTGAGGGTGCCAAACCCTTCTGTTGAGCAGGGCGAGGCCAAGGTGCTGCTTGAGACCCTTGAATCAATCCCGAGAAGCTTTGACGTTGCCAGGGGCATGGGCTCTTCTGGTGCTGCGGCGCCGGTATTTGAGGTGATTCTGCCGATGACTTCGTCTGCTGCTGAACTCAACAGGATTTACTATTATTACCGGGATTTTGTCGCAGGCAAGGAGGATAAGCCCCTGCATGACACTACGGTTAAGGAATGGATTGGCAGCTTTGACCCGGATGAGATTAATGTCATCCCCCTTTTTGAGACCAAGGAGCAGATGCTTTCCTCCTCGTCGATTGTTGAGGAATACGTCAAGGGGAAGGAGCTTGACGGCTGCAGGGTATTCCTTGCGAGGAGTGACCCCGCCCTGAACTACGGGGGCCTCGCTGCCGTTCTGATTAACAAGGTTGCCGTCCAGCGGCTTTATGAGCTTGAGAAAAAGCTTGGCATCCCCCTCCCGGTCATAATCGGCGTTGGCTCGTGCCCTTTCCGTGGGAATCTCAGGCCTGATAATACGAACTGCCTCAAGGGATATCCGTCTGTCCAGACCTTTACTGTCCAGTCCGCGTTCAAGTATGATTACCCTGAAGAGATGGTCGTCAGGGCAATCGCTGAACTTAATGATGCTCCCAGGGGCCGGCCCACTGAAGTGGACGAGGCGGCCTCTGTTGAGCTTATTGAAAGGGTTTCTTCTGCTTACAGGTCACAGGTGACCCTCCTGGCTCCGGTTGTCAACCAGCTTGCCGGTTTTGTCCCGCAGAGGAGGAAGCGCAAGCTTCACATTGGCCTTTTTGGCTACTCACGAAAGATACAGGGGGTGAACGGCGTTTCGCTTCCCCGCGCTATATCCTTTTGTGCGGCCCTTTACTCGGTTGGTTTGCCTCCTGAAATTTTAGGTCTTAACGCGCTTTCAGAAGGCGATTTTGACATCCTTGACGAAAGCTATAAGAACTTCCGGAATGATTTGGCTGATGCCCTGAGGTATTACAGCGATGACTGCGCGTCGGTTTTGCCAAGGGAGGTTCTGGCTCAGCTCAAGCCGGTTATTTGTCGGTTGCAGTCAGAGCTTGACTTGGCTAACGGTCCTGAGACTGATGAGCATGCCGCCCTTGTCCGGCAGATTATTGATGCTTATGCCAAGAACCGCACGAGGGAGCTTCAGGAGCTGATAGTTGATGCGGCGAGGGTGAGGAAATTTCTTGGATAGGAGGGGAGGAAAATGGTAGAAGTCATGTTGAAGTTTGTTAAGATGCACGGCCTGGGGAATGATTATATTGTCATAGGCCTTTTTGACAGGAGCAACAGCAAGGCATTTGGGGCAATCGGGGATTTGCCTGGTTTTGCAAAGCGGTTGTGCGATCGGCATTTTGGCATTGGCGCTGACGGCCTGCTGCTCGTGATGCCTCCTGTCGCAGGCAAAAACAGCGGCAGGATACGGATAATAAACCCTGACGGCACTGAGGCAGAGATGTGCGGCAACGGCATCCGC
>DUGG01000060.1 GCA_013331515.1 Candidatus Woesearchaeota archaeon
AGCGGGATTTTGCCGCCGGTCAGAGACCGGCGGTGGTCGGTTTTCGATTGACATTTTCAGACAATATCAGCCTTTCTCCTTTGGTATCTGCCTCATCGCCTTCCGGTAGATGTATTTCGCCTCTGCCACAGGGTTCTTGCACCTGCCGCATTCTGCTGTGCATTCTATGCCCAGCTCCTTGTAGTAGCTGGTGTTTTCGCAGTTTGGCGGCAGGGCATTTTCCTTCTTCTGGCTATGGTAGCTTAGCTGCGTGGCTATGGTTAATGGCGGCAGCGGCTCCCTGTTTTTCTTGTTCCATTCTATTATTATCCCTTCAATTTCCTTGCTGCCGTAGCCGCAGCTGCCGAGGAAGTTTATCAGCACGAACAGCGCCCTTTTCCTTCCGTCTACTACCCCTTCCAGTATTTTTTTTATGCATGGTGGGAAGTATTGCTGCGGTATCCTGCCTTCGAGTTCCTCGTATTCAGCGTACTTCCTGTCGCCGGATTCAGGTGCCTGCTTCATTGTTTTGTCTTTCCCGAAGTCGTATGCGGCTATGAAGAGCGACCTGGCTTCACCATCGACCGCCTTTTCCCTTTCCATGAATCGGTATTTGTTCACTTCAACGTTTTCCGGCCTGGCGCTTTCCCTTGTGAACGCAGTTATGCTATCCGAGTCAACCGGCACCGAAGCGAGCCCGGATTTCTCGTGAAGAGCGTATGGCATCCTGTACATGTGCCTGGATGATATTAGCAAGGTGTCTATCTCAAGGAACGGCTCTGCGTTGAATTCAACCTTTGCCTCACTTGAAAAGCCGCCTTCAGCATGTTTCATATATACAAAATCAGACTTTTGTTTGCCTGACTTTTCAGCTATAGCAGCGTAGTTTCCGTTCTCGTGCTGGAGAATCCTCCTTCCAAGTTCTGCTTTTATCCTTTCCTTGATGTATGCGGCTATCCTTTTTGGCGCTTCCGGGAAAAGCTCCTTTGTTTCTCTCCCGTTGACCTCCTTCGGGAATGCCTCAAATGGCACTGCTATGTGGAAACCCTTATTGCCTGAAAATTTGGTAGTTACACTTCTCACGCCATGTCTCTTGAGTTCCTTCACCACCAGTTCAGCAGCTATCTTCGAGTATTCCAGCCTGGTTTCTTCACCCTTGATGCTCGTGTCTATGTCTATTATCAGGTCCCAGCCCTTCCTGAGCTTGTCAAGCTCGGCTTTCAGCATTTGGGGCCTTAGGAGCAGAGGGTTTGTCCATGTTTCCTCCGAACAATGGAACGACGTTGCTCCCTGCTTTGCCAGTTCAAGGACTTCATTCGGGTAAGTCAGGGTGTCGGGCCTTTTGCCAAACTGCTCATTGAACCTTGCTGCAACCTCCTTGTCCCTTCCGTGCTCAATAATTGCCTTCTGGACATCCTCCCTTTTGTAGTAAGTCAGGGATGCGCTGAGGTGTATCATCCTGGCGTTGAAGTCTGTTTTTGTTTAAATAACTTGTTTTAGTAGCGGGCATTAATTATTATAGCAAAGAGCACAAAAAGTTGAGCGTGCGATATGCCCTTTGATATTAGTCAAGGACAGTTTTTTGCTCATTTATTTCTGTCCTTGACTATACTTATCATTTTCCGCTACTAAAATCAGAAAGACATAACAAATAAGTTGAAAGTTATGTCTTTCTCTATTCAGCCATAACTTTTTTATTGCACGGAACAGCATTTATTGTTATGGCTGTCTTGTCAGACAAATTGAGGGAAGACTTCTGGTCCTTGCTAGGCAACCTGGATGAACTCAATGTGGCAATCATCGTGGAAGGGAAAAAGGACAAGGCCGCCTTGGAAGCCCTCGGCATTTCTCCAACTGGCATTTTTGTTCTTAACAAGCAGCCGATTTTTGCAGTAGCAGAGGCTGTTGCCAAGGAATGCAACGTTGCGGTCATCCTCACAGACCTTGATTCAGAAGGCAGGAAGCTTTACGGCAAATTCAATATGGCGCTGCAGCAGCTTGGCACAAAAGTTGACAATCGAATCAGGAATTTCATTTTCAGGAATACTAAGGTTCGGCAGGTTGAGGGGCTTGCGACCATTCATCAGCCCTGATTACCCAGGATATCCACGCCTTACAATGGTCGCAGAAAGCCCTTTTCTTGTGGACCCTTAGCATGGTGAGAAGCTTATCACACCTGTCGCACTTCATCATTGAGAAATTTTTCGCAAATGCCGCTGCTTAAATTATTATCGCATATGCAAACAGATAACGTTATGCTGCCGCTTCCATCTCTCTTATCTTCTCTCTTAGAACATCTATTGTCCGAGCATTGTTTTCCTGCTCAAGGAGTTGGCCGCACTCTTCACACCTAAATTTCTGCTGCTCTGCCCTTGCGAAGTCAGATCTGGTGCATGCTGCCGGGCAGATGAAGAAACAGTTGGCGTTGCTTGTTTCAACCTCAAGCCTCTCCTTAAAGCGCTGCAGCCGCTCCTTCTGAAGCTTGTAGTACCTTTCTTTCACGGCTGCGTTGTTGAGTGTCCAATAGCTGATGTACACGCCTTTTCTCGCATCCTTGACCCTTCTGTAGTCTGCAAGGTTGCTGCTGTGGAGCTTGTAAAGAAGATTCCTCGCTTTCTGGATGTCCAGCTTCGTGGTTTTTGCTATCCTGAACTCTGACACGTCCCTGCCTTTCGCTATTACACTTGCAAGCTTCAGTGCTTCTTCTCCAGCTGCCGCTTTTACCACTTCTGCCAGCGTGCTGGCTGGCTTTTCAACGGCTTTTAAGTGGCCGGCGTTTTTATAGTCTTTTGCATACGCCCTTCTTGCCCTTCGCATCTTTACCCCAACCAATCCAGGATACTTCCCTGGTGAATATGTATTTATACTTTACTGCAACTAAAAAACATCCGTTGTAATATAGCTATTTAAGTTACGTCATTGCCATTTTTTAAGTTCGTATAATGCTGGGTTTTCAATTCACGCTGAGCCCGCCGAGGGGTGTGGGACATTAAAGTGCT
>DUGG01000089.1 GCA_013331515.1 Candidatus Woesearchaeota archaeon
TATTCAAGTTTCTGAAAACAAAAAAAGGGCAAAAAGAGGGAGCTGGCTTAAGTCTGGTTGTGGTAGCTGGCCAGTTTCCTCTTTTTGCCCTTTTTTTGTTTTCAGAAACTTGAATATACCCACTAACTCCCCCTCCGCTTCATTTCTCATTGGTAATGAAGGAAGCACCTATTAAAGCTTTTTTGAGTATTTTTAAATGGTGACAAAAATGTTTTTAATGTGTGTGTGGGGCGGATGTTTAGTTAGGAATGGCTAACCGCCTTTACGGGTTTCTTCACAACGATGGCATGTTTGTGGCGATTGGTGCCCCAAGGATAATTGATGTCCTTGTCAGGACGACCAATGCAAAAGGCACGTTGATTTCTTCATTGGGTTCATACCCCGCACCTCTGGTGCGATATCGTTTCCCAATGAAGGACCAAACACCCTATCATACCCCACAGCTTGCTGTGGTTGGGTGTTTGATTGCTCAAATGGGTTTCATACCCCGCAGATCTGCCGCGGCTGGATTTTTCATTACGTTCAGTGATTCATGGTTCCCGCGTTTATGGCTGGCAACATTATCATTCGTACTCAATCGTCGCCGGCGGCTTCTGCGTGATGTCATAAACGACCCTCGTCACGCCACGCACATTCTTCACAATCCTGCTTGCTGCGCTCTCAAGCACATTGGCCGGTATCTTTGCCCAGTCGGCAGTCATCCCGTCGACAGAAGTCACTGCCCTCAGCGATATGATGTATCCGTAGCTTCTTGAGTCTCCCATCACGCCTACCGCCTTCACAGGGAGGAGCGCTGCGAATGCCTGCCATATCCTGTCGTATTGGCCAGACTTCTTCAATTCTTCAGTGAATATGAAGTCAGCTTCCTGCACTATTCCTATCCTATCCGGAGTAATCTCCCCAACAATCCTCACGGCCAGTCCAGGCCCAGGAAATGGGTGTCTCATCAGCGCATCCTTTGGCAGCCCTACCATCAGCCCAAGCTCGCGCACTTCGTCCTTGTACAGGTCCTTCAGCGGCTCAACGAGCTTCAACTTCATTTTTGCCGGCAGACCTCCAACATTGTGGTGTGTCTTTATCACGGAAGCTGCCTTTGATGCCTTTGCCGACTCTATCCGGTCAGGGTAGATTGTTCCCTGGCCGAGGAATTTTATTTCGCCGTACTTGGCTTTCAGCTCTTTTACTTTTGCTTCAAACACTTCTATGAACGTTCTGCCTATTATTCTCCTCTTTTCTTCAGGGTCAGTGACCCCTTTCAGCCTTTTGTAGAATATTTGCGAGGCATCAGCATAGTGGTAGTTTTTGAAGCCCAGCTTTTCATACAGCTTCCTGACATATTCAGCCTCGCCTTTCCTGATTATGCCGTGGTCTACGAAGACGCAGTGAATGTTTGGTGTTGCAAGTTTCACCAAGGCCGAGGCGACAAGGCTATCCACCCCTCCGCTCACGCCCATTATTACAGAGCCGTTCCCGACTTTGGCTTTTATCTCAGCCACAATCCTCCGGTCAATTCCTTTCAGCGAGTAATTCCTTTTGCAGCCGCATATATCCAGGAAGTTTGAAATGATTTTCATTCCGTGGACCGTGTGCTGCACCTCGGGGTGGAATTGTACTCCGTAAATCCTTCTTTTCTCATTTGCGTATGCTGCCATCTTGCAGTCAGCAGTCCTTCCTGTGAGGATATACCCCTGAGGCAGTGCAACCACAGAGTCTCCATGGCTCATCCAGACCTGTTCATTTTTGGATAGCCCGTTCAGAAGCCGTGATTTTTTGAGGACTGTAAGAATCTCCTTTCCGTATTCCTTGCTGCTCGGGATGACCTTCCCACCAAGCACATGCATCAGGAGCTGGTGGCCGTAGCATATGCCAAGTACAGGGATGCCAATTGCCAGGATGTCACTGTCAACTGTGGGGGCGCCATTCTCGTAAACGCTCCTTGGCCCGCCTGAAAGTATGATTCCTTCGACCTTCCTTCTTTTCAGTTCAGCGGCGGTTGTCGCATTTGGGAATATTTCAGAATAAACGCCTAAAGCCCTTATTCTTCTTGCAATAAGGTGTGCAAATTGCGAACCATAATCAAGGACCGCTATCATGTCACTATCTCATTCAGCCTATTTTGCCGTATTGCCTGTCTTATCTCCATCGCAATCCGTCTTCCGGCGGTTATCGGCTTCCCGTAGAGGTAGCTGGTGTACGGCGTTGCCGATATTCCCGGGCTCCCCGGCATCCTTGTTGAGATGTCAAATACTATTATCTCTTCCCTGGGCGGCCCCGGCGTTATTGCCGCTTGCAGAGCGAACGGCCCTATTATTCCGGGCGGGTACATCTTTTTTGAGGCAGCAACGAATTTTTCCCCTGCTTCAAATGCCTGTTCAAGCAGTTTTTCCTTTACAGTTACCGCAATGTGCCCTGTCTCGACGTATTGCGGCTTTGCGTATTTCATCGCCTCAATCTGTTCAGGTGCCGTCAGCCTTAAAATCCCGTCAATGTTGGTCTGCCTTCTTGTGTCTGTTCCCAACAGCTCCAGCTCACCTGTCAGTGGCGAATAAAAATAGTTGAAGTTGACCTGCGCCCCAAGGATGAATTCCTCTACCACCGCTTTTTTTGCCGAGGCTGGCGTGATTGTCCTTTTCTTCACCATCTCATCAACCTTCGCCTTGTAGTCGCTGTAGCTGCCTGCCAGGAAGAATGCCCTTTCGTAGCCCCTTGCAGCCTCTGTTGCCTTTACAAGGACAAGCCTGTCTATTTTTTTTGGTTCGGAGAACCTTTTTGGCGTTTTTATCCCTGCCTTTTCCATCAGCCTGTACTGGCTGTGCGCCCCAGTCCTTTCCTCAGCCTTCAGCATGCTCCTGCTTCCAAATATTGGCACAAGGAATTTGCTTTCGATTTCCTTGTAGTTGCAGTAAACCCAGAAGTACCTGCTTTGTACGCATATCGCGTTTAATTCCCTGAGCCGTTGCTGCACTTCGGGCTTCACTATGTCGCTGAACTTGTCAACGAGTATTATCTCATCTACTATGCCTTTGCCTTCCCTGCTCCTGAAGTATTTCTCGTACGTTTTTTCCCTGCCTATCTGGCAAACAACGACCGTCCTGAACCCTTCATCCTTGGCTCCCCTGCATATGTCAAGCGCAGAGTGGCCGCCAAGGGCTCCTATGGTTACCCCGTTCTTGTCGTATGCCAAGACTGTCTGCGTTAGATGTTTTTGCGGTATCATGTTTTAGCTCAGTATCTTTCCAAGCTTTCCGTCCTTTATTGCCTTTTTTATTTCCCTTGCTATCCTTCTTCCCGTGCTCATTGGCTCGCCGTATCTCGCGTCAGTGTATGGCGAGCCGTTCATGTATAAATTCGTGCCTGCCACAATCCTCGCCGATATTTCAAACACGTAGAACTTCAGGTCCGGCGTCAGGACCGTCTCAAGGCTGAACGGCCCGAAAAGCCCTTTTCCGTCCCCGTCAAGCGTCCTTGACGCCTTTACCGCTGCTTCGCCCATCCTGAACACCTGGGGAAGCAGAGACTCCCTCACGACCAGGGGCACGTTTCCGGTTATGTTATAGCTTGTTTCCAGCCCCATGTCAAGCTGGTCTTTCGCAGCTATCCTGCCTATGCTGTCAACATTGCTCTCATACCTCTTGTCGAAGCTCATCACCTCAAGCTCGTCCGTGATGGGGGAATAGAAATAATGTATGTAGATTGGGGCGCCTATGATGTATTCCTGTATTATGTATGCCCTTGCTTCCCTCTCCTTTATCTTCTTGTGGAATTCCTGGGGTGACCTGGCAAGGAAGAACCCCTTTCCCCCCCGCGCGCCGTAAAACTTGATTATTACCGGCCCGTCTATTTCCTCCGGCTTGTTATAAATCATTGGCAGGGTAAGCCCTGCCCTTTTGAGCCATTCCCTTTGCATCATCCTGTCGGCTTCCCATTTGAGGATGCCTTTGTTGCCAAAGTAGGGCACCTTGAGCTTTTCAAATTCCTTGAGCTCAAACACTTCTAAGAACGTGCCATGTGGTATTAGTACGGCGTTCTCTTCCAGTAGCTGCCGCTGGATTTTCTGCGTATCTCTGAAATCGTCAACAAGGATTATCTTGTCTGCGACCTTATAGCTTTCGTAAGGCCTTTCCCTCCCTTTCTCGCAGATGACTATTGTAGAAAACCCTTCCTGCTTTGCGCCGTGAAGGATTTGCAGTGCAGAGTGGCTCCCAAGGGTCGCTATCTTTATTTTCCCCTTATTAGGAAGCCCCATATAGGCAGGTTGCGGTATCTATTATATAAGTTTTGCTGTGTTGAAAGCTTTCCATAACTGTCCAGTGGTTCTTGCGGCTGCACCCGGAAACTTTCCGAAATCACTCACGATTTTTGGCACTTTTTCGTATTTCCAGTTTTCACTGAACACTAGGTATACCTGGGTAGGATATTTAATGTGTGCATTCCGCTGGTGTTCTCACCAGCGGGTTCGCACACCAGCTTCATTATAGCGCCGGAGCTTAATAATCGTATGCCAATGGTAAGCTCCGTCGCATATATAGCAAAGGGCACAAAAAGTTGAGCGTGCAATATGCCCTTTGCTATTAGTCAAGGACAGCTTTTTTGCTCATTCGTTCCTGTCCTTGACTATAGACGACTTTGATTATCCCTGTTCTATAGCAAAGTTGT
>DUGG01000070.1 GCA_013331515.1 Candidatus Woesearchaeota archaeon
AAGGCCGTAAGGAGAGCCTTCCATTTTTTTTTCTTAATTTTTCATTTTTCTCAAAACCTTAATATACCCTACCTGCCGAGATGATTGGAAGATGAGCGCTGGAAAAAAGGGCCAGGCAGCCCTTGAGTATATGCTGGTAGTAGGGGTCATAGGCATAATGATACTTCCTGCGGCTTACATGTTCTTCAGGTACTCGCAGGGCTCGGCGCAGCAGATTGACGCTGCACAGCTTGACAAGCTCGGAAGGGAGCTGGTCAGCACAGCGGAACGGGTGTATTACCAGGGGGCGCCTTCCCGGACCGTGCTTGAGGCGCGAATGCCACAGGGTGTCGAGGACATCCAATTCATCGGGGAATGGGGCACTGGCAGTCAGATGCTCATAATAAAAGCAAGGTCAGGCGAGGTTGATACGGAGTTCCCTTACCCATCACTAGTTAACATAAACGGTTCGTTCAACGCCAGTATGAACCAGCCAAGCAGGGGGGCAGGAATCAAGAAGATAAGCATAGAGGCGTACGAGACCCCCACCGGTGCCAACGGCCAGTCAACCCCCTTCGTGCACGTCAACTTCGGCGGAAGGTGCCCTCCTTCGGTTGTGCACGACTTTGACACAAGCGGGGCTTATGATGCCAGCGACGGCGCATTCTTCTCAGGGTGTTGCACCAACTCGGCAGGCCATCCTAAATTCAGGCCCTCAAGGACATGGCAGGGCGGCTGGTTCAACACAACCGGAGACTTTTCAGGCAACCCTTACGCCTCCTGCATCAATGCTGATTACGACGGTGACTGCGATGTTGATGAGGCGGACAGGCAGCAGTTCTGCACGGCAACAGGGCTGCAGTGCGCGCCAATCCCGGGATGCTGACCCTTTTTTTGCGAAACTTATAAATACACAGACGTCAAGTGCCAGTCAAAAAGAGGGGTATCAGGGCATGGCCAGGAAAAAGTCACGAAGGACAGCGAGGATTGGCTTCAGGGCAAAGCCATCAGGAATCAGGGCAATTGATGAGAGGGTGGCTGTGTTGGCATTCCTCTCGTTCCTTATCATTGTGCTTTTCCTTTTTGATTCAGCCAGGGACCAAAAGGCCATTGGTGAAGCTCAGGGAGAACATCGCGTTACGAGAGAATCCGCCGACACGGTGCTTTCAAAGCTCATCATTGATTCAAAGGAAAAAGATGGCGTCGCTTTCATAGTCAAGGACACAGTTGACTTGGAACTGCTGAGCCACTTCTCAAGCATGAGCTACGAGGAGAGGAAGAAGGCGATTGGCATAACAGGGGATTTTGCCATACACTTTGAAGACAAGGAAGGCAGGATAATCAAGATTGGAGAAAAGCTTTGCATCGGCAGCCCTGAAGTCACCATAAACGGCGTGTCCTGCGGCTAAACGCAAGTCCAGCGAAACTCTTAAATAGCTGCCAGCGCTGGTTTCCCAAGGGATGAAAAAGGGGCAGTCGGCGACAGAATCAATGGTCCTCATAACCCTGCTGACGTTCCTGCTCATCGCATCACTTGCGGCCGTATCTGATGATATAATCCGCGCCAGTAACAGCAAGTACGAGAACCTTCTTAAGGAATTATCTGAGGTAATAGAGCGGGAAGCCCAGATAGCACTCAGCTCAGAGGACGGGTACTACCACCAGTTTACGCTTCCGCCAACACTTAACGGCCTGCCCTACATAGTGAGCGTCACCAACTCAACGCTGATAAGCGGCCAGGCAAATTTCACCCTCCTTGGGGTGGCATCACAGAAGGCGGGCCTGCCGTTGAACGTGACAAAGGCGCTTGCAAGGGACGTGCGCGGAACAGTGGTGCGAGGGGTAAACACGATAGGCAAGGAGGAAAACATCATAGTGCTAAGGCCCCTGCCCCTTACCTCCGTCCAGGGAGCTGCGTGTAGCACATGCAGCGAGGGCATAGTGACCCTTGAGGAATGCTGCGACCATGGATATGCGGCCTGCTGCCAGTGAAAACACCAGGGAAATAGAGAAAGACATAACTTTCAATTTATAGGAGAGGAGCTAGATTTTCGTAGTAATATCTTCCTCTCATATGCATCGGAGCGACTATGCGTATCAGATTATTAAGCTCCGATGCTATAATCTGTTATGTCTTTCTGATTTTAGTAGCGGAAAATGATAAGTAATAGCGAATCTCGTTAATTATCAAACATTTGCGAGATTCGCTAAATAGCAGATTGCAAGCGAAACGTTTTGTTATTTTTGCAATCTGCTATAACAATTAAAGTCCGCTACTAAAAAGTGCAAAACTTTTTAACTCACCCAAGCGAATGGCATAATAACAAAAGAGGGAAATCATGGTGAATATGCACAAGGCAAGGAAGGCCCAGACAATTTCAACTGATGCCGTTGTTGGAGTGATGCTGTTCGTGACAGCCGCCATACTTCTATTTTACTTGGCAGGGCCGGTTGCAAAAAACAGGCAGGCAGACCATCTGAGGCAGGAAGCTGAACGGCTGCCGTCGCTTCTAAGTTCTGAGCAGAACCTCACCACGGTGCTTATCAGCGGTTCCCAAGCCAATCCAGGCAACGTCGAATCCCTGCTTGAGGACTACGAAAACTTGAAGGAAATACTGGGGATAGACGCGGAGTTCTGCGTATACTTTGAAGATGAGAACGGCAACATTGTTCCACTTCAGGGGAGGGTAGGCATGGGAAGCAGCCTCGTGAACATAAGCGGTATGACGTGCAATGCGTCAGTATACGGCTGAAAGATGGCTAAGCTAAATAATGGCAGAAAGGCGCAGTACCTGACAATTGACGCTTTCATAGCGGCGATGATTGTTGCCACCACGCTGGTGATTGTCTTGGCAGAAAGGGCGAGCCAGCCGTACACCACACAGTCCGAACTGCTGTCAAAGGGGGTTTCAGAGTCGCTGGCGCAAGCAAAGCTGATTGACCTGAACAATCCCCTCATCGTCAACCTTTCGCTGGAAGGAAACATCACTAATCTTGACAACACAGTGTTACAGCAGGCAACGGAGTTCTACCTGACCCAGCGGAAAAGCCAGGCGTTCAGGATGCTGCAAAACGTCACCCAGCGCCTCATAGACCAGAAATACAGCTTCAGGATAATCATAAACGGCGACCTTATCTACAACAGGACGCTTACCAGCGAAAACACGAGCGTTGCCGTAGTATCAAGCAGAAAAATAATATTCGGGGTGATAAACAAAACAGCACTGGCCTACGGGCCTGTGATAGCGGAGGTGACGGTCTGGCAATAAACTGCCGTGACTGCAACAAAATGAACCAGGCACAACCAGCATGCATAGGCAAGAGAGGAATATTCTTCACGTCCATAGCAGTACTCATCTCAATGGTGCTTGTCGTGACGTTTGCATCCCAGCACGCCGTGACAACCAATGACCAGATACAGCTGACCCAGGCAAAAGCAGAGTCAATAAATTCTGTTGTCAGAGAGCTCAGGCATGAGTATCTCCCGCAGGCAATCTACGTGGCAACCTACAACGCATTCTACGCCATGGCGGAGTACATGCGTGTCAGGGGAAGATACTTCGCTACGGACCAGATATTCAACGCAACCCTGAAGGAAATGGTGGTAAATGGGACCCTTTGCTGTTCCCTGCCAGGAAGCCCTGTCGCCTGCGCAGACACGCTGCCAGGCGACGTGAACGACCCATCCAAACACGTCGGCGCAGATGTTTGCCTGTCATCATACGTTGACCCGGCCAGGCTGAGCGTGCTGAAAGAAAACAACCTGACAAAAAAGCTCAGTGACTTCGAAAATGCATCCTTCAGGGCATACAGGGTAAACACGACTTTCCACAAGGATTACAGCAATATGGTACTGCAGCTTTACCAGGACAACTGGACAGGGCCTTGGCGCCTCGGCGTTAACATCACCCTGAACTACTCAGTGTTCCTGAGGGACATGACCATCAACCANNAATATTCAGCATAGAAGGCATACCAGACCCCCTCTACCTGGTGGAAAGCCAAAAGGCCGATGAGGATATGAGCGGGGCGCCCGATGGGGTGCTGTACAGAAACTTTTTCAACGCAACAAACATCACAATGTGGAACGTCTCAACGCTATACCTCCTGACTGAGTGGCGCACTTACAAGCAGGACTCCAACGCCTCAAGCTTCCTTATGCGGTTCTACGGCAAAGACGAGCGTTCACCTTGTTGTGGGGTAGAAAGCATAATCAATCCCGTGGCCATGCCAAGCGTGAACGGGAAGATAGAGAGACCTTACATTGACTGGTGCTACTACGGAACCGGGAACAGGTGCACCCAGCAAACGACCGGCTACCTCTGGAATGTCACCTGTATGACAACCGAAGCTGACGGCACGCAATTCTTCAACTTAGCCATTGACACCTACCACTCCCTCCAGTACAACCTCACTACCGACGCAAGGGAATATCTCTACGGAGCAGGCCCACCCCCAGAATGCCCGGAAAGCCCCTTCCCTGCAACGTGATGCAAAAATGATAAGGAAAACCCTCCGAACGCTCAAAGGCACATCAGCATTCGGGTTGGCTATTGCAAACGCGTTCAACCCCTTCTACTACATGAACGTCCCGCAAAAGACAATCCTGCAGATAGCAGGACACCTTTTCTACGTTCTCCTGATTGTTACCTTCCTGACAACAGCAGCGGGGTTGCCATTACTGGCGCGCATGGCAGCATTCGCCTCAGGGACGGAAAACCCGCAGCTTGCCATCAAAGCCGAGATAGCAACAACCGACCCAATTGAAGCAGAAATCCCCTGGCTTGGCAATGCGAAGCTGCTGATAAACACAACCGCCAGCCCAAACACAGAAGCCGGGTATGACCTAATCATAACCAGCTCAGAAGTGACAGCGCTGCCATTTGCCTGCCTGATTCAAAGAGAGGTGTGCGCCCTGTTTGGGATAAAACCGCGCTCAACGCCTATTTCCACAGGGGATTCCAGCGGGATTCGCGCGGCAGTCCCGGCCATTGCAGTGATAATGCTCCCAGGATTGCTCATCCTGTTATACATCTCCCTTATGGTGAAATACGCTATCGTTGTCATGGCAGCCACCATAATCGGCTACACTGCAGCAAAGTTGGCGAATAGGGGCAACTCGCTAATCAGCGTCTTCAAGACAGCCGCCTATGCATCAACAACGCTCATCGTTCTTGACTTGGCCCTTACAGTGATGGGCAGCGGCCCCATAAGCATGCCGGCGTTCGCGCCACTTGCGGCGTACGCCGCAGTATTCTCCGCTGCCGTTGTGCTGAACGAGAGGCAAAACTAGGGCACGCTCCGATGGATTTTTAAAACACGAGGCGCTGCCAGCAATGCAAAATGGGCGAAAACATGATTACCTGCCTTGGCATCGAAAGCACAGCGCACACTTTCGGGATTGGCATCGCGCAAGGCGATGGGAACAAAGGCAGAATCCTCGCCAACGTGATAAAGCAGTTCACAACCGAGGAAGGCGGCATAATCCCCTCGGAAGCGGCCGACCATCACGTTGAGGCATGCGATACAGCTATAACCGAGGCACTGGCGGCTGCTGCAATCAAAATGAATGAGGTTGATATCATCTCTTTCTCGCAAGGCCCTGGAATCGGGCACTGCCTCCGCATTGGCGCAGCAGCGGCAAGGACGCTTTCGCTAGTGCACCGGAAGCCGTTGGTTGGCGTGAATCACTGTATCTCTCATCTGGAAATAGGAAAGCTGCTTACACGTGCAAAAGACCCCGTTCTGCTATATACTTCAGGCGCCAACACGCAGGTAATCGCATTTGAGAGCGGAAAATACCGTATCTTCGGGGAGACACTTGACATGGGAGTCGGCAACATGCTTGACCAGTTCGCAAGGCACCTTGGCATCGGATTTCCCGGAGGGCCCAAGATAATGCAGCTTGCGGCAGCCGGAAAAAAATACGTCGAGCTCCCGTATGTTGTAAAAGGGATGGATGTGAGCTTTGGCGGAATACTGACTAACCTGGAAAGAAAATACGATGCTGGTAGCTACAGTAAAGAGGACCTGTGCTACTCGCTACAGGAAACGGTGTTTGCCATGCTTGTTGAAGTCGCCGAAAGGGCACTGGCGCACATCGGCAAGAAAGAGATGCTTTTGGGAGGAGGGGTTGCGTGCAACACCCGGCTCCAGGAAATGTGCAGGATAATGTGCGAGGNNTTACGCCAAATCACACTTTCTACGGAAATTATTCGGCTCAGTCCGCAATTAAAGCAGCTTTCCCGTAATTTCTTCGCGAATTTGCTGCCAAGCTTCTTTAACATTGCCGCAGCGTGAAATGCCATGATACTGTCAGAAAGACAGCTGATGGCTGTCTGCATTACATTATCCATCGTTGGCATTGCAGTGCTTTTCCTGATATCAGCTGTGACAGAGCCGCCCAGGGCGGCGCTTGCTGACGTGGATGAGATGAGCAGCGGAAAAGTGACCGTGTCAGGCTTTGTGATGGATTATTCAGACAAGGGAAACTACGCTGTTCTTGAATTGGCAGGCACTGAATCAACTGAAGCAGTGAGCTTTGATGCGGAATCAGTGCGAAAGCTCGGGCTGAGAAAATTCCAGGATGTTAAGATAACCGGCGATGTCAGGAAGTTCAGAGGCAGGAGTTCAATCATCATTTCCAAGATAAAGACAACCAACCGCAGCCTTGGATGCGGCAACTGAAATGGAGGCGCTCGCATATCTTGCAGCGACTTTCGCTGGTATCCTTGCTGGCATATTCACAGGCCTGCTTCCAGGACTGCACGTGAATGCGGCAGCCGTCCTTGTCGCTTCGCTTTTTTACGGCAGGGATGGAGGGCTTGTGTTGGCGGCATTAATAATTGCAATGTCAATAAGCCATGTATTTCACGAGTTCCTGCCTTCCGTGTTCCTCGGGTTCTCAGAGTCAGAGGCAGCATTGGCCGTGCTGCCAGGCCATCGCATGCTGTTAAACGGCCAGGGCAGGAAAGCAGTCATGATGTCGGCGTTTGGCGGCATAATCGGCGTCCTTGGCGTTGCGTTACTCGCACCAGCGCTTGTAATCCTTCTTAGGCCTGCGTTTTTTGCAACAAAAGGATATGTGGCGCCAATCCTGGCAGGAGTGATTGCATTTCACTTCTACAGAAGCAGGAAGCAGGAAAGAGTCCCAGCAGACTTGCTAGTCCTGCTCCTGTCAGGCGCATTTGGCATTGCCGTCTTCAGCCTGCCAACCATAAGGGAGCCATTGCTGCCGATGCTTTCAGGCCTTTTTGGAGTAAGCTCGCTTGCATGGGGACTGTTCAAGAAGCCAAGCATACCGTCACAGCAGCAGCAAGCGGCCATCGAAATAAAAAAGCCAGCCAGGATTGCCCGGCTTTTCACTGCAGGGGTATTCTCAAGTTCCCTGATGTCACTTTTTCCCTCCCTTGGCCCCGCCCAGGCAGCCATGCTTGGGACAACAACCGCAGGGAAGCTGAAGGCAGAATCATACCTGTTCCTGCTTGGGATTATATCGTCTGCATCAATGCTGCTTGGACTCCTGTCGCTCTATTCGTTTGAAAAGGCAAGGAACGGTTCAATAGCAGTAATAGGCAACATAATGCAGATAAACCCATCGGCACTGGCCATCCTCCTTGCAGTTTCCGCGATTGCCGCATCACTCTCGTTTGCCTCTGCAATGCTCATTTCAAGCCCATTTTCCGCACTAATAAAAACGCTTGACTATTCACTGATAAGCAAGGCGGTAATAGCCTTGATAGCCCTGCTTGTAATCCTGCTTTCAGGTTTTCCAGGGCTTATCGTCCTGGCTGTTGCAACGGCAATAGGGCTCATACCCGTCATGGCAAAATCAAGCAGGCAAATGCTTATGGGCTGCCTGATGATTCCGGTCCTGCTGCATTACATTTAAATAAGCGTAGCTGCGCACTTGCCAAAATGGAGCTTGGCTCTGTGCTGCTGATAATTCTGGGATTAAGCCTTTTTGAAATAATCATAAGCGTTGACAACGCCATAATCAATGCCGAAGTGCTCTCAACGATGAGCCGGGCAGCAAGGAGATGGTTCCTCATATGGGGCATCTTCATAGCCGTCTTCCTTGTCAGAGGCATGCTTCCGCTCCTGATACTGTGGGCGAATAATCCTGCGTTGGGCCCTGCTGGGGCGTTCCTTGCATCGTTCAGCGCAGACCCCCATGTTGCAGAGGTAATAGAGCAGTCAGCGCCAATCCTGTTGGTTGGAGGCGGGACATTCCTCATCTTCCTTTTCTTCCACTGGCTTTTCCTGGAGCCTAAGAACTACGGACTGAATGGAGAGAGATTCATGCACCGGCAGGGCGTCTGGTTCTTTGCGGTCATCTCGGTAATTCTTGCCATGATAGTGTGGTTTGCAATAAGCGTCAACCCGCTGATGGCGTTTGGAGCTGTTGTCGGGTCAACAGCATTCTTCATCACCCACGGTTTCAAGGAAAACGCCGAGCAGGCGGAAAAGCAGATGATGGAAGGAAGCGCAAAGATGTCAGACATGAGCAAGATACTCTACCTTGAAGTAATAGACGCAACCTTCTCAATTGACGGGATACTAGGGGCGTTCGCCTTCACATTCGCCATCCCGCTCATCCTCATCGGCAACGGTATTGGCGCGCTGGTGGTCAGGCAACTCACAATCAGCAACGTGGAGAGGATAAAGCGCTACAAGTACCTCAAGAACGGCGCAATGTACTCAATCTTCGCTCTTGGATTGATAATGCTGTTCCACAGTTTCGGGTATGACATACCCGAATGGTTCAGCCCCGTGGTAACGTTCACGACAGTGGGATACTTCTTCCGCAAGTCATACGAGGAAGCAAAGAAAACGCCGGCAACCACCGCGTCATGAGCCAATCTTCAAAGCCTTCTTGATGGCGTTCTTGTCAAAGCCGACAATCACCTTGTCATCAATCTCAATCACCGGAACGCCCATCTGGCCAGATTTCTCAACCATGCGCTGCGCCGCCTCCCGGTCAGCAACAACATTAACTTCCTCAAAAGGCACATTGTTTTCCTTGAAGAACTCCTTGGCCTTGTAGCACCACGGGCAGGTGGGTGTGCTGTAAACAGTGACCTTGGGCATGGCCCTTCATGGATGATGGCCGTTTTATAAAGCTTTGTACAGGGATGGCGTTGCGTGGTTATTAGTTGGC
>DUGG01000066.1 GCA_013331515.1 Candidatus Woesearchaeota archaeon
CCCAACCGCAGCAGAGCTGCGGGGAACTAACCTCAGAAAGGGGCTAACGCCCCTTGTTAGAAACTTATTGCTTTTTAACCTGCATTTCAGCATAGCCGCACTTCCCGCAGCTGCGCCTGCTTGCGTGCTTTCCCAGGAAAACACCGGGCCCGCACTTGGGGCAGCTGACGGTTTTTCTGGTAAGAGCGCCGCTTTTGGAATCATAAATTTTCCAGACCTGCATTGGCTTCCTGGGCTTCTTCTGCTTCTTGGCCATTATAATCACTCACTCTTGGCCGCAGCGGCCTTCTTTACCCTTGGCTTGTTCCTTGCCAAGGCAACCTTGGATTCGAATGACTCAACACCCTGATTTGACTTGTAAACGTGCGCTTCCATCATTGACTTCCTTGTCCCGAATATTGACTTCAGTGATTTCACCACGACAAGCTGCTCATCTGCCTTCAGCGATGCAGCAAGGTTTTTCCTGAGTTCAGTGAAGGCTGGCGGGGCGGTATCATAAGTCACTGTTCCCTTGACCTTCACTCTTGAGGTGAGGGGCTGCTCAACCTTTTCCGAGATTTCAATTGTGAATGCCATGTTACCTTACCCTTATTGCGTAGTCGCCTTCCTTTGAGATGCCTGACTTTTTCGCAAGGAACGACTTGTCCGGCTCTACGACGGTTATCCTGCCTTGCCATGTTGTTGCAAAATCAGAATTGTGACAGATTGGGCAGTTCCCTTCTTCAATCATTGTCCTGCATTGCCTGCAAACGCGCTTCATTTTTCACTTCTTCTCCTTTTTTGGCGGATGCTTCTCCTTCGCCTCTTTCTTTGCTCCCTCGCCTTTCTCTTCCTTTGGGCCTTCCTTCGCCTTGGCAGCGTCTTCCTCTATCCACTCAAGTTTGCCGAGTCCCTGCTGTCTCATGGTGAGGCCTATCTTTGGGTTGGCTATGTCCTTGAAGCTTACCGCGATTATCCTTGCTTTGCACTTGTCTCCAACTTTGAGCGCGCGCTTGCTTTCCTTCCCAAGGAGCGCCTTTTCGCTTCCGAAGCTTACGAAGTCGTCCATTGTCTGGCTTATGTGAATCATCCCATCGGCAATTCCAATGTTGATGAAAGCGCCAAAATCGGCAATGTCCTTTATCCTACCGTAAACCACTTCCTGAAGTTCCGGCCTGAATGTGAGTATCTCAAAATCGCAGTCGTAGTATGCCGAGCCGTCACCAGGGATTATGACACCCTCCCTTGACTCCTTCAGACCGGAAACGCCTACGACAAGCCCAAGCTCTTTTGAGATGTAGCCCTCATATGCCTTCTTAATCATGGTAACTATGGCCTCTGCCGGTGGCAGGCCAAACAGGTTCGGCGAAACCCTTATGTGATCTCTTACATGCACCCTGTAAAACATTATTCAAACACCTTAATCAAGCATGACATATCTCTTCTGCCTCAGCACGGCAACCGTTACGCCCTTTGCCTTGAGCTTCATTTTTAGCTCCTTGTCCTGCGTTGCAACAGCAACTTGCTGCCCGGTTTTTTTTGCGGTTGCAGAAGCAAACTCGAGGATGGCTTTGTCGGCGCTTTTAAAAACTTTTCTATCTGGCCCTATCACCCTCACGCATTTTGCCTTTATAAGCTGGAGCCCCAGCCTGGCAGCCTTCCTGTCAGAGGCGGATGTGGCCTTGTCACTAACCAGGCGCTCGAGCTCGCCTACTGTCTCGGCAAGGACGGCAGGCTCGAATGGAAAGTCACAAATCCTTTCAAGCTCAGAGAAGATGTCAACACCAAACTGCCATGGAACGAGCAGGAAGTTTGTGTCAAGCAAAACAATGCGGTTGGGCATATGCAAAGAAAGCCATCCAAACGCGTATTTAAGCATTTGCCACAAAGAGCTTAGTCGAAAGTCTACATTTTTGGTGCGACGGCTTTTCTGCTGAAAAGCCTCCAGACAGCCCGCAGGGCGCAACCCCGGTCTGGCGCACCACGTTTACGTTGCAAGCGAGCTGAGTGGAAGCTTGTCCGAGCTTTGCGAAGGCAAGTCCAGAACAAAGTGAGTGTGCACCCCATCCGGAAGATACCCTGGATTTTCTACAGGGCCCCACAAAAAAGCACATCACGCTTCCATGAACTTCACAAGCTTCTGGTCCTTGGAAATTTCCTCTTCAATTGCAGTCTTCACTTCATTCTGCTGCAACAGCACGTTCAGGAACCTCGTAGCTGTGCGCTTTGTCAGGACGCTTTCAAGGGCGGCGGCAAGGCGTTCAGGCTGCCTGAGCGTGGAATTCCTCAGAAGATTTGTTATTATCTGCTCATTTTCCTTCCTGCCAAAGAGCTTGAGAGCGACATCCTGCTGGAGGAGCTGCTTGAGGAGCTGCTCCTTGTTATGATATGTAAGCGGCTTATGCTTTACCCCTTCCTCCCTGCCAATCAGTGAAGCCATGGCTTCCGGATTTGCCATCAGGACGAACTTGACGAGCTGCAGCGCCCTCGTCACAGGGCTGCGGTAATTCTGCCGGTCAAGCTGCCCCATGACTTCCCTGAGAACCTGCTGGAATTTTACGACAGCTATGCCGTGAAGCGATACAGAGGATGTCGTTACGAGAACCTTGTCGTATTCTGACTCCCTTCCAAGGCAGCTCCTGACCGCCTTTTGGACTGCGTTGACAACGCCTTCGTCGTTGAACTTCCTCAACAGGTCTGCCTTTTCCCTGTCGCTTACCACCACAGTTGGTGATGAAACCGAGCAGTGCAACTCGACATGCTGGACCACAGGCTGGCTTCCCTGCCTTATTGCGATTATGTCTATAACCCTGTTGCTGGCGTTGATGTCTGAAACTGTGAAGAAGCCCTGCCGGTTCAGCCACAGGTTCACTATCTCCCTCTCAGGACTCATAGGCTATTACCCTCACTTTGCCGCCAGTTGAGCAGCGCTTATAAATTTTTGCGCCTGCAAAAAAGCAAGCCGTTACTTGAAGTCACTTTCAAGTAGTTAAGAAGCAAAAGTTTATAAAGCAAATCAGGCAAGCGAACGCCATGTTGCTCGAGGAGATTACTGAACGGGTGCTCACGCTAATAGCTCTGAACGAAGTAGCAGAATCATTCGGCCACGCTACGTCCGGGAAGTGCACGCTGAAAGTGATGGCCGCATCCGCTTCCGAGAAAGCCATTGCGGACAACATGGTTAATGTTTACAGCACCAACGGCAACAAAGGTTCGAAAGGCCACGGCCTTTTGCTGACAACGAACGGTGTTTTAGTGACTCCTTACCACGCCATAGCAGGGATAGAAAAAGACTATGATGCAGTCAGGAAGCAACTGGAAGGCGGGAAACCCGTACAAACACATGTTTTCGCGGAGCGCCATTATGCCGTCTGGCATGGAAAGCGATACGCGTTTTTTCCTGTTTTTTTTGCGCCAGACCAGAGAAAGGATATTGCCCTGGTAAAACTCGTCATAAAGGAAAGCAACCCGCGACCAATAAGGTTCAACATTGACGGCAACAGGATAAATCAGGCCACCCCCGTGAAACTGCACTATCTTGACGATGGCGCCGTAAAAAACATCAATGGATATGTTAAGGAGGAAAGCGCTGTTGAGAACACCAGGAACTGCGATGTCCTTGAAGATGTCCTGGCTACAGACATAGCAACCAGGCCAGGATATAGCGGTAGCGTTCTGACAACAAGAAAGAACGGCACGTTTGCCGGAATAGCCCTTTCAGGCTATGAGAAATCCAGGCGTCATATGCTGTTCTGGCATGAGGATTTGTCTCATTTCGCAAAGGCAACGGCAATTGCAGGCCTTATCTCAAAGTCAGCGAAGGGCCTCGCTTCAAACTTGTTGTCGGATTTGGAGAGGCCGGAAGTCCGGGAACATGTGCTGTTGCCCGGGGCTGCCAAGGACTTAATTAGGCGAATCGCCGAATACACCTCAAATCCCGCCTAGCTGAAGTACTCCCCGATGCGCCTCTGGCTTTCACCAGCCCCGGCAAGATTCGCCAGTCTCACGCCCACCTGCCTTATCTTTCTTGCATCTCCGAGGAAAGGTTGCAGGAGCTTCTTTGCAGTACCCTTGATTAAACTAATGTCTGTTGCTGGCTCGCCCAATGTTTTTTCCTTGGTGTGCGTTTCAAAGTCCTCAAACCTGACCCTGATACCGATGGTTTTGCAGCTGAAACCGTGGCCTGCCATCGCGGCATGCGCATCCTCAAGCATCTCGTCAATTACAGTGAATATCAGCGCTCCATCCAGGGTATCCTCGTCAAACGTGGTGTTGCGGTTGATTGACTTGACCTCATGGTTTTCCTCAACTTCACTTTTATCAATGCCGTTTGCTGCCTCATGGAGGTATAAGCCCATCTTTCCGAATTCCTTTGCAAGATATTCCAGGGGCAGGGCCGCAAGGTCTCCGATGGTGTTGATTTCAATCTGCTTCAGCACAGCTTCAGTCTTTTCTCCCACTCCAATCAGTTTTCGCACGGGCAGCGGCGCTAGAAACCATTTCTCCCCTCCCGCTGCAATTATGGTTAACCCATCCGGTTTCTTGTAGTCTGATGCGACCTTTGCAACAAGCTTGTTTGGTGCTGCCCCGATGCTGCAGCTTAGCTTCTCTTTTTCGCGTATCTCTTTTTTTATTGCCAGCGCCAGTTTTTCAATTTCATCAGTATTATGCACTTTACCTGTTACGTCAATGAACGCCTCGTCAATGCCGACTTGCTCGAATTTGCCGGCATGATTGTGTAAGACACCCATCACCGATTCCGAAGCGGCGATGTAAAGGGGGAAATTCGGCGGGGTGAAAAACGCAGTCGGGCAGAGGCGGTAAGCGACAGAAATCGGCATTGCTGACCGTATGCCGAACTTCCTCGCCTCGTAGCTTGCTGTCATGGCCACNNTGTGGCATGAACAGCAACCACTTCTGGCTGCTTACAGCGTCAGAGCTTAATGATAGCGGGTCATAGTCGCTCCGAGCATATAGGAGAGGAAAAATGATTTACGAAAATCTGGCTCCCCTCCTATAGGTGGTTCTTGACTGCCTATAGGAGAGGAACTTGATTTTCGCAAAATGATAGAGAACTTTGAATAACCCCATCATTTATGACTTTTGTTCAAAGTTCTCTTAGA
>DUGG01000015.1 GCA_013331515.1 Candidatus Woesearchaeota archaeon
TTAGGGAAGTCCTGAAGCAGGCTGGCGAAAAGCCGCAGATAGGCGAGATAGGGATAGAAGGGCTGTTCAAGATTTCAGTCTCAGATGCCAGGAAAGTTGTCACCAGGATAAAGCAGCTATGCGGCAGCAACCCTAACCTTTTTGCAGTAACTCACCACTACACGCCGATAGATGCGTGGTGCCTTTCAGAGGTTCATTTGATACAGAAACTGGTAAGGGCTGCTTCAGAAGGCATAGGCCAGAGCGAGAAGTGGAAGCTGGGCCTGAACAAAAGGCACTGGAACAAGCTTGAGGGCGGCCAGCTCATAATAAAGCTGACCGACATGGTTGACCGGAAGAATGTTGATCTGGACAGCCCGGACAGGATAGTGCAGGTTGAAATTCTCGGCAAAGAAGCAGGCGTTGCCCTGCTCACGCCAAATGACGTGCTTGACGTGGAGAAAGAGAAGGGAGTGTAGTTTTTCCCTCCTTTTTCCCTGTCGTCACTTCTTCTGCCCACTGAGCGGCGGCTGCGGGATTTTCGGCAGCTTCAGGTTTAGTGGCGGCATCTTCTTGTGCATGAAGTGCATCACCTCAAGGAAGATTAAACTTCCAATGAGCAGGATGCCAACCATGCTTAGAATCTTGAAGGCAGGGCCAAATCCTCCCTTTTCCCATATTGGCTTGCTGGACTCTGCCTGCCCAGCCTCTGGTTTTGCCGATTGCTCAACCGCTTCCCGCCTCGCGGCTGCCTCAGCGGCTGCTTTCTCAAACGCTGCCTTCTCCTCGGCTGCCTTTTCTTCCTCCTGTTGCTGCTTTGAAGCGGCAGCGCCTTCCTTCTTCTCGCCGACTATGGCAAAGGTTGATAGCCCTTCCACGCCTGCCTCGTAGCTGGTGTATCCACCGCTCTTGCCCAGCAGGACAGTTGGGTTTGCGACCCATGCGCTTCCGACAAGCTTTTTCAGGACAATTGTTTCAGGGATGATGCCTTCCTTTCTCAGGAAACTGTCGGGAATCCTGAACCTGATTTTGACTGAGCTTATCTCTTCATTCTTTATTTTCTCCCGGATTACGGAGAAGTATTTGAACACGGTCTCTGCTGGCTTCTCTGTTGGCAGGGGTGTTGTCTCCGACAATCTTGCCTCCTTGGCCGTCAGCTTGGCATTTTCAAGGTTAACATTTGCCGTGAGCGCTACCTCGTAAACTGCAAAGTCGGCATACTTCTTGAAGCCGAATGTCGCAACGCTTCCGGCCGGAACTGATGCAAGCAGGGATGATTCTGATACCAGGGAGGCCCCGCCTCCGCCTCCGCCGCCTCCNNTCCGCCGCCTCCGCCTCCGCCGCTGCTGCTACTGGTGGTGGTGCTGCCTGGGCTGCTGCCTCCTCCGCCGGTTGAGCTTACCATCCCTGAAACATCATCGGTAACCTTTCCTGAGCCTGTGCCGGTGACGCTTACGGTGTACGAGCAGTCATTTGCGCCCATTGCCAGCTTCCACGATACGCTCGCCTGCGATCCTTCTGTCAATGACCCCACGGTCTTGGTTGCCTGCTCCCCGCTGGCAAGGGTGCAGTCTGACGGGTCTATTGTTGTGGTTACAGACATTGCTCCGCCTATGGAAATCTCGGCGGTAACGGTGAAGTTAGTGTTCTGGGCTGCGGATGATATGTTTGCGGTGACTTTTGACACCCTGATGTCCATCACGTTGATGACTGTATCGGCAACAAAGGTATCTGAGACGCCATCAAGCAGGAGGTAGGCAAACTTGTGGCTGCCGGGAGTTGTTGGGGTGATGTCAACAAATGTGGCCGTTGTGGAAGCGCCTGTGCTGAGCGAGGTTGCAAATCCTGAAGCGTCGTAGGCCTGGGTTGCCCACGTGCCGTCTATGTACAGCTTTACTGACCCAAGGGATGCTGTTGACTGGTCGGGATTGTTTATTGTGGCTGAACACGTGAACGNNGCCATTGCATGAGAACCCGTTTACCTGGAGGGCTGCCAGCGCCTGCGGCGCTGCCAGCAACAGGGCGGCCAGCACGGCCGCTGCGAAAACAGATATTTTTCCAATTCTCATTTTTCATCCCTCATGTTGAATTCTTCACGAATGACCAATTGTAAGCTGCCCATGCAAACAGAGAGCTGTTGGTTGAGTCTATGCATTTCGTATTCCAAAGGTATTCGCCCAGGCCAAGTCCTGTCACGTTGCTCCCGCTGCTGATGTTGCTGACCGGAGTCAGTGACGTGTTTGTTATGTTCACAGCCCACGTATTTGTGAAGTTGCCCCAGATCGTGCAGTTGACTGTGGTGACGCCAACCGTGCTGACATTGAAGTAAAACACCACGTCGGATGTAGAGTTTGTCCCGTTCATTGGCTGCGAGAGATTGACAGTAATATTGTTTGTGCCGGTGATGTTGGAGATTGCGTTGAATGTCCAGTTTGCCGCCCATGCCGAAACAGCGGAGTTTGACTCGTTGACGCAGTAAACGCTCCAGATGTGGTTGCCTGCCAAGATATTTGATTGATTGAATGGATGCACTGGATTGCCAACGCCCGTAACGCTGTTGCGCGTCTGGTTCGCATGCCATATTCCTGTTGTGTTCGTGTACAGGCTGCAGTTTGCGACGGCAGAGCCTAGGTTGTTGTAGGAACCGGTGAAGTTGAACAGGTAGCCGACCCAGCTAGTGTTCACGGTACCATAGTTAGGAGGGGAGGAAACCGTCGCGCTCATGCTGCTGGTTGAACTGGAAGTTGAAGGTGAGTTGACGGCTACCGTGAAAGTGAAGTTGGATGCCGCCCACGCGTTGTTCGTTACGTTGTTTGACTGGAAGCAGTGCGTATTCCAGATGTATGTGCCGTTATTGAACCCTCCAACCGAAACATTAGCCAGGGTAATGTTGGTTATGTTGTTCATAACTGCCTTGGTTATGTTGGTCTGCCAAAGGTTGCTCACGTTGATGTAAACGCTGCAGTTGACATTCAACCTGGAAGTGCCTCCTGTAATATTGAACGCGAATGTTGCGTTGCTTATGTTAACGACAGCACCATTCTCCGGGCTCGTAAGGTTTACCTTGACTGGCAGCGATGCTACGCTGCCATTGAAGGTGAAGGCGACTGTGGCATCAGCCCAGTTCCAGTCAGCATCATTGCACCATACCTTTATACCATAGTCCTGGTTAGTCCAGCCTTCGGTGCTGAAGTTGTAATGGTGTATCAGGCCGCCCGTGTTCATTCCGCCCCAGGGAGGATAGTTCACACCCTGATAATACGCTGTGGTGCCGTTAAACCGCGTGCTGTTGCATCCAGCCGTGCTCGCATTTCCGCTGCTTCCGGAATAGCAGTACCAATTGGAGAACTGGTCATAATTCAACAAGGTCAGGCTGCATTTGGCGTCTTTGTTGGTGGTTGCATTAAACAGGAAGCTTGACGCGTTTATGACCTGGCCATTCTGCGGCAAGACCATGGTTACGTTGATGGCAGACGTGTCCTTCACGTATGTGTAGCCTGCCTTTATCACGGCGTTTCCTGCAGAGCCCTGGACGGTGGCCCTGATGGAGTGCTGGCCCCTCTTCCATGCTGCAGCTGGCTTTAGTATGCGTATCGTGCCATTGCCTTTTATCTCGTTCCCTCCGCTGCCATTAAGGACCTGGTAAGAGTAGTTGCCATAGGACTTACAATATTCAGACCAGCAACTATCGCCGTCCTCGGACATCTCAACCTGTGTGATGTTGACCTGCTGGGGCGCATAATTTGTGTTTCTGACAATAATCCTTATCGTGATGTTCTCACCCAAGCCGAAGGTGTACTTGTAGTAGATGCCTCCCTCGTCAACGTTGCTGAAGTAACCGTCATAGGCCTGGACTGCGTTGAACCATGCGGAGTTGTCAGCCTGCGTCTTGCTCCCTCCATTTGCTGGAGTGAACTCAAGGTTTATGTAGTGCCAGCCTGCCGGCCATCCTCCTGAAGGCGCGACCAAAGTGACGTTTTGGGTGCCTGTGACCTGGCAGGCGTTGCCATTGGCGGCAGAAGTGCAGCTTCCCACGGCAAAGCCGTACTCAGTTTGGCTTGGCCATGTGCTCTCAAAAGCCCTTGTCAGGTTTGCTGTTGTAGCTTGTCCTGTCGTTGACTTGATGACTGTAACATTCACTGTTGCGTTGCTGGCCTGGCTGAAAGAATACTGGTTCGGGATATTGCTCACTGTTATTGAGAAAGGAAGAGCCCTGAACGAAACCCACCCTGTTTGGGTTGTATTGTCAGCGTTGTCCCGCACAGCGACTGTAAGGTAGTGGTATCCTCCACCATAGCTGCCAGAGCCCCAGTTACCAGAGTTTGGAGTGATGTTCAGGATTGTAGTCGCATTAAACGTTTCAGTGCTGTTTGGCTGGTAGTTGGTGTAAGTTGTCCTGCTCCTTCCAGAGCCTGACCAGACATCCTCATATATCTGGGTTATGGTGTAGTTGCCGGCAACCAGGTTATTGTTGCCCCAGTCAGGCTGCCTCGTATTCAGGGTAACTGACGCGTTGCCGTCTGTGTCTATTGTGTAGTTGCGTACTGAAGTATCAACCCTGAATGACCTGACGCTGAACCACAGGTATCCGATGGATGTTGAGTTCTCGTAGTCCTGCATGGTTATCTCGCCCCAGTAATAGCCGCTCTGCCAGTTTCCTGACTTGTTGACCATGAGGAGGGTTGTGCCGTTGACCTGCAGGGGCGATACGTTCAGCTGTTCTGGGTAGCTCAATTCTTCAGTTTCCCATGTATCTTCCCTCGACACCTTGAACGCCACGTCCCTTACCGTGGTGTTTATGTAATCGTTTGCCTTATAATAGCTGTAATAATTCTTTTTGCTCTTCGTTGTCGTCACATTGAAATACCTTGGCCCGGTGCCTGCGGCAGTGTAGGTGTAAGTTCCTATAGAGTCCGTTGGCTGGGTGTCAACCCCAAATGCTATGACGTTGAACCATCCGTAGCCTGTTTCGGTGCCGTTAACGTTGAGTATGACGTTGTAGTATCCCCCATCCCATTTGCCGCTCGCGGGGGTGAGGTTGAGGAAGTACTTGTTGTGGGTGCCTGGATTGCCGCTTGAATACCACGGGCTTGATGTTGTGACATTTATGTAAACAAAGCTGTATGCCGAGTCATTGAGCTCTGTCAGGGCTCCGCCTTTGTAGTACTGGAGCTTCTTGATGCCAACGCTCACATTACCTCCCCCGGCAAGGTTGGTGTTGCCAGAGTCGCTCCAGTCCCCTGCATTGGTTATCCTCACGAAGAGGGTGATGTTTTCCTTTACCCCAAACGAGTCCTTGTACTGTATGCTGCTGCCTGAAGTGTCAACAGGGTTTGCGTAGGTTTCCCACATCCTGATGCCCAGCCAGGCCTGGCCGTAATCGCTTTCGCCGCTTGCCGTATTGGTTCCTTTTATTGTAACGACGTAATAGCCAGACTCCCACCTGCCCTTTGGCAGCCTGTCAGTTGTCAAGGTAAAGGATCCCCTCCCGTTTGAGATGTTTGAGGCGTTCAACCCTGTGGTATTGTAACCTATGTCTATCGGGGGCCACAGCCATTCGCCGTCCTTGCCATTGTACTCCACCTTTTGTATTGCAACCTCTCCTGTAATGCCGCCGGTGCTGCCATAGTTGCTCCACCAGTTGGTCCCTGCTTCATACATCTGCACGTTGAAAGTTATGTTTGTTGTCGGCTTGTTTGTCCACGAGTTGCTATAAGCCCAGATGTAAAACGCCCTTGCCTCAAACATGCTGTCAGCCCGGTCAACAGTCTCTCCGTCCGAACCGGTTATCTTCAGCTTCACCGCATACCGTCCGCCATCCCATTTTGTTTCAGGCTTGACTGTGCAGGTGTATGCACCTGAATTGTCATCAGCAGAGCAGGAAGTGGCAGAGGTGTTCAGCGTAGCTTTTGCTCCGGTCTGTAGGTTGACAACCTCGTCCAAGGTGATTGTGGCGTTTGTTATTGCCTGGGTTTTTGTCGTGTCAACAGAGCATGCCCTGCCCATGCCGTAATAAGACGCGTCGAAAGAGTTGCCGCCAGTGTTGTTGGCTGTTGCCTTTCCGACGCCATTCTGCGCTTGGGTAATCTTAAGCTCAAGGTAGACCGTGTCTGTTGTCTTGTATTGCCAAACGTAAAAGCTGCTTGAGCTGTCAACTGAGCCGGCGGTGTTCTTCGCAGTGCCGCAGACAGTGTAGGGGTTGATTGAAAATTTAGTGCTGGCTGCAGCCGTACGGTTGTTCACGAAGACATTAATGAGGTAATTGCCTCCTGTTTTGGGGGCGTCAATCTTGAGCCGTTGTGCGGAGCCATTCCATGCCCACTCAAGGGGGGAATTTGTCAGGTTGACATTATCCCATGAAGCAACCTCTGTGAAGTTGAACTTTGTGCCGTTCTGGTAAATCACTGATTCCACCAACACGTCGGTGATGTTAACATTGGAAGTGGTGTTTTTGGCAGAGATGCTGATGTAGACAAACTCAGATGTGCCAAAAAGCTCCTTGATTTGGCCTTCAACATTGCTTGGCGTAGCTGACATTGAGGTGGTTGTGACGCTCACAATCCTGTGCACGGTCTGCACCTCATTGTTGGTGTGGTTAAGCGAAACGGTCAGGAGGTAACTTCCGGCTGCCGAGGGCATCTGGATGGTGAAAGCGTAGCAGCCCGAACTGCTGCACGACGCGTTCCAGGTTGAGTTGCCAATGGCAAGCAGGCTGCCCGTCTTGCTTTTGAGGGTGATGTTGAACTGGCTGCTGTTCAGGCTTGTTATGACCGTGCCGTTTTCTGACTCCTTCGGGTAAATCTCGAAGGAAACGTTCCTGCCAGGGAAAGAAGTGTACTCGTAATCAAAGCCAGAGTTCTGGACGCCTTTCACAACAGACAGGCTCCACGACCTCACCTGGAATGATGTTGAAGCGCTGANNCCCTGCTGGTCGTCCCGTTCTTGAAAACGCTGGCCGAAACATAATAAACGCCATTGGTGAACACGTTCGTGATTGTAAATGAAAAGCGGTTGTTGTATGAACTGTTGCTGGTAAGTGATGTCGAGGTTATGTTGGCAACCACGTTGCTATTGGCGTCTGTAATTGTGCCGTTGAAGACGAAATCGCCTGTTGGCAGGGAGCCGTTGGACTTCACGTTGAATTCTATGGTCGCTACCTCGTTCGCCTTGAAAATCTCCTTAAATGTCTCGCCTGTCGAGTCCCTGACGTACACGAAGGCCTCGTAAGGCACGACAACAAAAGAGGAAGTGCTGAGGAAGTTGTTCGCTTCAAGCAGGTAAGTGCCAGCCGTTGCTGGAGCGGTTATGCTCACAATGCAGACTCCGCCATTGTTCGTAATGCATGAAAATGTCGAAATCACAGTGTGGTTTGTGTAGCGCAGCGAGCCGTTAATGCTGATGTTCGCGACAGCAACCTTCCGGTCTCCAACTTCCTTCAAAGCCCTCAGGTTGATTGGGACAGTGTCTCCAGCATAATACCTTGCTTTTTCAGGGCTTATTGAGATGTGGTCAATGGCATTGGCGAAAACAGCCACAGCGCCCGTTGCCTTCCACTCGACATTGTTCGGGTCGCGGTATGCGGCACTAATGTTGTAGTATCCATTTCCGACAGGCACGTTAATCTGAATGCCTGTTGGGAAGTTGTCGTTCCTTGACTTGAACGTGCCGTCAGTGCTCGCATTAAGCGTGTAGTTTGACAGCATCACAGAGCCGTTGCTTGAGCTGTTGCTTATGCTGATATTGACCGATGCCCCTGAAACGGCTAGAAAGTTGGAATTGTTGGCTGAAAGGTTGCTCAGCAAAACGCTACCGCTCAGGCGCAGCTCCTCCCCAGCGCCGTATAAGGACTTCTCAACAGCCAACTGGACCATTGCAACATAATCACCGGCAGAAGCTGCCGCAGGCAGAAGAATGACTGCCAGCAGGGACAGCACAAAGAGGAAAGTCGCAGCCAAAACCATCTTGCTTCCTCTTTTTACCAAAAGATGCACACCGGGAACCTGATTCACTCTGACTTATTTAAACCTTTTGCATGATTCCCGCGGAACCTGCAAGGCGCCAGTGTGCAAATTCCTCCTTCAGAAGCGCGCTGTGCTGGAGCCATGTTCCAAGGGACAGCCTGAGCAGCGAAGAAGCGTGGGAAATCGCATCATTGAATGACTCAAAGGCGCGGCAGCCGCTTCTCATGGCTGCCCTTGTGTTTTCACGCACGTTCCACACGCCTAGCGGGATGTAGCCGGGGTATGCCTCTCTCAGGATTATTACACCGGCCTGCCTTTTTTCTTCCCTAAGCTTCTCAGCGACAGCCAGTCGCGCAGAGTAGTAGCAGCCGCCGACAGGGGAATATTCTGTCTTTCTTTCAAATCGCTCATGGTCGCCAAAAACTTCTAGTTTGTCACCTACTATGTTTGGGTAAAACGCCTCAATCCATTCATATTTCCATGATGTTGGCAGCGTGAGCACGACAAAGCGGTTGTTCAGGCTTGCGAAATCGTAAACGCGATACACTTCTATGGGGTTATACACCTTGACCTCGTTGAGCAGGTGCTCTGAAATTGCACTGTCAACTGCGGTGATTGACCATCTTGTGGGCACCAACTTCCTATTCTTTTCAAGCCCGAAGGCGCCTGTGCTGAACGCCTTCTGGATGGCTGAGAAAAGCACGCCCTTCTCGTATAGGCTGATGACAGCATCCTTGGCCTTAAGGTCTGTATCGTAATGGGCTTTTTCAAGCTGGGGATTGAAGCGGCTGTTGCCAACCTCGAGGCGCTTAAGTGCGGCGCTGGGACCGTAAGGTTGTACCTCTTCGTGGAAAAACCGGCCCTGCGGCTTTTTCCTGAACTCTGCTTCGACATCAGCAGACTCCTTTGAAAGGGCAATCTCCTGAAGCAGCGAGACAATCCTTTCCTCAGCCGGACTGGTGTTCACCTTAACCTCCTGCTTTGCCCGGATGAGCTGCATCCTGAAGCCGACGATTTCCTCTGCCGTCCTACTGGCGGGAATCCACTCTTCCTGGGAGTCGAGGATTGCTGTGTCGCCGCGGCCGTCAGCCAGCAGGGGCCCGACTGCCACCTTAGGGTATCCAAAACGCCCTATGAACACTGAAGGCGGTGATGAACCGGAAACCTTCTCTGAGTACTCCTGCGTCTTGAAGTGCATTTTTGAATACAGCCTGTTGAGGTAGCTGGCCTTTCCCCGCATCATGGCATGGCCAATCGTGCCATGTATATTAATAGTTTTGCCGTGCGCCTGGCCAGTGAAAAGTTATATATAGCAGGGCTAAGTTCAGTTAAGGACGCAAGTGGAGGTGCGTCCATCTAATGGANNGGCGCCCCGCTGAAGAACCTTGAAATGCTTTGGATAATCATCCCCATACTTACCACGTGGCTTTTTTCCGAGTTCTTCCAAGAAAAGCGGGGAACCAGCTATGGGAACGCAATCTCAAACGGCGCCGTCATGCTTTTTGTCGGGATTGACTGGATGAGGTACATAATACGGTCCGGTTCTGGAAAATTGCTGTCTGCCGACAACATCACTGAGATGACGGTTTCGGCTTTGATAATCCTGGCCAGCATTGCAATAATAATCCTTGGGATAAAGGGAAAGAAGGTCGTTAAGTACATCGGAAGAGTGAGGGAGTCAACTTACCTTATGCTCATGTTCACGCCCATAATCTATGATGTTGTTGATTTTAGTTTAGGCAATATCGGACTGGTCATTGCATTTTTTCCCTTGTTTTACCTGACGATAGAGGTTATTGACAGGATACTGCCCAATCCGAAGACATACGAGATTGAAAAGGAAGAGTTCTCCGGGAAGGATGGGCTTGGCGGCCTTGGGGGTATTGGTGACTTCAACCCGCCACCAATGGGCGGCGGCTACGGGCAGGAAGTTTTCGGCGCTCCCCAAAAAGGGACTGGCAACCCGCCACCAATGCCACAGCAGCCGCTAAGGCAGCAGAAAACCGGAAAGTTCTGATAGTCAAGGCAGGGACTTTGTCAAGAACCACCGGTCAGAGNNACCCGCTGGTGAGAACACCAGCGGAATGCACGCATTGAACCTCTTGAATTCTTCGCTTTCCTGTATCTTCCGCTTAAGCGCAATGTCAACCAATCCAGGCATGGTCATTGCTTTTGGGTCAAGGACCTTTTGCAGGTCCTCCCAGGCCATGATTCTGTTTTCAATAATCACTTCTGTCAGCGATTTGTCCAGCGCTAGCGAAATCTTTACTATTTCAGCCGCGACCTCATAGCCGATGTAAGGGTTCAGGGCTGTCACCAGGCTTAAGCCTTTCCCCATAAGCTGCTTCGACCTGCCCGCATCAACCTCTATCCCGCTCACGCACTTTTCCGCAAGCATCACGAGTGCGTTAGTGAGCAGTTTTATTGACCAAAGCAGGTCAAACGCTATGAGGGGGGTCATCACGTTCAGCTCCATTTGGCCAGACTTCGCTGCTTCAGCTATGGCGTAATCGTTGCCGAGCGCCTGGTAGCAGGCCATTATCGCGCATTCAGGAACCGAAGGGTTTACTTTTCCAGGCATTATGGATGAACCAGGCTCAACTTCTGGAAGGACTAACTCGGCGATGGCCGTCTTTGGCCCGGAGCTGAGCAACATAAGGTCGTTGCATATCTTTATTGTCTCGGTCGCAAGCATACGCAACGAGCTTGAGACTTCCAGGAAAGCTGCACCGCTCCATGTCGTGAATATTGAGTCGGCTGCCGCCGAAAAATTAAGCCCCGAATATTTGCTTATTTTGGCAACAACAATTTCCTTGAATCCGGGGTGCGCATTTATTCCCGTCCCTACGGCCGTCCCGCCTATCCCAAGCTGCAGCATGGAATCCTCTGCCGCTTTTACCCTTGCGGCGCAGTTTTCCAGTGCACTGGCATAGCTGCCGAAAACCTGGCCGAAGGTTATTGGCACTGCATCCTGCAAATGAGTGCGGCCGGTCTTCACGACTACTGCATGCTGCGCAGCCTTCTTCCTGAATTCTGCAGCCAGGCAGCCTGTCCCTGCGTGCAATGATGGAAGCGAGAAAAGCGTGGCAATCCGGATTGCCGTAGGTATTACATCATTGGATGACTGCGCCATGTTGACGTGGTTATTCGGGTGGACAAGCGAGTATTCTCCTTTCCTGCCGCCCAGAAGCTCAATTGCCCGGTTGGCTATCACCTCGTTGCAATTCATGTTGAATGGTGTTCCTGCACCTGCCTGGAAAACATCAAGGGGGAATTCATCATCCCATTTTCCCTCAGCGACTTCGGAGGCTGCTGCAATGATTCCCTCTCCGGTTTTCCTGTCAAGGACACCCAGCTCAACATTTGCAGCCGCGGATGCCTTCTTTATCAGCGCAAGCGCCCTGATGAATTCCCTCTCTGCCTTTATGCCGGAAATACTGAAGTTTTCTTTTGCCCTTTCTGTGAATATTCCGTAGTACGCCTCTGAACGAATTTCCCTGCAGCCAAGCGCGTCCCTCTCTGTCCTTAAATCCATGGCTTTGGGGGATTGCCGCAATTTTTTAATGGTTGCGGTAACTTCACTCTTCGTTAACATGGCTGCAGAATGCATCAATATCCATGCAGCGTATTCCCATTTCCTCGGCTGCCCTGATCAGTCCCTGGTCAAGCGATACGATTGCTGCCTTGAGATCCTTTGCGAGCATGAGCACTTCAAAGTCCTCCTCGCTGTCCAGAACGCCTTCCCGTAGCGCTTCCTTGTATTGGATTCTCAACCTGTGCAGTTTCTCGTCAATTGGCATTTTCTCGTCTTTCACGAATTTCTCGCTCACCCTCAAGCCCGCGTTCACCCTTGCCCTTATCTCGTCAAGCAGCTTCCACATTATTGTGGCTGGCACTTTCATCTCATGCATCGGAGGGGACTTCACGAGTATGGTGCGCCTGAAGTTGGGCAACTCCTTCTGGGCAAAATACCGTAATTCCTTCTTCACGGAAGGCGGCATGTAGAACCTGACATTCTTCATTTTGGCTGCCGCTGCAAGGAAGTTTGCCACTGCATCATCAACCGTCTGGCCAAAGTATTTCCTCGCGTCAGGATTCACGAACAGGCTCGTGTCAAGGACATAATTCCAGAAGCCAGTGCCGCGAAACATCGCGCGTATCTTCCTCATCACCATGCATCGCAAGTTTTTTCAACAGGTTTAAAAAGGTTTGTCACACCAACCGGGCAACGATGAAAAACCCTGAAGTCGCCCGGCTCCTGTATGGCATTGCTGACCTGCTTGAAATGCAGGATGCCCAATTCAAGCCGGCAGCTTACCGCAAGGCAGCCAGGAATGTTGAGACCATTTCAGCGGACATTGAGGAAGTCTTCAATAGGGGCGGTAAAAATGCGCTGATGGAAATCCGGGGGGTTGGCGAGGGCATCGCTGAAAAGATTGAGGAATTCCTTAGGGTTGGCAGGCTTGCATACTATGACGACTTGAAAAAGAAGGTGCCAGGCCATGTGGCCGGGCTGATGGGAGTCCCAGGCCTTGGCCCCAAGCGCATCAAGCTGCTTCACGAAAAGCTCAGGATAAAAACCATCTCAGACCTGGAAGCGGCTGCGAAAGCGCATAAGATATGCGCATTGCCCGGATTCGGCGAAAAGTCAGAAGAGGACATCCTGAGGAACATAGAGATTTTCAGGAAAGGCCATGAAAGGATGCCGCTTGGCTATGCAGTGCCTGTTGCCAATGAAATTGAACAGCGCCTGAAAAGCCTGAATGAAGCAGTTAGGGTTTCTGTTGCCGGCTCTGTGAGGAGAAGGGAGGAAACAATCGGCGATATTGACGTTCTTGTAAGCTGCAAAGACGGGAAAGCTGCTGCAAGGATAATGGATTTCTTTGCAGGAATGCCCGATGTCGGCAGAATCCTGGCAAAAGGCGAGACCAAGACAAGCATTGTGCTGAATTCAGGCCTTCAGGTTGACTTGAGGGTGATTGACAATGCGAGCTTTGGCGCCGCTCTGCAGTATTTTACAGGCAGCAAGGAGCATAACATTGCAATAAGGGGGATTGCCGTGATGAAGGGGCTGAAGCTCAACGAGTACGGTGTTTTCAGGAAAGGCGGCGGCAAAAGAATTGCCGGCAGAACCGAAGAGGAAGTCTACAAAGCTATCGGTCTTCCTTACCTGGAGCCTGAAATCCGGGAGAACAACGGTGAAATAGAGGCGGCAGTGAAGGATAAGCTGCCAAATCTTGTCGGATATGGCAGCATAAAAGGCGATTTCCACTGCCACACTGTCAGGAGCGACGGCAGAAACATGATTGGTGACATGGTTTCTGCTGCAAGGAAGCTCAATTATGAATACGTTGCAATAACCGATCACAGCAGGAGCGAGAGGATTGCACACGGGCTTGCAATTGATGAGATGGAACAGTGGCTTAAGGAGATAAGAGCAGTCGCCGCTAAGACGAAAGGCATCCGCATCCTTGCTGGCTCCGAAGTGGACATTCTCCCAAGCGGCGAGCTTGACTACCCTGACGACCTGCTGAAAAAGATGGATATCGTAGTCGGCTCTGTGCATTCGCACTTTAAATTAACCAAGGAAGAAATGACAAAGCGCATCCTTGCCGCGATGGAAAACCGGCATCTTGACATCCTTGGCCACCCAACAGGAAGGAGGTTTGGCAGGCGCGAGCCGTACGATGCGGACTTTATGGAAATATTCGCTGCGGCAGCCGAGAAAAAGGTTATGCTGGAGATAAACGCCTACCCTGACCGGAGCGATTTGAGTGATGTGCTGGCCAGGCAGGCAAAATCAATTGGCTGCCGGTTTGTCATTGACACGGATTCGCACAGCACTAACGACCTCGCGTTTATGGAGCTTGGCGTTTCAATAGCGAAAAGGGCGTGGCTTACCGCCGATGACGTCGTGAACACCAGGCCGCTTGAGGGGCTGCCAAGGTTTTTTAGAAGGATGAAAATCTGACCCCATTTTCCTTCCGCTGGCAGCCTTGCGAAAGTGTGATTATCATTTATGCGAGATGAGCCGGGTTTTCGTAAATAAACGACCGCCGATCAAAGACCGGGGGTATTCAGAAACTACGCGGCGAACGCTGCGAGCGTCGTCTGGCTTCTGCTGCTTAACGGGCTGAACGCGCCGTACTTCTGAAGCTACCAGAGCAAGACGCCACCGGTCAAAGACCGGTGGAAAAAGATTTTAAACCAGCTAGGCTGGAAGCCATCGAATGGCCCAAAATAGGTGAGTTTGATGAAATTTGATGCAATCGTTGTGCTGGGTGCTGGTGTGACTAAAAAAGGCAACCTTACAAGGGTTTGCAGGTCACGAGTGGACAAGGCCGTGGAATTATTCCTTAGTGGGATGGCACCCAGGATTATTGTGGCCGGTAAAGGCGAGGCTTGTGTAATGAAAAGCTATGCCGTCAGGAAAGGGTTAACGGAAGCTGACATTCTTGAGGAAGACAAGTCATTGGACACTGTGGGCAATGCTTTTTTTGTCAAAAGGGATTTTTTGCTTCGAAATGACTGGCACAGGTTGGCAGTGGTAACTTCGGGCTTTCACTTAAGACGGGCAAAGCTTGTCTTCCGCAAGGTGTTTGGGAAGGGTTATACGTTGACGTTCGTCGCATCTCAAAGCGTGTTATTGGTGAACGCCTTGAAACAGAAGCTGTACCTTGAAAAAGGGCTGACAGTACTAACAGGCATTCTTGGCATGCTTGTGGCCGATGGTGACATGGACGCCATTGAAAACTTTGTGCTGAAGAACCCGCTTTACGCCGTTTACAGGCGCGTGTGATGGCAAAGGGCATCGTTTCACTCCTGATATTTCTGCCCTTTGCTATAACAGTTGGACTTTGCCTCCCTCTCCATTGCCTGCCTCTTCTTGTCCGCCATCCTGTGCGCCAGATGCAGCGGCTCAGGCAGCTTGTGGGGATGCCTTATTGATTTTTGTACAATCGCAACAGCGTTCTCAAGGCTCACCTTATGGCCAACCGAGATATAAAGCGGCTTTGAAACCTCCTTTGTTCTCAGTTCCATGCCAAGCAGTTCCTTGCCAACTGTTATGTTTCCCGCCTCATCCTCATCCCCAAGCATTCGTGTCTTGGCTACTCCGATTGTTGCCTGCCCAAGCTCCACCCCAAGCTGTGATGCCATGCCGCATCTCAGAGGGTGGAGAACCCCGTTGCCATCCACAAGCAGCACGTCAGGCCTTTTTCCCAGTTTGGCAAATGCCGCTTTTATCGCTTCCCCCTCCCGGTAGTAAAGCATTCCAAGCATGTACGGGAATGCACTTTCAACGACGGCCGTCTGCTTTTCCAAAGGGTTCATATTGGCGTCGCACACGACAACAGCAGCTATTACCGCCTTGTCAGAATACGCGCAGTCACATCCGCCTATTGTCTTCGGCTCGCCTGCCAAATCATCTGTTATGACTTTAGATGCTGCCTCCAGCTGTTCCTCTTTTAGTCGTTCAATGTCCATACTTCACCATCACAATAAGCAAAATGAACAGTGACTCTTAAGCTTTAAGCTTATTAACGACTGAAGTCACAGCCCTTCTAAGGCCGCGGGGGTCCATATCTGGAATTGAATAGTCGTTAACTACTGATGCAAATTCTCCAGTATTATCACAAAATAAATTCCCACCATCTCTTGGAGGGGAGAAAGACGGAAATTTCCAACTGCTATCCACTCCGCCAATTTGATACATCTCAAATCTCCCTTTATCTGCCCAATATGGCTCCCCTCTCCGATCAAACAACACAGCATGATCTGGGGTACGTATATGCTCTATGGCACATTCAATGCCCGCACGTCTAAGGACGTTTGTTGCTTCCTCTTGATGAGGCACAAATCCGTGCCCTTTGCTCTTCGCAGGATCATTATCACTACTGTAGACAATACTGATTTTTTCCAAGAATTGTCCATTCATTAACTGCTTATTGGCTAGGTATGGAAAGATTATTTGCAGATGTGAATAATCAAAAAACGGGGGAATGTGCGTTAGTACTTGAAGGCCTTTGCTAAATTTGAAATGCACGGCAACACACGCAGCTAAAAAAATTGTCTCCAGCCACTTTTCTTGGGTTTGCCCATTAATAAAACCAAAGCCGTTAGTGCCAACCCTAACGAGTTCCTCAAGTGGAGGTTCGGCGATTGTTTTAATCTCTTTTGCCATAGCAGGCATTATTGGGGAACCCCTATTTAAATCTTTCTATTTTTACTACAATCAAGTGACAAAGAAATGGGCCTGCTCGGATTCGAACCGAGGACATCTTCCCTGTGAAGGAAGCATTTGCTAGCCGCAGCAAGCGCTAACGGCTCATAGCCACTAGATCACAGGCCCAAGATTCTGTGGCTGCATCCGCCGATTTAAAAAAGTTTGTCCAAAGGGTCCAGATGTATAACCAATTGTGATGATATAGAGAACTGCGCTGGTTATGTGACAGACGAGGCGCAGTTCACTATCAGACAACTGCTTACAAGACATGACATAAGCTACGCAGTTGTCTATATGTTGAATATTCAGGCAATTGGGTATAATCAAGGATGGTAATTGATGAGAACATGCTCAATTGTTTGCTATCGTGTTGTCACAGTGGCCGTAACATATACGGAAGCGACGGGGTTTTTTTCATAATCTGGAACGCCTCTGCCTGGGGGTTTTGCTTGGCTTATTCGCAAAAACCGCCCTGGCCAGCTCGGCTCATGTGGCACGGTCATATTTCACACTTTCTTTTTTTTGCAATTTCTCCACATCGGGTAACAGAGGCAGCTGCATACATCCTGACTGCAATCGCTGGCGGCATTATTTCAAGGGGCTTTCTTTTTGAGAAGTTCGGCTCTGACAGGTTCAACAAGGTGGTCAAGGATGCCATTGTTGTCTTTGTCGTTGCGGTTGCACTTCTGGTGGTTGCAGCTTCCGTTGAGGCATTCATAAGCTGGCGGCTGTTTGGCATCTTCGGGTTGTAAGTCAACCAGAAAGCTTGTCAAGGCGCAAATGCCAAAGCAAACCCTTTGTTCCGAAAGAAATAAATATAATGGCAACGAACTGAATAAGCTATATCGACATCTGGTCGATAAGCATCGGCTGGTGCAGATGCTGTCATGCAATTTGCTGAAAGGTCCTTTTATGGCAATCTTGGGGAATGCAAACACGCTCACAGGGAATTTTCTTATTAGCCTTCAGGCAATAGGCAGCGTAGCCAGCTCCAGGTACGGGGATCTCATAACCGCAGGGCTGATAATGGCTGTTGCGCTTACTATTGGCTTCACGATACATTTTCTCATGAAGGTTTACTTGTCAACTATAGCCAAAAGGACGGGGACTGTTCTTGACGAGATGCTCGTTTCTGCGTTGAAAAAGCCGATGTACCTGCTCGTCATTGTGACAGGCGTCTACCTTTCCTTGGCGCAGATTAATACGTTGGCTGGTTATGTGCCGGTTATAACAAGGATGTATCAGGTGCTTGTCATAGTAATATTTGCCTACGCTGCCTCAAAGGTTATTTCTTCGGTAATAAACTGGGGGGTAAAAAAGCAGTCTGCAACAGACTCGAAGGTTGCATTGACTTTCCTCCCTCTGACTGGGAAAATCCTGAGCATCTTTATTTACATAATCGCCTTCATTGCGGTTCTGGACCAGCTCAACATCAAAGTGACTGCCTTGATTGCAAGCTTGGGGGTTGCAAGCCTGGCGATTGCCTTGGCATTGCAGGACACTTTGGCAAATTTTTTCGCAGGCATTTACATAATGGCTGACAGGCCGGTAAGAATCGGCGACTTTGTCAGGCTCGAAAATGGCGAGGACGGCTATGTTGATGAGATCGGATGGCGCTCAACAAAGGTCAGGACTTTACCGAATAACGTCATTGTAATCCCCAACAGCAAGCTGGCTCAGAGCGTAATAACAAATTATTATCTGCCATCTGAGGAAATGAGCTTTCTTGTGAAGGGCGGCGTTGCTTACGGCAGCGATCTTGACAAGGTTGAGAAGGTGACGGTTAGGACTGCGAAAGAAGTGCAGCAGACTGTTGAGGGTGCTACAAAAGGTTTTGAGCCGCTTGTCCGCTTCAACGAGTTCGGCGACTCCAACATAAATTTTTCCATCATTATGCGCGTAGACGAACCTGTTGCCAAGTATCACGTGATTCACGAGCTTATTAAGAAGCTGGCCAAGGCGTACGAAAAAGATGGCATAGAAATCAGTTGGCCGGTCAGGAAAGTTTATGTCAAGAAATCCTGATTCTCTATAGCATCGGAGCTTAATAACCGGATACGCATAGTCGCTCCGATGCATATAAGAGAGGAGGATGTTACTACGAAAATCTAGCTCTTCTCCTATAGAGGACTTTGAATAACCCCTGTTTCGAATCAAATTCAAAGTCCTTCTTAGAAGGTTTTGACTGATTTTGATGGGTTAATCAAAACCTTCTATAGTTACGGCAGCTTCATCACTATCCTGCCATCCTTGAAAACCCTTACCGTGCCGCCGCTCTCTGATACGACGACTGCTATTGAATCCGCAAGCTTGGTGATTGCCGATGAATAGCGGTGCCTTGTGCCAAAGCCGTCCAGTCCGTCTATCTGTACTGCGCTCATGTCAAGGTTTATGTGCGTCCCTGCTGACAGGACAGTGCCATTCTGGTCTATGAAGAAGGCGCCATCAAGCTGGGCAAACCCTTTGATTGTCTCCTTCAAGTCAGGGTCTGTTATCTGCCTCAGTTCTGCCGGATAATTTTGGAAAGGGTTTATTATCAGTTGCCTGGCGTGCTTTGACAGCTCGCCTGCATCCCCCACAATGAATGCTGTACCTATCCTTCTGCCTTCCCTGCCTTCACTAACAATCTCAAGCGCTATGCCAAGGATTGCTTCAAGCACATCGCTGCTTATTTTCTCCGTCAGGTTGTGGATGCTCATGTTGAAGAATATCTTGTCAACGTCAGAAACGAGTATCATGCCTTTGTATCCTGTGCCTATACTCTCGTCAGCAACGCACACTATCCTCTCGCCCTTGTTTATGAAGTGCCGGTTCACGGCTTCCATGAGCAGTTCCTTTACCGGCATTGTTGATCCGCCCATCTGCTTTCGCATCTTCGTGTTGTAGCTGAGTTTTGTGTATACGTTTTTGGCTGTTCGCTTGAATATGGCAACCTTTACATATATGTAGTTGGCATCAGACGCCTCCTTCTGGGCTTTTTCTATTGAGACAATGCAGTCTGCGCCGACCTCCCTTGAGAGCCGTGTTGCCGCTTTGCCTATGAGTTCTTCTATATTTGACTGGCTGTAAGGGCTTTGCACGTTCGCCTTTGCCGCATCGTCAGGATTTTTGGAATGGCTGAGCTGGCTTGAGATGAATGCCGTCTGGCTGGGCGGTACCTGTTGCACTTTAAGCGTTGCCGTCTGCCGCGCTTCCTGCTGCGCCTTCTGTACAGGTTCAGATGCTGCCCTTGCCTGGAAGAAGTGGCTCAGCTTCTTTTGGTTGTAAACCCGGTCTATTTCTTCCAGGACGTTTTTTGGTATGACGTCTTTGGGGCTTATGGCCTTTTTCTGGACAAATGTCACCTTGTACCCCTTGAATTCCTCTTCATCTTCTGTAAGCCGCGATGCTGCCATGTTCTGCTCAGCCAATTTCTTTTTTTATCCTTGAAATTATCTTCTTTGTGATTACGGTTTTTGTGGCTGCCAGCTCTTTCGCGCTGGCCATGTACCTTGCCGAGATTTCAACGAATGGCTGGTTTCCCACATAGTCAATTGCTGCCCTTGCCTGAGGCGTGACGTCCGTCTTCCATTTCCTTGATGCCTCTCGCATCACTTTGCCTGTCACTTCAGTGACGCACTCAAGCATCCGCTTCTCAATCTTTGCAAGGTCTGCACTCAACGGCACCCTCACCCTTACCTGGTCCCAGACCAGATTGGAGCCCCTGGTGTAATTGATGATTAGCTGTGTCACTGCCTGCTCGTTTGGCACATAAGCTACCTTTCCCGTCTGTTCCTCTTTCTCAACCACGCTAAGGTGGGTGTGCATCAGGGCAATCTCATGGACATACCCGCCGACTGAGCCAATGTCAACCCTGTCGCCGATGCGGAATGGCCTCTTCGTGACAATTGATAACCAGCCGGCAAGGTTAAGTATGGGACGCTGGAGTGCTAACGCCAGGCTTGCGGCAAGCAGCCCTATTGAAGTTATTACGGCGCCGATTACTTTGAAAAGAATTGCCATTATGGTAAAAATCAGCACCAGCCATATGGCGTACTTGTAGATTGATGTAATCTGCTTGATTTCTGCCTTGTCCTTGGCAGTGGAATATTTCCGCAGGAGCCAGACGCCTCCCCTAATTGCTATATTGGCTGCAACCATAAGGGCAAGTATTAATGTTGCCCTATCAGCTGCTGCCTGCAGGGATGCCAGCCCTTCTCTCCTGGCGAAGTATCCTGTCAGCGTTGCAGTCGCCGCCAAGAAAATCAGGGATAAAACGCCAATGTACCGCATCTTCGCGCCTCATCTCTTCTGTCCTGTAAAAAAAAGTAAGGCTCCCTAACATGAGTTGGGGGTATGGGAGAGAAATCTCTTTTAGGGAGCCCCTTTTTTCAAATGCATCACATCATAACACAACCAATATATAAATATTACGTTTTTGTATACTGATATATGCCATCTACCTTTAACCACACTGACTGGCTGGAGCCGATGAAAATCCCAACTGCCGCAAGCGGCGGGATATCTAGTATGAGTGTTGAGATTGTCAAGAACCACCGGTCAGANNTGTGGCATGAACAGCAACCACTTCCGGCTGCTTATAGCAGATTGCAAAAATAACAAAACTTTTCGCTTGCAATCTGCTATTTAACGAATCTCGCAAATGTTTGATAATTAACGAGATTCTCTATTAGGTGGTTCTTGACTGCCCATGGGAAAGGAACTTGATTTTCGCAAAATGATGTCTTCCTCTCCTATATGCGACGGAGCTTACTATTGACATGCGATTATTAAGCTCCGTCGCTATAATGAAGCTGGTGTGCGAACCCGCTGGTGAGAACACCATCGGAATGCACACTTTCAACTGCTCATAAGCTTCATTGGTTATTGTCAAGGTCTTTGTCACTATAAGCGTATGTTTAAACATACACTTATTTATATTTTGCTGGCTTGCCTATTTTTTCATCCTGCCACAGGTAAACGCCGCTGCTTGCGGGTCCGAAAGGAAGGATTCCTGCTTGACCTCGGCTATGATGAAGTATACTTCCCGGTGCTTTATCCTGAATTTCCTCTCGAGCTGTTCTACAAACTCCTCAAGGTGCACCATCTGCGGGAATATTGCATCAAGCATGAAGTCATAGCCGTTGTTTATCCGGTAGAGAGAGTTGACATTCGGGTACCTTTCGAGGTACTGGCTTATCTCCTGCTTCTGCTCCTTGTCAACCTTGAGAATTATGGTTGCCCTGGAATTGAAGCCAATCTCACTGTTGTTTAGGACGCAGGAATACCTTTGCACGCACCTTCCTATAGGCCCGTTCATCCTGTCGTGTATCGTTGACACAGGCATGCCGGTTTCCCTGCTGAGCCAGGTCAACTTTATCCTTGAATTTTTCCTCAGGTGCGACAGGAGCACCGCATCCTCTGCTTCAAGCATCTCAACCACCTCTTTTGTCAGCAGCCGCAGCTGCTGCGAATACCGACTGGTTAGGCAGCCAAGGCAGTTAATCTTTTTTCATAAGGAGTATAAGGCACCATATGGCGAAGCGTATGACAAGCAGCCGGAATTCTCTGATAAGGGCTTTGAATAACCTTTATTAGGGGTGAGCATATTTCTGTAGCTTTATCGTCGCTACAGCAGTTATAGCGAAACTTCGTATAAAGTTAAGGGTGGGTCAGCCGTTGTAAGACGGAAAAAGTCAGTCCGATTAAATAAATATGCCACTTCCTACCTGCATAAATGTTATAAAACAATTCTACCCTCCGTTCTGCCATGAGATTCGCGCATTTTGCCGATATCCATATCGGTTCCTGGGCAGATGACCGGCTTGCTGAGGCAAGCACTAAGGCCTTTTTGAAGGCCGTTGACGTCTGCATTGAGAAGGATGTTGACTTTATCCTCATTTCGGGGGATTTTTTCAACACTTCCCTCCCTGCCATTGACCGGCTGAAGGAGGTTACCAGCAAGCTGAAGGAGCTTTATGACCGGCATCTCCCCGTGTATGTCATCCCTGGCAGCCACGACTTTTCTCCCACTGGCAAGACAATGCTTGACGTGCTCGAGAATGCCGGACTTTTTGTCAACGTGATGCGGGGAAGCGGAGGCGACGACGGGAATCTCCACCTGAAATTTACAATTGACAAAAAAACAGGCGTGAAGATAACCGGGATTGGCGGAAAGAAGGGCATGCTGGACAAGCATTATTATGAGCTTTTGTCATTGCCGGAGCTGGAAAGCGAACCGGGCTTCAAGATATTCATGTTTCATACTGCCATAGAGGAGTTCAAGCCAAAAGGCATGGAACAGATGGAAGCTGTCCCGCTTGCATTTTTCCCCAAGGGGTTCAATTACTATGCCGGCGGGCACATCCACCGCGTATTTGAGCGCCAGGTTGACAGCCATGGCCTGATGGCAATGCCGGGCCCCCTTTTCCCGAACAGCTTTGACGAGTTGGAACTTCTGGGCAATGGCGGGTTCTACGTTGTTGATGCTGGCGGCGACGGCAAGGTGAAAGCTGCCCGCCAGCAGGTGGTCATCCATGCGGTTTTTCCGCTGGCAATTAATGCCGACAGGAAATCACCTGAGGAAGTTGAAAGGGAGCTTTTCGCTGCCGTTNNGAGTTTTACAACACCATTGTGCTCCTGAGGGTTGCTGGCAGGCTCAGGAGCGGGAGGGCGGGCGACATAAATTTCAGGGGATTTGTTGAGCAGGTCTATGCCAAGGGCGCTGTTTACGCTACCAAGAACACCGCGAAGCTCGTGAGCGAGGATTTTGAGGAAGTGAAGATTGATTTGAGGAGTGTTGAGGATGTTGAGGAAAGGCTCATCAGCGAGCACGCCGGCCAGTCAAAGGCATTTCCGGCAACGAAGGAGAAGGAACTCGCCCATCAGCTCCTGCACATCCTTGCTAAGGAAAAGGAAGAGGGTGAAACCACTGCTGATTTTGAGAAGCGCATTAAGGAGGATGCGTCCAAAATTCTTGGGCTAAACCTGTGATTGCTCAAATGGGTTTCAT
>DUGG01000036.1 GCA_013331515.1 Candidatus Woesearchaeota archaeon
AATAGCAAAGGGCATATTGCACGCACAACTTTTTGTGCCCTTTGTTATATGTGCGACGGAGCTTACTATTGGCATGCGATTATTAAGCTCTGTCGCTATAATGAAGCTGGTGTGCGAACCCGCTGGTGAGAACACCATCGGAATGCACGCATTTAAGCCTCAAACGGGAAAATTATGCCACAGCAGAACTGTGGAGTATGAAGCCAATTTGAGCAATCAAAACAGGAAACTTTTTTAAATCTCCTCATTTTTTTCGCGCTCAATGGCAGATGTTGGTAAAAGCGTAATCAGGGAAAATGACTTTGTTGAACTGGACTACACTGGCAAGGTCGCTGAAAGCAGGGAGGTTTTTGACACCACAAGCGGGTTTATCGCCAGGGAGAACAAAATCTTTGATGAGAATGCCAGCTACGGCCCTGTTATTGTGTGCATAGGGAAAAGGTACCTGATTCCTGGCCTTGACAAGCAGCTTGTTGGCAAGGAAACAGGAAGCAAGCAGGCATTCAGGATTGCATCTGAGGAAGCGTTCGGGAAGAAGAACGCGAAGCTCATCCAGCTCGTTTCAACGGCAAAGTTCAGGCAGCAGCAGCTTGTGCCTTTTCCCGGCATGCAGGTCAACATTGACGGGGTAGTCGGCACGGTGAAGGCAGTAACCGGCGGAAGGACGATTGTGGATTTCAACCATCCGCTTTCGGGAAGGGAGCTTGAGTACGAAGTTACGGTTATCAGGATTGTCACTGACCTTGCCGAGAAAGTCAAGGCGGTTCTTAAGTTTATTGGCATACGGCCTGAAGCGGTGAAGGTTTCGGTAACACCAGGTTCTGCCGTCCTCGAATTCCCGGAAAAGGTCCCGGAACAACTAAAGAAGGAAATTGAGGGCAAACTCAAGTCCACAATCTCCGGGCTTGACTCTGTTTCTTTTTCCGAGAAGGAAAATTCAGGCTTGGGCAGCGCGCCAAAACAGTAGCAGTGGCTGTTTTTTGTCACCACGACGGACAATTCTTTTCACGCGTTCATTTTTGCTTAAAGGCAAAATATAAATAGTAGTAAACGGGAATTGGATAATATTTTTTTCGTGGGAGGGACTTTTTAATGGGAAGTGTCGTGCTTTCAACCAAGGATACGGTGCGCTCGCTGAGCAAGTCAAACGTTGCTGACGCTGAGCTTGAACAGCTTCTCGCAAAGCACCGCGCGACAATCAAGGTTGTTGGGTGCGGGGGGGCCGGAAACAACACTATTACGCGCATTTCAGAGGTTGGCGTTATTGGAGCAGAGACAATAGCCGTGAATACTGACGCGCAGGACCTTCTTTACACCACCTCTGACCGGAAGATTCTCATAGGCAAGGAGCTCACGCATGGCCTTGGGGCCGGCTCTGATCCGAGGATTGGCGAGGATGCCGCGAAGGAAACAGAGCATGACATCAAGGAAGCCCTGACCGGGGCGGACATGGTTTTTGTCACCTGCGGCCTTGGAGGCGGCACAGGCACCGGCTCTGCTCCGGTGGTTGCTGACGTTGCGAAGAAGATGGGCGCGTTGGTTGTTGGGGTGGTTACGCTGCCGTTTTCAATGGAAGGCAACAGGCGGTATGAGAATGCCATTGGCGGCCTGGAGCGGCTTGAAGCAGTCACAGATACCCTGATTGTCATCCCGAATGATAAGCTCCTTGAACTGGCTCCGGACCTTCCCCTGCTTACAGCCTTCAAGGTAGCTGATGAGATATTGACAAACGCTGTCAAGGGCATTGCAGAGCTTGTGACCAAGCCCGGGCTTATCAACCTTGACTTCGCCGATATCAGAGCTGTCATGGGCGGAGGGGGCGTTGCCCTGATTGGCGTTGGCGAGAGCGACTCTGAAAACAGGGCTGTTGAGGCGGTTGAAAAAGCCATAAACAACCCTCTTCTTGACGTTGACACCTCCGGTGCCTCCGGCGCTCTGATTAACATTTCAGGAGGCCCTGACATGACCCTGGAAGAGGCAAGGAAGGTTGTTGAGACTGTGAGCCAGAAACTGGACCAGGGAGCGAAGGTCATCTGGGGTGCCCAGATTTATGAGGACCTTGCCCGAACTGTCAGGGCAATGCTGATAGTTACCGGAGTGAAATCCTCGCAAATTACCGGGGCGAAGAGGATTGTTGAAGCCAAGCAGGAGATGGAGCACGAATTGGGCATAGAATTCGTTGACTGATCAAAGCTTCTTCATGAATTCCGAATTATTGCGCAGCTGATTAAGCGCTTTTCTTTCAAGCTGCCTTACCCTTTCCCTTGTGACGCCTCTCTGTCGCCCAATCTTTTCCAGGCTCTGTACCTCGCCCGTTTCATTGAAGCCGAAGCGCTGTTTTATGACAAATGAAAGCCTTTCAGCCAGGGCGTCATCCAGCCCGGCAACAATCGTTTCCCCGTAAATTGTATCTATGGCCTGCTCTTCCGGTGTCGGCTGAGTATCAGGCACGATTTCATCCAGTTGCAATTGTTCCACCAGCTCTTGCATTTTTGTCAGATATCTCTCCAACGAGAAAGAATCAGGAGCCATTATTGCTGAAAGGATTTCCTTATCTGTTCGTGTCATTTCTGCAATCTGTTCAAGCGTGGGTGCCATTCCTGTGCTTTGCTCAAGCTGCCCCTTGAGGAGGTTTATTCTTGATTTCAGATTAATGGCATGCGTAGGCAGCCGAATAGTCCTCTCAGCGTTTTCTATTGCTCGTCTGATTGCCTGCTTCACCCACGGCGTGGCGTAGGTTGTGAACCTGTACGGGGAAGTGCGATTCTCTTCCCCTTCTTTACGGTGGTCAGGGTTGTATCCCTTCCATGCAGTGTAAAGCCCTATTACGCCCTCCTGCACCAGGTCCCCCATTTGAAGGTGAGTTAATCCGCCGGCAAATTTGCTGGCGCACCAGAAGGCAAGGCGGTAGTTTGCCTCAACTCCTTGCCTAAGCGCATCCTCCCAGCCCGGCTCCTGCGCATGTATCCTCCTGCCGATTGAAACTTCCTGCACAGGGGTCAGGAGGGGGATTGACAGAGTGTATGCGTAGAATACATCGAGATAGTTATTCTGCCTCCAATTCAACCCAGTCCTGCGAAGCGCCGCTTCCATTTCAGCATCAGTCATATGCAACGCATCTGGCGTGTCGCTGCCTTCGTAATCAGCGGCCGCTGGCTCTGGAATCTGATGTCCCCGCCCTGCCGCATCTTTTTCCATGAGATATCTTATTACCGACTCGCCGGTCATCAGGGGCCTTGGCTTTGTTTCTGAGAAGCTCAGCTTTCCATTCCTGGCTGCCCGTATTATTTCGTCCTCTGGCAGGTTTGTTAATTCAAGAATGTCATAAATCGTGTAGCTTTTGTCTGCCATGATAACATCAAGACCTGCTTGTATCGACGGGTTTGCTGATGCAGGATGTTTAGCTGGCATGCAAAAAGAGTATTTCCATTGTATATTAAAACATTTCTGCCGGCCGGCACAGCAAAAGGCCTAATGCCATGATGGAGCGATTATTGCCAGTCAGTCAATGTAAAACCGCAAGCTTTAAAAAAGACCGCTTACTCTTTCCCAGATATTGAATTTTAGGCTTTGTTTGAGTGAGGTTGAAAAAACAGCGTTAGTTAGGGGTTCAGGGCATGATTATTGCAAAGCTAAGGACATTCGTTGGTGAGTGCAGGAGGGTTTTGACTGTCACCAAGAAGCCAACGAAGCAGGAGTTGACCAGCATCGTGAAGGTCTCAGCCGTTGGCATTGCACTTATAGGGCTTATCGGCTTTGTGCTGCACACGGCAAAAACAATGATGTTCCAGTGAACAGGGTTGCGGTTTAAAGATGACTGATGACGAAAAAGAGCAGGACATAAGCTTTGATGCAGAGGAGGACGTATTTGCCCCTCCGAAGAAAGAGGAAACGGCTCCGAAGGTTGAAAAAGCCAAGGAAGCCCCTGCTGTCGAGCATGAGGAAAGGATGCCGATATTTGCACTTCGCACGACTGCAAACAGGGAAGAGCAGGTGATGGACTTCGTATCATCCAACGCCAAAAAGAGGGGATTGGCTGTTTACTCTCTCATCCATCCACATGGCATGAGAAGCTACATTTTTGTTGAAGCGAAGACAAGGCAGGACGCCGAGCAGGCATCGTTCCGTGTGCCTTACGCCCGTGGCCTCCTTGACAAGGAAATCGCATATGAAGAGATTGAGCACATGCTTGAGCCAAGCAAGAAGGTGGAGGTCAACATCCAAAAAGGCGATATTGTTGAAATAATAAGCGGGGCTGCTTTCAAGCACTCGCAAGCCAAGGTAACAAGGCTTGACAAGACAAAGGAGGATGTTGTGGTTGAGCTCCTTGAATCGGCAGTTCCAATACCCATAACGCTTAAAATGGATGCAGTGAAGGTGATAAGGAGGGAATCGGATGAAGGCGACGCATCCCAGCACATCGATGAGTAGAAACTTATATAAAGAGCCTGTTTAGACCACATTCTGATGCCATCGCAGACTGTAGAAGCGCTTGTTGAAGGAGGAAAGGCGTCAGCCGCGCCTCCGCTTGGGCCTGCACTTGGACCGCTAGGCATCAACATCGGCCAGGTAATAGCCGACATTAACAAGAAAACCGCGCTTTTTTCAGGCATGCAGGTTCCAATCAGGGTCACTGTTGATACCGCGACGAAGGCATTTGCCATTTCCATTGGCACCCCGCCGGCCAGCGCCCTGATAAAGAAGGAAGCAGGCATTGAGAAGGGTTCAGGCAACCCGCTTATGGACAAGGTTGCAGACATCAGGATTGAGCAGGTCATCAAGGTTGCAAAGATGAAGGAAGGCCAACTCTTGGGCAAGGGCCTGCAGTCAAGGATAAAAGAAATCATAGGGACGTGCAATTCCATGGGTATCCTTGTTGAGGGCAAGCCAGCTGCCGAAGTTATTGGCATGATTAACAAAGGGGCTTTTGCTGACGAGATATCAAAGGAAAAAACCGAGCTTACCGCAGAGGATCTCAAGGAGCTTGAGGCGGAAAGGAAGAAGCTCGCTGAGGAGATTGAGAAGAGGAAGGGCGAATTCCTTGCAAACGCCAAGGCAATCATTGAATCAATGGCAGGCAAGGCCCGCGGCGAGATTAAGGCAAAGCTTGTTGAGGCAGGCATCCCTGCCAAGATTATTGAAGAGCTCCTGCCAGCAGCCACGGCCGCTGCACCTGGAGAATCAGGGAAGGCAGGCGCGCAGCAGCAACCTGCTGCAACAAAGAAAGAAGAGAAGAAGTAAGGGCACACACAATGGGAAGAATCAAGACACAACTCGTCAAGAGGACAACAGTGCACCTTCTCAACCTGCACGGCGGGCAGTTTGGAGAGGACTTTGCCGCCAACAAGGCGATGGTCAACAGATATGTTTCAGTTTTTTCTCACAAGCTTAGGAACAACGTAGCCGGTTACATAACCAGACTGGTCAGGATGAGGAAGGCAAAAGGGGTCTAGACCTGTAGGGTTTATTGCCCAGTTTTATAGCAAAAGTTCTCTTTATGTTCACGGCAATGCAGCTCTTGACGGCGGGATAAAAAATCCCAACCGCAGCAAAGATATGGGGTATGAAACCCATTTGAACAATGAAGCTGGTGAAGCGCACCAACCGGATTGGTGCATTCATCCTGCCGGTTTGATTGCTTCTCAGCCAATTCTCACTTGGCACAAAATCAGGAGATATTTATATTTTATAAATTTTATAACCACAAGTATCAAAAATATCCAGTTCAAACACCCCATCAGGATGATTCATATTGATGGTATTTACGAAAAGGTTATAAGCAACCACATCCAATCAATGGGCTAAAAAAGGGAGTTTTGTTTTTCATGAAAGACCACAGGTTCTTACCGGTTGAAAAGCGCGAGCCCGTTGATGATTACGACGATTATGTTGAAGAGGGTTCTGATGAATCATCGCTTGATGATGTTGATGCTGATGAACTTCTCTTCGGCAAGAAGCAAAGCAGGGACACGTTGTACATAGCAAGCTGAATCTCACAAAAGTATTTTAAAGCCGGTAAAAACCCGGTTCTTCCTGTTTGGGCTCGTGGTCTAACGGCATGACGCATCCTTCGCACGACACTTTTGGTGCGGCCAAAAAGACCGATACGGGATGAGACTGCGGGTTCGATTCCCGCCGAGTCCACTAAACGTAAAAAAAGCAGGAAAATGGAAAAAGGCTTTGATGATTTCATGAAGCTCGCAAGGAAAACGCTTGCAGAGTGCCCGTGGGCTAGCCTGCAAACCGTGCAGGACTATTCCAAGCAGGTTGCTTCAGAAGCAAGGGAAGTCATGGCCGCCGTTGAGAATAATGACGTTGAAAACCTCAAGGAGGAGCTTGGCGACCTGTTCTGGGACACGCTCATGGTCATACTCATAGCTGAGAAGGAAGGATTGTTCAAGTCTTCCGAGCCCATGGCTGCGCTGATTGGAAAAATGCGCAGGAGAAAACCATTCCTCTTCACCGGCCAGAAGGTTACGTTGGCTGAGGCTGAGCAGATGTGGGCTGAAGCCAAGTTAAAGGAAAAAACGCAAAAATGAATGTTGCAAAGGTTCTTGCGCTTGTTTTGGCAGCGGTTGTTGTCGCTAACTTCCTCGGCCTGGTGTTTGGGGTAATAAAGCAAATGACTTTCTGGATTGTTTCAATAATTGCGGCTATAACCGCTTACAAGATTATCCCGAAATTGAGGAAATGAGAGCACGGGGGGGGACTCGAACCCCCGAATAATCGCTCTGCAGGCGATCGCCTCTCGGCTTATTTATGCCCAAGCACAAATAATTAGCCGCTTGGCTACCCGTGCGCGGACCTGATGGGATTTGAACCCACGACCTTCAGCTGGCTTCTGGTTTGAGTAGAAGGCTGCCGCTCTGTCCGAACTGAGCTACAGGTCCTTGGATTGAATGGCTTCGTTGATGCGTATTTAAAGTTGTTGCTGTGGCCGGCATTTTTTACCCAAACCTTACATAGTATATCTCAGTTATACTAATTATGGTGAACCCAAGCAAGGAAAATGTGTTAAAACTGATTTTAGGGAATAGCCCCCTCGGAGCTTACTATTGACATGCGATTATTAAGCTCCGTCGCTATAATGAAGCGGGTGTACGAACCTTCTCGTGAGGACACCAGCGGAATGCACGCATTGAAACATGAAGACTGGTCTTCCTAACCTTTCCTTCTCTCATACCAGTGGTGCCTGCCGGTAGGCAGTTCAAAAAAGTGCAGTGCTCTCAGCATCCTTGGCGAACGGCCAAGAGCCCGGAACACGGATAGCATCTTGGTTGTCCTGCTTGCCTCTCCGGCTCGGGCCGCCTCTTTCACGAGCACAACTGCCTCCTTCTCCACTTTTTCAGCTGCCAGTGCCTCGTGGGCGATGGCCTGCCCTTTCTCAAAGAAGTCTGTAATCCTGAACAACTCAAGCAAGCGAAACACCAAGAAAAAGGGTATTGTCGCTATTATTTCAAGCCAGTATCTCCTCAAAAATGTTGGGAACTTCCTTAAACGCGCATACTTGAACCCCAGGTCTGCGGCAAAGACCAGCAGGATGAAAGCGTCAAGCCAGTCGGCATAGTACCTGTACCATTCAAACTTTGATGAGAAAAACAGCTCGCCGACTATCGCCACCAAAAGCACGGCCAGCAGGAGGGGTATCAACCGGTCAATCAGCTTCTCTATTTTGTGCAGCCAGATGCGCATTAAGCGTTTTTTGGAAGCTGAGGATTTAAACCTTTGCAGAAGCCAAGCGGGTCATCTGATTGCTCAAATGGGTTCACACCCCGCAGCTCTGCTGTGGCTGGGATTTTTTATTTTTTCGTCAATTCTGCGCAGCGTTTCCTCGATTCTTCCAAAGCGTTTGATTATAGAGAAATGCGCCGATTAGTGTAAAAAATATGCGCATTTCCTCATGCGGCGGCATGCTTTTCACCTCCGTTATCATTTTTCTACCTGGACCATATGGAGTGAACCCGCTGGTGAGAACACCAGTGGAATGCACGCATTCAATCCAGCTTGTTGTCCAACTCTCATTTTAATGCTTCCCCAGATGCCAGCATTGTTAATATGCTTTCCTTCTCCGGATTTTTTTCAAGCTTCTCCAGCTCAGCCAATCTGTGTTTAATGACCTTCTGCACAAACTCGCTCCATTTGATTTCAGAGTGCTTGCGCACATCCTTATAGACCGATTCCTCTATTGAAAGTGTCACGTTAGTCATAGAAGCGCAATAAGTGGGTTCACTTATCCAAAGATTGCCGATATTGGGTCATCTTGAAAAGTTTGTTGTCTTTTCCGCTCTCAGAGCAAGCTTCGCCTAAGCTCTGCTTAGATGCTTTTCTCCTCCCCAGGTTACCGAAGGGGAGAGAAAATGCAGTTATAGCAAATCACTTAAGTTTTCGTATCTTTTCAAGTGATTTGCTGTTAGGCAATAACAGATAGGTATACGATTATTAGTGTTATTGCCCATAATCTAAACGAACCGAAGTTAGCTGAATGAGGGCAACTTGTCAATGACGCCCATAAAAGAACAGTGAAAAAATATTCGAGATTTGCAAAACTCAGTCTATAAAATCCTTCTTCCTTATCTTCTCAGGCAGGTACGTGTC
>DUGG01000024.1 GCA_013331515.1 Candidatus Woesearchaeota archaeon
GATTGAATTTCCACGCAACGCCGTCTGAAACGATACCACGAGTCGGATTAGTAATGTTTAGGACATTATTTCGAAATTGAGGAAGCCATATTAACGTTTTGGTGCAAAAGTATAAATATAAGCCTTCTTATTAATGTTATATGGAGTCAAATAGATTTAACGGCAAAGCGGGAACAGTGATAGAGGGCAAAGGATTAGTTGATGGTTCTGAACAAACGTATAGCTATTTTTTACCAAAAAAATTTCCGGATGATTTAGTCTTCTCTAATAACACCATAAAACTACTTGCAAATGCCAACCTCTGCGTGGGGGAGCTGAAGGGGCTTGCCAAAAACATAACCCGAAGTACTCTTGATTTATTCATTAAAGCGTACAAGAGAAGAGAAGCTTGGTTAAGCACGAAAATTGAAGGGACCAACGTTTCCTTAACAGATGTATTTCTTAGTGAAGCAGGAAATAAGGGGAAAAAAGATGTGGGAAACATAAGAGAAATTTTAAACTATATCCACTCCTTAGACAAGGCCTTGAAAAGATTAGAAAACGGTGTAGACATAAATAAAGATTTAATAAACGAAATGCATTTTAACCTGCTAAAACGGGTGCGTGGTTCTCATAGAAATTTAGGTGAATATAGGCGGGTTCAAAACTGGATTGATGGGAAAACTTGGCAAAACTCGGGCTTTATACCGCCTCATTACGAAAAAGTTGAATCCTTAATGCAAGATCTTTTTGCGTATATGAAACGTGAAGATGATATTCCTCGTCTGATAAAAATTGCTCTAATGCACTACTATTTTGAAACAGTACACCCATACGAAGATGGCAATGGCAGATTAGGAAGGGCGCTTATTACACTCTACCTGATTAAACAAAAAATAATAGAAGAACCCGTTCTTTATGTAACTCCTTTTTTTGAGAAAAACAGAAGGCAGTATTATGATTTATTGACAAAAGTCAGGGCAGAGGGAGATTACCTAAGCTGGCTCAATTTTTTTCTTGATGGCGTATGTCAGACTTCACAAGAGACATCAAAAAAAATTAAAATATTAATAAAGCTCAGGGAGGACTATCACAAAAGATTGAAGGAAATAAGTGCGACTCCATTATCTTTTACATTAGCAGACCTTTTCTTTGAAAATCCCTACTGGAGCATCCCGCACATAATAGAGTTTAAAATAAAAAAGAATTACCCCCTGATTAAAAGAGGAATCGATAATTTACTTAAAATCGGTTTAGTGACCGAATACACTGCCAGGAAAAGGAACAAGTTTTACGTTGCCCGGGAAATTGCAACTGTATTTGAATCGGACTAAAAGTCCCGTGACCATAGTCAAATCACTGGAAAAGATACGAAAACTTATGTGATTTGCTATAGACAACTTTGATTATCCCNNGTTATTCAAAGTTCTCTATAATCGGCTGATTCAAGTCCCGATACCTTAACAGAACCTCAAGCCGATATATTTTTAAATACCCTGATGCTATAAGCGTTTAGCAGCAAAAAAGAGGGGAAGCATGGAGTTTGACATTCCAAAGCAGGACAATCCTAATGTTAAAGGCTACAACCGCGATGAGCTTGGCACAGCTTACGAGTTTGCCAAGCGAATGCATGCGGAGTTTGGCGACTTCCTGAAGGCAGTAGTCCTGTTCGGCAGCACAGCCAAGCATACTGTCAGCAAGCGGGGCGACATTGACATCCTTGTCGTTGTTGATGACGTTACCGTGATGCAGACCCAGGAGCTCATAGAGGCATACCGCATAATAGTGGAGAAGGTAGTCACAGAGGTCTCAACGCGGCTGCACGTGACAACAGTCAAGCTGACTACGTTCTGGGAATACATCCGCGCCGGCGACCCAATAGGGATGAACATCCTGAGGGATGGCGTTGCGCTGCTTGACACTGGATTTTTTGACCCATTGAGGGCTTTGCTGATGCGAGGCAGGATACGGCCCAGCGAGGAAGCCGTCTGGACATATTTTGCAAGGGCGCCAAGGACAATCCACAACGCAAAATGGCACGTCCTCCAGGCGGTGATAGACCTTTACTGGGCAGTCATTGACGCAGCCCACGCAGCCCTGATGATGACGGGGGCAACGCCGCCAAGCCCTGACCACGTCGCAGCCATGCTGGAGGAGAAGCTCATCGGGCCAAACCGCCTCCACAGGAAGTATGCCGCGACAGTGAACAAGTTCTACACCCTACAGAAGAAGATAATGTACCGTCAGATAAGGGACATCAAAGGCAGCCACCTTGATGTCCTGTTCACGGAGGCGCACGATTTCGTGGAAAAGATAGACGAGCTGATAAACCGGCAGTTCAGGACGAAAAAGCCAAAAAGGTTCTAGACCGGGAGTTGCCAGCATTACCCGGCTAAAACGCAAGTTGCCCGGTGCCCTCCAAAATCCACCTGGCTGCCGGAAGAATTTTGACTTTTTTATCTTCAACATTGAGGTCATCTGTTTGTTCAAAAGTGAGTATGAGCCCTTCTTTTAATCTGAAAGAGTCCATTGCTTCCAATAATCCTTGCATTACGCAGCATTTGACCCTGTTATAACGACTTTTTTCTTTTCATCCTGCAGCCTTCTTACAAATGTCTCGAACCGCTGAACATTTTGTATCTCATCAAAAAAATACGTCCTTGACGGGCCATATGCTTCAACAAGAACATCATTCAGCATTTCAAAATCCTGCGCCTCGAAGTCCAGCAGCCGTTCATCTTCAAAGTTGACATAGCACCATCCTGCCTTGTTTTCCATGATTTGGCTGAGGAGAGTGGATTTCCCGCATCTCCTGATCCCTGTCAGGATTATTATGCGGTCATCAGCAAACCATTGCAGGACCCTGTCGAGCACTTCCCTGCGTATGCTGCCGGGTTTTGACGATAACTCTTCTTTTTGCCTTGATATTGACCTGCCTCGATAAGTACGCCAGGAGTGGCCTGTACGCTTTCCAGTCACTTCACCCTGAAGTCCTCTATCTCAGCCCGGATGAAGTCCGCCTTGCTATCCAGCGTGAGAAGGATGCTGTACTCGTAAAGCGTGGAGTTGACGAACGCCTTCAGGGTGGCGCTGGTAAGGCCTGTCCCGGCCTGAAGCAGCTCGGTGTAGCCGGTGCCGTAAGTCGTGCTGGCATTCTGGTTGATGAAAAAAGTGAACGTCCCGCTGGTTACAGCCCCGGTGTCCTTGAACTGGACATAGTTGATGAGGGAGGACGTGTTTATCGCCGAATGGTTGGCGCTGCTGCCAAACCTGGTGAAGTTGACCAGGACCCTTGAGTTCTGGAGTATGTGGGAACTCACATGGTCAGAAGCAGACACGTCAACATCCGAAGCAATCACGAGATTGCCAAGGTCAACCCTCGTTCTCGGCTCCATCACCTTGGAAGTCGTCTCAATCTTCCACCTCAGCCTGCCATCCTCCACCTTCACGGTGCCTTCAGAAACCTCAAGAGGCACCACCCGCTGCGAGCCCTGCCCCTCCCTTGCAACCTCGACTATCTGGCCGTCTATGGCGGTGAAGGTGTTCCTGGCACGGTTCACGTTGCCCCTCTCCTGCAAGCTCCTGATAAGCGGTATCCCGGCCTCAATGACTATCGTAAGGACAACAACACCAATCAGCACGTAGATGACGGCAGAAACCCAAATCGCGCCCCGCTTGCCAAGCATAGCCAATCACTTGTTGAAGACTATCGTAACCATGTTCACGAACCTGCCCTTGTAAAGAATCGGCTTCCTGCCAATGATGACCTGGTCAGAAGGCACGCTCGGCACCGCCTTGATAGGGCTGTAAGTGGGACCCATGCAGCAGTCAACAAAGCTCCCGTCAGGCATGTAGCCAATGCCAAACGAGTTATGGCAGGCCGCCTTGATACCATCACTGCTAAACCAGCACTTCCCCTTCCCGTGGCATGAAGAATCGCAAAGGTTGCTGCCAACCTTGGTGCAGTCATCCTCGCAACCGCCCAACGGGTGAACCAGCGTGAAGTCAGCAACACCGATGCCGCTGTCAGGCACGAACAGGGAAAGGGAAGACGCCTGCTCATAGCCATCCTTCTCAGCAACAACGTCATAATTTCCTGAAGGCAAGCCTGCTATGCTGTAGCTGCCATCAACAGCGCTCATCGCCTTGAATACAGTGCCAAGCACCCTGACGACAGCGCCAGCAACAGGGTCTGTCACGTTCATCACAACACCTCCTATCGAGCCGGAAGTGTCCTGCCACTGGCCAGGGCTGGCGGCGATGCAAACTTCATCCGAAAGGTCGCCATCAACATCAGCATACGCAGGAAAGGACGTCGTCCCGGTCTTGGTGCCCAACTGAACAGCTGTTTTCGTGGCAGCGGGCTTGCACGGCGGGCTTATGGCGTCATTCCAGAAGCACTTGCCCTTGCTCGTGCCGCTAGTGCACGCACTTTTCTTGTTAAATGCGTTGCAGAAGGCGGTGTTCTCAGATTCTACCAGCGGCAGCGCCTCGTTCACGTTGTAGTAGCACTTATCGTTGAAGACGCAGTCTGTGAGCGTGTTGCAGCACGCCTTGTCAGAGGCAAGGGTCGTGCAGGCGGCACCAGAGCACTCCCTGAAACGCTCATTCTCGCCAGCGTCATCGCCGCAGCATGCCGAACCGGAAATCTCCCCGCCAATGGCCCAGTGGCCAGTGCCTGCAATGGCATTGCATGTCGCTTCATCAATGTCGCCGTCAGCAGCCTCCCAGACGCCCCCGTTGCATTTGAAAGCTCCCTGAACAGTGCCCGAAGCGATGCATGCAGCTGACTGGTCAACGCAGTCTGTAAGCGCGTTGCAGCACGCCACGGGCTCTCCCAGTCCGGGGATTGGCGTAATCCTCAAATATTCGCCGGAGTCATCCCCGCAGCACTCCAAGGCGCCCATTGCCGTGTAGCCGCCAAACGGCGCGGATTCGCCGCTGCCGAGCCAGTTCTTGCCAGCTGCCGTGCAGAGAGCCTGTGAGGTGTCAGGGTCGCAGCCCTCGTCAAGCTGCCCGTCGCAGTTGTCATCAACGCCGTTG
>DUGG01000037.1 GCA_013331515.1 Candidatus Woesearchaeota archaeon
CTTTCAGGTTTAATCCGCTGTCAGGCGCAACATATGCCTTATATCCAAACTTGGCAAGATAGCCTGCCCCCTGCACAAACGCTTTCTTAACAGCGTCCTTTGGAGAGTCTGCACCAACCACAGCTAGTCTTCTTCTTGCATCAAAAAACTGGTTCGCAAGTTTTTCACTCCAGCCGCTGCTGCCTTTCAGTGCAACCATTGGGATGCTGAGCTGGTAATCCACAACGAGCTCATTCAGCGTTCCAGAGTCGCCGCTTACGCCAATGAGGCAGTCGCAGATTGCCGACAGCACAAATTCCCTTCCACCGCCTCGTTCCATTCCGGTAACTACCAGAAGGTCAGCATCCTTTTGGTAAATACCCTTTCCTCTGCCATAGGTGAAACCCATCGTAAGCCCCCCAGCTTTTCTGGCTCCACGGCATGCTGTTGTTGAAAGACTGTCATAGTCTTTCTCTGCCCCGAATACCAAAACGTCTCCTGCTTTTGCTATCCACAGACCGACTTCCTCTGCAAGTTCTTCTAGCCTTTTGCCATAATTTAAATCCTGTGCAGAGCCCATCACTCCAATTTGCAACCTTCTGATGTTATTTTCTGTTGACATCCGCAATCATCTCCGCAGCTCCCGCTGCAATTTTTACTTTGTCAGAAAGTTAAACCGCGACAGTTTAATCGCAGCGTCAATAGCAGTTGCAATGATGAATCCCTGTTTCAGAAAGTCGCGTCAGGGCCGCAGCTGGGAATTGAACCCAGGCCTGAGGAGCCACAGTCCTAAATGCAACCGCTACACCACTACGGCCGGTTGATAAGAAGGAATAAGATTTTTCAAACGACAATATTGCTGTGGCTGCCTTAGAATCCAGTCCACTTTCCGTGAAGACAACCAACTCTTTGCATTTTAATCACTTGCCTGCTGTTATATGACCGAGATATTTAACTGTTGCGCATATACTGAATATGCCTGCCTTCATGCCTTCTGCCTGCCGTACCCTGCCAAGACCGCCCTGGCAAGCCCTTCAGCCAGACGATTTCTTTGCCTGAAACCAATCCGCTGGGCACTATCCAGGCCGGCAGCAGGTTGCGTCATGAGCAGATGATTTGCATTGTCCCTGGCAATTATCGCGGCATCATAATCACAGAATGCCGCTGAGCTGATTTCATCAAGGAGCGTGCCAAGAAGCGCAGGCGGCATGCTTGTGCCGTAATCATGCAACGACTTCACGAGCCGTTTGCCCGCATTACCTGCCAGCAACTGGTCACAGAGGTTCAGCAATCCTTCCTGTACCTGTGGCGCCAGTTCATTCAGAAGCGGCAACGTAACTATCAACAATGGATTTTACAAGGTTACCCTTGTTTTGGCACCCATTTAATAGTTCAGATTTTGCAGGCGCCTTTACCATTTTCAGTCAGAAGGCAGAAAAAATCGTAGGTATTTAAGCCTTTCTATTTTTTAGTTACTAGATAGTGGTAATCTCGAGGGCGTACATTCCATTGGCATCCTCTCTTGTTGTCCGGGGTCCCGCAGCTTTTAATAGAGGAAGGGGCCGCTGCGGGGAATTGAACCCCGTCCTAAGCCTTACTGCGACGGATTTTGCCCGTTTTTTGATTGACCTTTTTCGGTAAAAGGGCAATCCACAGGGCCGCATGCGGACCGTTACACTACAGCAGCCGATAAAAAAGGTTGCGTTTTTTTGCCCAACCTTCTTCCTAAGACTGTGGGCTGGAGGTATTATTTAAATGCATTCCCTTGGCTGGCGGTTCTTGGCGATTCGCCATCACTTCATTCCAGCGTACGGCTTCAGAAGCTCTATGATTTTTTCTGCAATCTGTTCTGGCGTTCCGCTTACGGTATCATCCGGCTGAGCGCTCCGGTATGCAAGCGTGCCTTTCCACCTCCCGTTTTCTGCTTCAATTGAAAGCGTTGCCACATATGCTGGCGTATCATTTTTTGTCACGCATAACACGCAATTTCCCCCTTTGGGCAGCGCCGATACCCTTATGTCTTTGGCAGCGATATGCCTGCCTATCTCGAAAAGCGCATTTCTTATCCTCCCAGAAATCTCTTTTTCTGCTGTATCTGCGACTTCTTGCTCAAGCGTCACGTGAGTAGTGGAATAATGATTGATTTTAAAGTTTGCGGAATAACTTAAACTCAATGGTGAATCATTCAAAGATGCAAATTTAAACATTCATTTGCTGTTTTATTACCTTTTCAACAAGCGTGCTCATTTTATGGTCATTCTTTTGGCAATGCTCCCTGAAGCTGCGATATACCTTGGGGTCTATCGTAAAGTTGACCCTGACCTTGTTACCTCCGCGTTTGAGATTTCGTGTCTTGTCGTATTGAGGACGTTAACGGAGATGGAAAATCAGAAAGCATAACATTCATTGGCTTTAATGATAAACCCATAAAAATGCTTGTTGAGGCATTTGATGGAAAATATGTCCTGCCCCCTTGAATGCCCTTCATCTTGACTCAATTCTCGGTGCTTTACTAATAGCGGCGGACTTTAATAATNNATAACCCCCTCATTTATGACTCTTGTTCAAAGTTCTCTTAGACAACTTTGTTATAGAACATGAATAATCAAAGTTGTCTATAGGCACGGTTAGCAACTACGGAAATTAATAGCGAATCTCGTTAATTATCAAACATTTGCGAGATTCGCTAAATAGCAGATTGCAAGCGAAAAGTTTTGTTATTTTGCAATCTGCTATAATGTCCATACTATAAGAAGGAAAATACAGCTTTTCGGTCAGCCACCGCAACGAATATAAACGCATTCGCAATTTGGCCAGGCAATGAACCCCTTCCGCATGCGTTTCTCGCACGTTGAGCTGCAGCACCTTTTGAGGGCGTGGATAGTAATCTCGCTGGCTTTCGCCATGATGAACAGCGGAGGGTTTAGCGTTACCCCCGGATTTCTCGTTGCCGCAATCATCTCAGCAGTGACGGTAGGCACAGGATTCCTTCTTCATGAGCTGATGCACAAATACCTCGCCCAGAAGTATGGTTGTCATGCAGAGTTCAGGGCGTTTGACTTCATGCTCCTGATAGCTTTCGTGCTGGCCCTCATCCGCAGCCCTATACTCTTTGCAGCCCCAGGAGCTGTTTTCATAAGCGGCAACGTCAACATTGCAAGGAACGGCCGCATTTCGGCGGCAGGCCCGATGACGAACATTGTCCTGGCTGCGGCATTCCTCGGAGTTAAAATCCTCCTGCTGCCGTTTTTCCCGTCCGGCCTGCTTGCGCAGGTTGCAAGCTACGGCGCTTCAATCAACGCGTGGCTGGCTGTGTTCAACATGCTGCCATTCATGGGGCTGGACGGGAGCAAGGTGCTCTACTGGAACACGAGGGCCTACGCCGCACTGCTTTTCCTGTCAATCGGCATGATGGTGCTTGCGCATGCCGTTTGAAACTGTTTTCAGGCGGCCATAGCCGAATCGCAACCTTTTTAAACATCCGGGAAATCCAGAATTTTCATGGCAGAATTCAAGGCAGTCATTTCAGACCCGAACACAGGGTTCACTGTCCAGCGTGAAGTAAAGGATCCTGCGGCAAAGGCGTTTATGGGCCTGAAGATAGGCGATTCTGTGAAAGGCGAGGTGATTGACCTTCAGGGCTATGAGCTTGAGATTTCAGGGGGGTCTGATTTCTGCGGCTTTCCGATGAGGAAGGACGTTATTGGCGTTGGCAGGAAGAAGATACTTGCATACAAAGGCGTCGGCGTGAAGAAGGGCGAGAAAGGAATGCTCCAGCGCAAGACAGTCTGCGGCAACACAGTCCATGCAAAAATTGCCCAGATAAACCTCAAAGTAACAAAAATTGGCAGCACGGACATTTTTTCGGAAGCGAAGACAAAAGCAGAAGCCGCCAAAGCGGACAGGGCCGCCAAGAAGTCGGGGCAGAAGCATGCAGAGGCGCCTGCTGCGCCAGCCTGATTGCTCAAATGGGTTTCATACCCCACAGCTCTGCTGCGGTTGGAATTTTTTATTCCTTTTTCACGATGAAACTAGCTGTTTTCCTCCCGAAGGGGTTTGAGTTCTCTAAAAAAAACAGGCAGGACGTAGTTTCCGCTTTTCCTGATGCAAGCGTTCATGTCGCCAAGGACGAGCACGGGCTTTTGCAGATGATGCCGGAAGCCGAGGTGCTCATCTGCGGAAATTACAACTTCCGGCCTGAATGGCTTGCAGTTGCAAAAAGACTGAAAATAATACAGTCAATCGCTGCCGGCAACGAAAGAATACTCCCCATGCTAAAAGGCAGCAAAGTCCTGCTTGCGGACGCGAGCGGAGTGCATGCGATTCCAATCGCCGAGCAGGTGCTCGGGTACATGCTTACGCTTGAGAGGCAACTTTTGGCTGCCGTTAAGAACCAGGAAAGGAAGGAATGGAACCGGGACCTGGCTGTTGGCGAGCTTAACGGGAAGACTGTACTCATTGTCGGCCTTGGCGCTGTCGGCAGGGGCATTGCCGGGCTGTGCAACTGCATTGGCATGAATGTCATTGCGACAAAGAGGACTGTCCCAAAAAACGAGGAAGGTGTTGGTGGGCTGCACCCTGCAGCAAAGCTCCACCTGTTGCTTCCGCTTGCCGACTACGTCGTGCTTTCGCTTCCAGCCACTAATGAAACAAGGCACATGTTTGGTGCGAAGGAATTCTCGCTCATGAAGCGCACAGCGAACTTCATCAACATTGCAAGAGGCAGCGTGGCTGACGAGCCAGCGCTCGTTGAAGCCCTGGAAAAGCGGAAGATTGCCGGGGCCGCCCTTGACGTTTTTGAGAAAGAGCCCTTACCGAAGGACAGCCCGCTCTGGGAGATGGAAAATGTGATAATCACGCCTCACAGCGCAGGGCTGACGCCATATTACATTGACCGGGTTGTTAGGATATTCTGCAAAAACCTCAGGGCATACCTTGACGGGAAGCAAATGCCAACTCTCGTTGACGAGAAGAAAGGATACTGAAATTGCTCATTGGACACGTCTTGCCATAGCAGCGGCAGTCAGCTCATAGCCGTTCTTTGTCTCCTTAATGCGGAAGGAGCCTTCCGGGATGACCTCCGCAAGCCCGCCGAACTCTCTAGGCAGGCGTTCAGCCACAAATGGCCAGACAACAGAACGCACGATGTAGTCCGCAAGCGCGTTCCCCATGTCAGCGCTCATCCTGAGATGGTAGTCAGACCGGTTACGAAGCACGCGTGAAACATCGGATGTTGTTGGCTCGCCTAGGCCGAGTTCCACAACCAGGCTGCTGACGTTCACGTTTAGCCTTCTATACGGCAGGAATTCATCCCGCGAGACAGCCGTTGACTGCCCAACAAAAACGGCCATCCGAATGTTGGCCTGTTCCATGGAAACGCCTGATTTTTCCAGCGCCGCATAGCCCCTGACAATGTCATCCACTGCTTTCCTTGCATAATCAACGTGAAGCCCCCTCTGTTCAGGCACGGCAGCAATGACGCTAATTTCCAGTTCAGACTTGTCAGTCCTGACTTCCTGATTCAATGGCTGGGCAAAGTATGCCTGCGCTTCGGAGATAACCCTGTTTGCCAGGCTGGCTGCCATTATTCCCATGATTTTTTCACCAAGCTCCTTTCCGGCCTCCTCATTGCTTACAAGCCCATTATACGCGGTAAGTAGGCCTCTTGCGTCAGATTCGGGGATTTCCGAATGAAATATGAGTCCGCCTTCCCCAAATCCGTATGCTTCCTGTCTTTCCACAGCAGCACCCTGCATCGTTACAAGTCCTGCCGGCAAGCCGTTAACCTCCACTTCCAGAAGGTCCATGCCCCTTGATGCGAACAGGCGCTCCACCGCGTCAACTTCCGAGTGGGCATCGCTCAGGCGGTGGTAAAGCTCGTGCAGCAGGTAATTGAGTTTTGTCACTGTGGCATTTCCAGGCTGCTCTGAAAAGCTGCCAATCCTTTCAAGGGGGTCATTTTGCTTCAGGAATATCATGTCACTGACAGTATCGTACCTCCCGCCAATATCCACGACCGCCTTTTTGTATGCCTCTCCAGGCACCATAAGCCCCTGCGCCCCTATTGACTGTACAAGCCTGTACTCCGCCTTCTTTCCTGTTTCGGCCACAATTACCTCCTCAAGTGAGCGCTGCCAAGCTGCAATCCCTGTTGCCGTGGCAATGTCCTTCTCAGCGGAGTCAACCCATGCCTCAAATTCTGAGGCAGTGAATGTTCTCGTGACGAGGTATTCCACCTGATTCTGGCTCTGAGTGGCTGTAGCCGTCGCAACAGGGCGTGTAGGCGCAGGCTGCGGGCTGTTGCCGCCGCATGCCGCAGTTATGATAATGGCCAGTGCTGTTCCTGTCAGGAGCGCTTTCTGCATGTGGCAATGGTACCGGACCGCTATTTAAAAAATATGATTATTGTAACTACTAACTAGTTGTAATAAATGGAAAGGTTTAAATAGTCCCGCCTCGCCTGAAGCTGCCATGGGGATTGGAAATCCGTTAAAACGCTTGGAAGAAAAGCGCCGGGAAAATCTGAGCACAAGGTCTCATTCGCAGCAGGAAACTTGGGTTGCATCCTTGATAGGGCGAACCTCCCTACCCTTTTTGGAGATTGATACAGCAACTGATTACCTGGATACCAAGAGTGCAGTGCTTGCCCTTCACATCTACCGGATATGCGTCAACCAGATGCAGAACAGCCCAAAATTTGCATATTCCTACAACGCGGCAGCCAAGAGATTGCTTACGGGGAGCTTAAGAAAAATTCTTGCAGGAGAGGAGGGCTTGCTGCCCCAATGGGCGGCCATCGTTGAACAGCACGGCAAAGCGGCGAGCGATGAGGCAACGTTTGGTAAGCTTTACTTCACTAAAAATGACGTGGCATACGGCGCTGAGAGCCTTGATTCCCTCGTTGAAACCCTGGTCAAGGCAGATTTGCACAGGGGCATAATTAACCTGCCCCAGTTTTCGGATTATGCTTATCATGGGCAGGATCTGACCACCTTGGTAGAGCTTGCCAAAGGTGAGAAATCAGGCTGGCTTGCTGAATGGTACAGTCAACAGTCAATGTCAATGAACCCGCAAAGCTTGCAGCTGGCTGAGCTTCTGTTCAACGCGTTCGTAGATGTGAAAGGCATGCCTGTTGATACCCTGCAAAGGCCGGTCTTGAGAACTTTCATGCATGAAAATTCAAAGAATCCTGATGCCATTGCTGCTGTCATTGCTGCTTACCTCAAGATGCCAAGGGATGCTGAAGCATTGATTTACCTGGCCAATGAACTTTCCGTCATGCTTGATATTTCAAGGGATAACCAGCTTTCTGATTTGGCACTTCAGAGACATTATTTCAAAAAGGCTGCAATGCTTTCCATCCAGGCAGCAGGAATGTCAGAAAGCCTCAAGGAGAAAGCGCTTGACAACGCATGCCGCCAGTTTTTTCATTACATCAGCGCAGGCGGTTCCACGGAAAGAGTTCCTGATTCGCTTATTGAGTATGCTATCCGGTCAGGATGGAGTGAGAATGCTGCCGGGCAGGATAAGTTTGGTGTGAAGGCATTTAGAAATGTTGTTATGGATAACCCGCGCTATTCAAAGATAAACGGCCGGGTTTCTGGCGAAATTCTTGGGCAGTATGAAGCAGAAAATGTGGGAACTGTATTTTTTGACTGGGAAGATTTCGGTGGCAATGTGCAGGATGTGCAAAGGCGTAAAAGTGGAATAAGTCCCGGGCAAGCCCTTGAAATCCTTGGTTTGAATCGTGAAAGAAGCTACACACCTTCCGAAGTGAAATCTGCTTGGAGAACCGCCATGTTCAACTCGCATCCTGACAGGAATAAATCTCCCGGTGCTGATAAGATAACGGCCGAGTTAAATAATGCCTACACCAGTCTGAAAGAAAGCGGCCTTGCCGAGTGATTGCTGGTGACAAAAACTATGCCTTAACACGGCAATAAACGCCCGCCGGGTTCGCAATTAACTTTATATACCTTCCAGATTTCCGGTTTCTTCGGTGATTTGGATAGCAAAAAAAGCAGCAGCAAAGGCGGATTCTGAAAAAAGCAAGGCAGCCGTAGCCGGAACAGCAGAGACTTTGGCCGCGAATCCTGAGGAGCATGTCCAGCCGGAGCTTAACATAGGGCTCGTCGGCCATGTCGACCATGGGAAGACAACCCTGGTCGAAGCCATTACAGGCAAGTGGACTGATACCCACAGTGAGGAGATAAAAAGAGGAATTACAATCAGGTTAGGGTATGCTGATGCCGAGTTCAGGAAGTGCCCGAAATGCCCAGCGCCGCAGTGCTTCACAACAAGCGGGAAATGCAGCTGCGGTGAGAACACCGGAGCGCTGCGAAAAGTCAGCTTTGTTGACGCACCAGGACATGAAAGCTTAATGGCAACCATGCTCTCAGGGGCAGCCATCATGGACGGTGCCTTGCTTCTGATTGCAGCCAACGAGAAGTGCCCGCAACCCCAGACAAGGGAGCATCTGATGGCGCTTCAGATTGTCGGCATCAGGAACATTGTCATAGTCCAGAATAAGGTTGACCTTGTTACCTCCGAAGAAGCTGCCGAAAATTACCGCCAGGTGAAGGAATTTGTCAAAGGCACGCCTTACGAGAACGCACCTGTGGTGCCGATATCGGCACAAAGCAAGGTCAACATAGACGCATTGATTCAGGCAATACAGGAAACCATTCCAATCCCGAAGCGAAACGGGGAAGCAGACCCGCTCTTTTTCGTTGCAAGGTCATTTGACATAAATCGGCCGGGCACTCTGCCGGACAACCTGCAAGGCGGCGTCCTTGGCGGCACAGTGGTGCGGGGACTGTTTTCAGACGGCAGCGAAATGGAAATCCGTCCAGGCAGGAAGACTGAGAAAGCAGGCAAGGCGTCGTGGCTGCCAATAATGACGAGGATTGCCAGCCTGATGACTGGAGGCCGGAACGTAAGCACGCTATACCCTGGCGGTTCTGCTGGCATACTGACCTCGCTTGACCCAGGCATTGTCAAGGCAGACACCCTTTCCGGTTCGGTTGCAGGCATCCCGGGAAAGCTCCCTCCTGTCTGGCAGGAATTCAAGGTAGAAATACACCTGCTTGAAAGGGTTGTGGGAGCAAAGGACGAGCTGGTTGTTGAGCCGCTCAAAAGCGGTGAAACACTCATGCTTAACGTCAATTCAGCAGCCACAGTCGGCATAGTTGCCGAATTGAAGAAGGGCGTTGCCCTGCTGCGGCTCAAGCTGCCTGTATGCGCAGAAGACGGCTCAAGGGTGACCATGTCAAGGCTGCTTGGAAGCAGGTGGAGGCTCATCGGGTACGGAATTATAAAGGGGTAAATTCATAAGTGGTCGTAAACGTAAACCCACAACGCGTTTTCTGCAACCAGGAAGATTCCCAGATAGAGCATGAAGTCCGGCATTGCAATGAGCTTTGACAGGATTGGGAGTGACGAGAGCCTGGCAGCGCCGAGCATACCGAACGTCCGCTGCAGGATAACCACACAGCTGAAAAGCACAACACCGTTTGACAGTATTGCAGCAGCCTTCCAGAAGGCGCTCTCGTGCTGGCCAAAGTTCTTCACGGTGTCGAACACCGCAACGCCCACCATTGCAAAGACATACTATTTGAAAAAAACAAGCAGCTTGGCATTTACGATTGCCTTTGCTGAGACAGCAACGAAGACGCCAAGAAGCATTGATAAGTAAGAATCCCACTTATCCATCACATGGCTGAGGAACATCCCGGAACAGGCACTGCATGCATATTTAAGCGTTTCTGGCAGCACCTGTCAGCACCTGTCAGCACCAAAAAGTATTTATACAAACTGCACCGGTTTTCGTGCATAAGAGAGGTGAAATTTGACGAAGGCAAAAAAGGCGCCTGCGCGCAGCAAGGGCAAAAAGGCGCGGAAGAACGTGTGCGAATTTTGCTGATGTGGGCACTCAAAATGCGGTTTCGACACGAGGCAATCCTGGTNNTTCTTTTAGCTGCCGCTTTGTTGTTAACCCCTGCAGTGGTGGTCGCTCACGGAGGGGAGGATGACGGCCATCCCGGAGAAGGCGGGGCCATGCTGGATGAGAAAATCAGGCAGGGCACGTTTCAGGCAGTTGTGGCTGGAGGGGTCCTGCTGGTGTTGTTTGTTGGCATATCAGCTGTGATGAAACAGCGCGGAAAACTGAAGGGAGCAATGTCCGGGGCGCTCTTCCTTGCCATTGCCGCGGTTGTCATTGCGGTAACAGCTTATGTTGCCGGTTCAACAATATACCTCAACATTGTATCCGAGACTGGCGGGCCT
>DUGG01000038.1 GCA_013331515.1 Candidatus Woesearchaeota archaeon
AGCTTTTCAGGGCACCTGTTCAGCTCGTCAAAGAACAGGACGCCGTTGTTTGCCCTGAATATCTTTCCGGGCGAGAAGGCCTCAATGGAGGCGGCTCCGGATTTCAGCGCCTTGGCCGGGTCTATGTCCCCCAGAAGGTCTTCTGCTGCCAGGTCGGGTGAGCCCTGCACCCGCACAAATCTTTCGGGGCCGCTTATTTTCTTCCTTGTTGTTCTGGTTCCGGTCCTGCAAGCCGGGCATACCGGTGCTTCGGGCAGGCAGTTGAAGCCGCAGTCGTTAGCTGTTATTTCCGGCAGCAGCCTGGCCACGTTTTTGGCGAGGGTTGTCTTCCCTATTCCGGGCGGGCCTATTATGATGACATTCCTCTCGGCAAGGAGCGCAGACCTTAGCTGCTCCTTTGCCGCTTCCTGGCCTATGATGTCCCTGAAGCAGTCTTCCCTTAGCAGGGCCTTTTTGAGCTCGTTGCTTATCATAGTCACATCAGTATTTTTCTCTCTTCTTTATAGCTTTCTATTATTCTGAGCGCGTTGGCGCCTGCATGCCTTTTCTTTATTTCCTCAAGATTCTTCCTGCCGGCTGCCGCGAAATTCTCGGATTCCATGATGATGCCTTCTGCCTGGATTACGGTTATCCCTGCATTCGTCAGGAGCTTTTCCACTGCTTGGCTTGGCTTTTTCCTCGCAAGTATCGTCACGCCTTTTTCTTTGAGGAATCCGAGCGATTTTTCGCTGAATGTCTCCGGGTTTTCCACCAGCAGGGTATCCCCTTCTTCAATCGGGGTTGACCTGTTTTTCAGTTCAATCTCGTCATGGCCCAGGCTTTTAAGCTTCTTTATGACGGCATTGCCTGACGACGCTATCCTTCCGACAAGCTCCAACTCGTTGCGAAGCCGTTGCATCTGCCTCTCTTTTTCGTTTATGATCGCCTGCATCTTGCCAATGAGCCTGCCCTTGTTCTTTTCCATTTCCTCGATTTTATCAGGGGTCGCTGGGTTTGCCCTGCCCTGCTTCTTCCGGATTTCCTTGTTTAGCTGACTTACCTTTGCAAGGAGCTTGTTGCTGTAAGCCCTGAGGATGTTGTTTTCCCTTTCCGCTCGTTTCAGCAGCATCTCACGCTGCGGCCTGGCTTTTGGCGCCTCTTTTGTTTCGGTTGCACCCGCTTCCCCTTCTTTCGTTCCCTCATTCCCTATCTCCCGCAGCGTGTCTTTGATGTTCCTGCCCGTCATCACTACCGATTCAGTGACTTTCATGAAGAGGTCTGTCCTGCCTTCGCTTTCAAGCGTTTTTCTTATCCGTTGCAGCAGCGGCTCAAGCTCCTTGTGTGCAAAAAGAGCTGCTGCAAGTGCATCTTTTTCATGGCTGTTTGCAGTCTTCCACCCATGCGTTATTTCGTCTTTCTCGCTTACCTGAAGGTCTTCCTTCGGCAGTATTACCCTGGCTCCAGTCCTTGCGGCAGCCTTTTCTATCAAGCCCGGCACCTTTCCTTTGTCAGTGCCTATTGCAAGCACGCTTCCGTGCATGACGATTTCCTCAATCAGGCTGTTGAGCTCAAGCTGCTTTGAAGACCTAAGTTTCAGAACATTCCCGTTCGTGTCAATGATGGCATACCCGACGGTTGTCCCAGGGTCAATGCCGGCAATCAGAAGCTCTCTCATCTGGAAGGCAGTATGGCTGGCGGGTTTAAATAGGTATTCATGGGCGGCTATTTGTCAATTATTTTTCTAACAATACTTGTCACTTGCCCGTATTTTTCGTCCTTGATTGCCCAAATGGGTTTCATACCACACAGCTCTGCTGTGGCATAATTTTCCCGTTTGAGGATTAAAAAATTCCGACACTCATAAACAATACCCCGCAACTCTGCTGCGGTTGGGATTTTTCATTTGCCTGCTTCTTTTTGCGATTTGCAGGTATTCTTCTGCCCGTCCAGGGAATACGGGGAAGAATGCAAACGCCTTTGTTGTGTTTTCCTGCTGGAGCGTGCAGGCAATGTCGCTTATCCTGATGTTGTCGCCAAGTAGGGGTGCGATGTTGTTTCTTTCCCATGGCGGGGGGTTGTCAAAGTGTGGTATGTTGTAATGGGTGTCTATCAGCGCTCCGGCATACATGTTGTCAAATTGCGGTCCGGATGTTGGCTTGCAGTCATAATCACCGGCATAGTATAGCAAATGGCACAAAAAATTGAGCATGCAATNNCATTTATGACTTTTGTTCAAAGTTCTCTTAGACAACTTTGCTATAGGACGGGGATAATCAAAGTTGTCTATAGTTTGCTGTTCTCTCAGGTGTTTGCACACAGCCAGCGGCTAATATTGACACGGTTATGGCCAACCATTGAATAAGCTGTTTAAGGTTCGGCCGCATTTTTTCTACAGCCAATTATTCCTTTTTGCGTATGCCAGGATGGCGACCATTGTCAGCAGCATGAACCCATTTATTGCGTAGAAGGCCCACCACGCCTCTGAGAGTGGTATGTGCCTGAAGTTCATGCCGTATACGCTTGCTATCAGCGTTGGTATGAGCAGGACCAGGGCGTATCCTGAGAGCCGCTTCACTATGAGGTTGAGTTCATTTGAGACGATTGCAAGCCTGTTTGAGATTCCTGTTGAGTAGACTGTGAGCGTGTCGCTCAGCATTTCCTTCTGGGCTGCTGCTACGTCTATCTGGTGGAGGAATGTTTCATGGACGTCCCCGAGCAGCCGCACGCTTTCCCCGTCCAGTGGCACCTGTGCAACCCCCATCCTTATAAGGGATATTACTCTTGTTGTTGCCCAGAACTGCCTGCTTAGCTTGTATAGCTGCGACTTGAGGTACATTATGTCCTCAACTTTTACCTTGCTTTCCCTTTCAAACACGGCCGCCTTGAACTCTATTTGTTTTATCTGTTCCTCTATCCTTCCAAGGACCTCATAGTTTTCATCAACGTCTTCCTGCAGGAAGTTGCAGAATATGTGGCAGATGCCCCTTACCCTTGTTTTCCTGAATCCTTCAAAGAGGTTGTCAACCAGCTCGTCGTAGTATTTGGATTCCTTCGATGATGCAGTTATCATGCACCGTTCGGTGAGGACAAAGAGCAGGTTGCTGGTTTCTATCTTGCTGTTTTCAAGGTAAACCGTCCTCATTACGAACTGGAAGGGGAGTGTTATGTACCTTCTTGAGTGGGTTTCCCTTCCAATGTTGGCCATTGGCTTCTTGTCAAACCCGAATTCTGAGGATGCCTTGTCTATCTCTTCCTTTCCGGGCCTGCTTAAGTATATGAAGAGGTATTCGCCTTTGGCTGGCTTCGGGTAGCCCGTGCCCGTGCCTTTTCTTATGGAACCCTTCAGGTTGAAGAGGATATATCTTATCATTATTGCACTTTTTCCCTTTTTTTGCTGGCTTGCAGCAGGTTTATTCCATGCGTTTGCCGCTTATTTAAACTTTGCTTTTTTAATGCGCAACAATTATAAGCGTGCGCTTTCAAAAAAGCAGTGAAGCAACGTGTTTGATTCCAAGCTGCCGGTTTTTGGTGCTGTCCTTCTGGTCCAGGCCGTTGGCCTGATTGCAGCCGGTCTGCTGCTGTGGCACTGCCAGCTTGAGGTGCTGGTTGGGCAGGCGTTTGTTGTCCTGCTCATGAGCGTGGTTTTCGCGGTNNACTTCCGTGTTCGCTGGCGTCGTAATAGTCCTCGTGATTCTTTATTTTCAGGCCAGCGGGATTTCGTGCTAGCAGATATTTTTTTATAGCGCGGCATCATGGCCGGCTGCATGCTGGGGATTGATGGGAGCTACTTGGAAGGCGGCGGCCAGATTTTGAGGACTTCGTTGGCCCTTTCCTGCCTGACACTCCAGTCATTCGAGATAATCAACATACGCAAGGGCAGGCCCAATCCCGGGCTTCAACCGCAGCACCTTGCCTGCATTAAGGCATTGGAGGAGTTCTGCAACGCTTCATCAGAAGGCGCTGAGGTTGGCTCGCAGCGGGTTGTTTTCTGCCCTGGCAAGCCGCAGTCAAGGCCGTTGAGCGTTGACATAGGCACTGCCGGCTCTGTTACCTTGCTTCTTCAGGCGTTGCTTCTTCCGACGCTGTTTGCCCCTGGCAAGGTTCGCTTTAAGCTTACCGGCGGCACTAATGTCTCGTACAGCCCGCCTGTTGAGTACTTCAGCGCTGTTTTGTTGCCGCAGCTATCAAGGTTCGCAAAGTTTGAATGCTCCTTGCTGAATTGCGGCTATTTTCCAAAGGGCAACGGCAGGCTGGAGCTTGGGATTAAGCCGGTTTTCCATTTAGATAGTTATGATAATTTTGCTGATTTTCAGAAGGCGGTATCCCTGGAGCTGCCGCCCATTGCCATTTCCGAAAGGGGTAGGATATTGAAGGTTTCAGGCATTTCTCACGCGTCTTCAGATCTCAGGAAGGCAGATGTTGCCGAGAGGCAGGCCCGTGCTGCCAAGTCTGCGCTGCTGCTTCAGTTTAACAAGCTTGGCATTAACTGTCCGATAAGCATCCAGTCTGAATACTCGGCCGCCTTGTCAACCGGTTCTGGAATAAGCCTCTTTGCGCATTTTGCAGCCATAGGGAAGGATGAGCCGGATGGTTTTCACCCGGTGATTCTTGGCAGTGATGCCCTTGGGGAGCGCTCCAAGCGGGCAGAGGAGGTTGGCCAGGAGGCGGCAGCAGGGTTGATTAAAGAAATCATCTCCGGAGCTTGTGTTGACCATTACCTTGCTGACCAGCTTGTTCAGTTCCTGGCCATAACGGGGGGGAAGATTCAAACCTCTGAAATAACAAGCCATTGCAGGACGAATGTTTTCACGGTGCAGCAGTTCCTTGGCAGCCGTTTTGCGATTGACGAAGAAAAGAAGGCGGTGTCAGTCATTTAAGCGATGCCAGCTTCAGGTCGGCTTCCACTTCAAGAATCTCGTACTGAAGCTGCTTCTTCTCCATTGGAGGAATGTAGACTATGTTGAAGGCGGCTTGGACCTCCTGCAGCGCCTTTAGCGCCTGCTCGTAGTTGTTCTGGTTTATCTGCATCTTGGCTTCTTCAAGCAGTTCCTGCAGTCTCGCCTTTCCGTATGCTGTGGCAAGCCTGAGGTCTGGCAGGTCTGTTGCCCATGGCAGCGTTCCTTCTGAAGTAACTTCATGTTGCTGTAGCCTGGCTTCATGGGACTGTTCGGCCATTTTTTGCCTTTTCATGAATGCTTCAAACTTCTGCCGTTCAATGTTTCCGCGCTGCTTTATGAGGTCATACCTTCGCCTTGTGATTGTGAGCCGTTTGGAGTTGAGACCTTCTTCCTCCTCATCCAGCTCCTTTTCGGCTTTTTCAAGCTCTGCTTCTTTTTTCTCAAGCAGTTCCATTTCGAAGTCTTCTGCTTCGGCTGGCGTTTCTTCATCTCGCCTTTTTGGTTTTGTGTTTTTCCTTCCTGTTGTTTTGGCAATGCGCTCTTTTGGCGGTTCTTCTGCTTCCTTGTTGGCAACCGGCATCTCTTCGGCCTGGGCTGGCTGCTCCTCCCATTTTGCGTGGGTGGGTTCCGGCTCAAAGTCAGGCTCAGGAGGTATTGTGACTGGCTCTGGCTGGGCGTTCATGGCTGGAGCTTCTCCGATTTCCTGTTTTGCCTTTCTGAAAGGCCAAATCATTAGCCGCTTTTTTTCTGTTTTTGGCGGGGTTGCGGGCTGGTCTGGGATTGCTGTTTCTGCTGCGGCTTTTTCATTTGTTTCCGGCAGCGGCTGCTCTGTTTCCTGTTTTTCTATTGTCCTGGCGGTTTTCTTTGCAGGTTTTTTCTTACTGATTTCTTTTTCCACTGCTTTTGCGGCTTCGAGCCTGCCATTTGCCCTCCTGAGTTTTCCAGCAAGGCTTTCATTGTTGAGCACTTCCTTGACCCATTCTGCTATGTCGTTCCTCTCCGGGCTGACGTGCTCTTTGTAGTCTGCTGCCTTCATTTTCCTTAACGCCGCTACCAGCTCTTTCAGGCCGCTTGCGGTTGTGCCGTTGCTCAGCCACAACGCGAGCTCCGGTTCGACGTTGTCCTTTGGCATTCCTTCAGCATGTTGTGCGCGGTCCATTTCCTTGAGAAATTCCGGCTCCTCTGCCGGTGAAGTGTATC
>DUGG01000063.1 GCA_013331515.1 Candidatus Woesearchaeota archaeon
CTTCTCTGTCGGGTCACCATCAACCTCGATAGGACAGTTCCTCACCAAGAAATCAATCTCATCTTCACTGGCCTTGTACTGAAGATTTGTGACACGCTCGTGATAATCGTCCAACTCGGTAACAAGCCGCTTAATCTCAAGAGCATCAGGATCATAAGGGGCAAATCCAAACTTCCTTCTCAGATAATCTGTAAGCACAAGGCAAAAAGCGGCTGCGGTTCCTCCTGCACCCCGTATCGGACCCGCAAAAACTGCCGCCAGGTAATCCTTTCCATCCCGCCGCTTCTTAACCTTAAGTTCAATAAATCCCTCAAGCGGGGCGGAAACAACCCCCGTGGTGTGATATGCAAATCCGACGCGAATGCCGGTTTCAATCGCTTCCCGGGAATCCTTAAACTTGCAGAAGTTTCCGTTTGCTACCTCCTCGGCGATTGATAACGCAACCTCCCATGCAAGCGCACCGTACTGGCGCTCAAGTTCCTGAATCCTGGCTGCGACCCCGCTACCAGCCAATGAAGGAAAAACTGCTGAAACAAGGCCAACAACCCGTTCAGCAAGGTTTTTTGCAAGCGGAATGTCTACATGCATCTCCGGGTCAAAACCTTTCTTCCTTGCGGCGCTGGCAGCCGCATAGCAGCGCCTAAGCTCGGCCTCCACCCCCTCAAAATAAAGTTCTATCCCGTTCCCCATCGCCATTTAACATTACCTGCCAAAGTTTATTATCCTTGCCTCTCTAGTGCGCAAGTTCAGAACAGGCACTCTTGATGGCTGAGGGTTGTGGCCAAGACGCTCCTGAAACTTGGTTTTACCCTGCCAACAGGAACTATTGATGAGGAGAACATTACGATATTCAGAGACCGATGTCCTGTGTATGTGACCAGTCACAAATATATCAGGCACAAGGCCAATAAACAAAGGGTCTATTGACGGGTCCGGCAGGATGAGGGTGGAAGTGTGGGCTGGCGCCAAGTGCCTTCTCTGGAGAAGAAATTTCATGATAAGATCTGCCCGCTCATAACCCCCCTGCTTCCTGATTGAATCAACGTTTGCAACATAATAATCAAAGCTGTAGCCGTGGTAGAGAAGCACATCAAACCCGGGAAAGCCGTCTGATGAGTCGATGTTGACCATTGCGGGATTGGAAACTGAAATAAGATTTGGAAGTTTATGCANNCAGCAAATGCCGACTGTGGCTCGGCGGCCCTCACGGCATCGTGATTGCCCGGCGAAATGACAATCTTAATGTTGCCAGGAATTTCGGATAAAAAATCTGCACACATCTGGTACTGCGCCCGGACATCCTTGACGGAAAGCTCATCAAACTGGTCCTGATAAACCCCAACACCATCAACCACATCACCAGCTATTAGAACATACTTCACTTTTGCGGCAATTTCCCTTTGCGCTGCGTTCCCCAAACCGCCGTTCAGCCACTTCAGGAATTTCCTGAAATCATCCTCAAGAAACAACCCGGAGCCAAAATGAAGGTCCGACATAAACACGGCATACCCATCGGAAGACGAATGCTTTGGCTCCCGAACGGGTACGTCTGGCAAAACAATGCCTGATGCAAAAAAAGTTCCATTCCGAAAACTTCCCGAAACACCGACAACCTCATCAAATACCAGATCCTGGGCCACGCTCATTACTTCCCGCCTTGACTTGTTCACCACAACATCAACAGACCCAGACAGATCTTCCATCTCAAGAACAATATGCCCATTCTTTGTCTGCTGCTTGTTCCGTATCATTCCAATTATTGAAGCCTTCTCCGAGTCCCCTTCCCTAAGCCGCCCTATCTGCTTAAGTCCATTAAGCTCTGGCCTTCCCGAAAGTATTCCCTGAATGGCCTTGAAGCGAACCGAATAATAATTCACAAAATCAGAAACCTCCCGCTTATTTGGCAAGGTTGTGTAAGATGAAACTATCCTGACAGGGGACGAATCATGAGGGCTGGAGGCGGTGCCTGCTTTTTGGATGGCTTCAGAACCGAGCGTCTTGATAAGCGAGCTGTATGCAAGCGGCTTGTGGCCTTTTTCAGCCAGAACTCTGGATCTTTCAAGTTCGAGCCAGTTAATCCCAAATTCCACCCTGTTCATCAAATTCCCAGAATCGTTGTTAAGCACCAGCGCACCTTCATCCGATGTAACAAGGTGATTTATCTCTTCCTGTGTCGCATTTTCCAAAAATTCGAGAAGTTCCGGGCTTACAAGAAACTTGTTCTTAAGCAACTCCGCAACACTGCTCTTTTTCCTCAACTCTACACCCTGTGATGCGTTGCCATTTCCATTCATTTTACACAACCAAAAATTTACGCCCTAAGCGCATCATCGATAGCACGCTTAGCGGCTGGCGTCTTCGCCTCCGGAACAAGCAGAATCTCACGGGTGCGGCCATATCTTCCTTTTGATATTACCCTTGCCGTAATAATGCCAAGCATGTCAAATTCCGACAGGATGTCTGACATCCTGCGTTGTGTAAGGGGACGAAGGCCGAAATCACTGCAGTATTTCTTGTATAACTCATATATTTCCCCGGTAAAAATGAACTTGCCCGAATTCTGGCTGAGAGAAAGGATGGAAGAAAGAACGAGTTGCGCCTGTTTGGGCTGCATGGCAATCAAGTCAAGAATCTTGTCCTTATCAATCTTATCCTCGGCAGCATCAACATCCGAAATCAGAACCGTGGCTTCACCACGCCGCTCAGCCAGCTCGCCAGCCACTCGCAACAACTCCAGCGCACGCCTGGCATCCCCATGCTCCCTGGCAGCAAATGCCGCGCACTTTTCGATGACACCCTGTTCCAGAGCACCTTTCCTAAAAGCAAGGCCGGCCCTAAGAACAAGAATATCCTGAAGCTGATGCGCATTGTAGGGCGGAAAAATTATTTCCTCCTCGGAAAGGGAGGATTT
>DUGG01000076.1 GCA_013331515.1 Candidatus Woesearchaeota archaeon
ATACATTGCTTTGCGGTGAGCACCCGGCCAAAAGCAGTGCCAAAACCGCAAACAACAGCAAGCCAACCTTCAGTCAAAGCGCAAATGCCCTTTGCATTTTTATACCTTTCCAGTCTTCTCAATTTCGGGGAAAAAGCTGCCCGAAAAGCCGCAATCCATGCAAAGATAGGAATGCGTAGAGAACCCGGCTGCGGCCTTTTGGTTGGTCGGGTCAGTCTTCACGTTCTCACCGCCGCATTTCGGGCAAACCTTCACGCAAGCCACTAAAAACCCCTCGCAGTCACTTCCTGGCGACTCCGCTTTTCCTTGCCGCTTCAACTACGGCCCTGGCAACGGCAGGGACTATTGCCGGGTCAAGGGGCTCAGGCATAATCTTATCAGCCACCGGGAAATCAACCAGGGAAGCAATCGTCATGGCAGCAGCAACCTTCATTTGCTCGTTTATCCCGCTCGCCCNNCTGATTCGGGAAATCCGAGCGGCCTGTTGCCACAACGGCAGCGCCGCCCGCAAGGGCCTCGCCGGGCATTATCTCGGGCACAGGATTGGCCATTGCAAAAATGACCGGCTTTGAAGCCATTGAACGCACCATTTCGCTTGTCAGAACTCCAGGCTTTGAGAGGCCAATAAAAACGTCAGCGCCTACGACGACTTTTGCAAGCCCGCCCCTTTTTCCGCCTTTATTAGTGACAGCGGCAATTTCATCTTTCACCGGGTTCATGCCCTCGCCCCTTCCAGAGTATATGGCCCCGGTAGTGTCAACCATCACGATGTCCTTAACTCCAAAAGCCCTTATCATATTGGCCGTTGCAATGCCCGCTGCACCTGCTCCGCTTATGACTACAACAACATCATCCTGCCTCTTGCCAACGACCTTCAGCGCGTTAATGAGCCCGGCAAGGACAACAACCGCAGTTGCATGCTGGTCATCATGCATCACAGNNCAAAGCACTTGGGAGCGGCAATATCCTCGAGGTTTATGCCGCCAAAAACCGGAGAAATGGCCTTGACAGCAGCCACGATTTCGTCAGGTGTATGCGCCTCAATGCACAATGGAAATGCATCAATCCCGGCAAGCTCCTTGAACAGAACGCACTTGCCTTCCATTACCGGAATGGCACCCTTTGCACCAATATTTCCAAGGCCCAGGACCGCAGAGCCGTCGCTTACCACTGCAATGCTATTCTGCTTAATCGTATATTTATATGCCAATTCGCCATCGCTGCCAATGGCTGAAGAAACAGCAGCAACGCCTGGCGTATATACCAGCGAGAGGCCTTTCCTGTCCTTGACTTCAACCTTGCTCTTAACTTCAATCTTGCCCTTCCTGCTGGCGTGAAGCTCAAGAGCCTCTGAATTAATATCATTCCCCATGCAAAAACGTGGAAAAACAGGAGTATAAAAATTTTCTCCAGAGCATGGGGCAACCGCAAACATTTTATAAGCCCCGGCTTACTTCACGACGGGGAGCGTAAGATGACAGCACTGGATTTTTACCCGCTTGATACAACTTACAAGACGCAGGACAATGGACCGGTCATAGAAATTTATGGAAGGAACACGGAAAAAAAGCGGATAGCCGTAAAATACGCAGGATTTGAGCCATACTTCTGGGTGATCCCATTCGCTGATTCCGAGGCCGCTGCACAACAACTGCTGCAGCTAAAGGCCGACATCCCAGAATTCAGGGTTACCGGGACAGGTGTACAAACAAAGCAATATCTTGGCAAGGAGGCAAAGGCGGTGAAAGTAACCGTGAACATCCCTGCCGCCGNNACCAAACGATTCCTTATAGACAAAAGAGTGATGCCGCTGGCACTGCACAAAGCCGAGGCTGCGAATGCAGAAGGAAGCGGAAAAGTCCCGGCTTACGATATCCTGATGCTCCAGCAAGCAAGCGATGATATCTGCGACCTGAAAATACTCGCGATTGACATAGAAACGCACAATCCGCTTGGCAAGACGATGCTGCCTGAGAAGCATCCAATAATCATGGCAGCCCTGTGCGGCGAAGGCTTCAGGAAGGTTCTGACATGGAAGAAATTCCCCACAAAGCATGACTACATAGAATTTGTCGACAGCGAGCTGGAATTGCTTGAAAAGATAAAGCACTACATCCAAAGCTACGAGCCAGACATACTTGCAGGGTACTTCTCAGATGTCTTTGATTTGCCATATATAAAGGCAAGGGCAGACAAGTACCGGATGAAGCTTGACCTCGGTGTTGACGGCTCACAGCCGAAGGTAAGCAAAACAGCAGCCAACACGTCAATAGAAATCACAGGGATAGTCCACATTGACGTTTTCAAATTCGTAAGGAAGGTAATGTTCAGCTCCCTCCAAACTACCGTATATGACCTGTCGTCCGTGGCAAAAGAACTGCTAAACGAATCAAAAGACCAAGTCGACATAGACAAGCTCTATATTGCATGGGACAACCACCACGGCAGCGAACTGGAAACATACTGCGCCTACAACATGCAGGATGCGCAACTGACATTCAACCTATGCAAGAAACTACTGCCCAATATAACCGAGCTGGCAAGGACGATAGGCATGCCGCTCTTTGACATCAGCAGGATGAGCTACTCGCAGCTGGTCGAGTGGTACCTGATAAGGCAGGCCAGGGAATTCAATGAGCTCGTTCCAAACCGGCCAGACAGCAAGGAAGAAAGCCAAAGACGAGTTACCAGCTACACCGGAGGCTTTGTATACGAGCCAACACCAGGCCTGCATAAGGACATAGTGGTGTTTGACTTCATGAGCCTTTACCCAACCATAATATCAGCACACAATGTATCACCCGACACATTGAACTGTGACTGCTGCAGGAATTCAGCTCAGAACAAGCCAGGTGATGATGCAATCTGGTTCTGCACAAAAAGAAGAGGGTTCATACCAACAGTCATTGATGAGGTAATAAAAAGAAGGATGAGAGTCAAGGAAATAATCAAGGCAACCGGGGCAGACAAGACGCTCAACGCAAGACAGATGGCGCTCAAGACAATAGCGAACTCCATGTACGGATACTTCGGGTTTTTTGGGGCAAGATGGTACAGCCTTGAATGCGCAAAGGCAATAACCGCATTCGGGAGAAACCACATCCAAGGCGTCATAGACCAGGCAAAAAGCAGCGGATTCAGGGTGCTTTATGGCGACAGCCTGCCATATGACCGGCAGCTTATTGTAAAGTTAAGAAACGGCGATGTCCGGCTAGCAGCAATAGGCGAACTTTACCATAAACACCAAAATGGCGAGGACATTTCAACACTATGCATGGACAAGAACAACAATGTTGTCTTCAGGCCCATAGTCCGGGCTATCCGCCACAGATATGATGGCAAACTGCTCCGCCTTGAAACAAAATACGGAACGACCGTAGTCACACCACAGCATTCCGTTTACTCTTATGATGCTGCGAAAGGCATAATCCTCGCAGATGCAAAAACTCTCAAAAAGGGCGATAATCTCATTTCGCTGACAAACCCTCAAGTCACCTCAACGTATGCAAGCGGCCATATCCTTGACATAGCGAGGCTTGACATGGGAGCTTATGGGAAGGAATTGCTGTTATACTCTGATAATCTGCAGTTCCAAAATGAGAAAGGACTGTGCCCATACTGCAAAAAAAGGGTCAGCCTCTCGAACCATGTCTTCCTGAAGCATGCTGAACGCCGGCAAAACGTGAGCCCGGATTCACTTTTTAGCTGGGTCGGGACAAAAAACGCGCGTGGAAGGAAAATCCCCCGTTACTGGAACCTTGATGATGACCTCGCATGGCTTTTAGGATTTTATTGCGCGGAAGGCTCGGTAACTGATGTAGTTACGAAGAGCGGAAGAAAATACTTTCTATCATTTGACGGCCAAAACAGGGCGCTGATTGAGCGCGTGAAGGCCATACTTGACACTAAAACAAGCGCATCGACAGCCATCATTGAGGATTATGACAAACGAATACGAAAGAAGATGTATTACTACAGGGTCCAGTGCAAAGCCATAGTGGCCTTATTCCAATTCGGCTTTGATGCCGGAAAGAGGAGTGAATTCAAAAAGGTCCCGTGGTTTATCATGACGGCAGAAGAACCGCTGCGGTGCGCCTTCCTCAAGGGATACCTTGACGGGGATAGCAACAGCAAGAAAGACAAGAGGTATGCCACACACTTTATCAGGTTCTCAACAAAAAGCAGGCAACTCGCTATGGGGCTTGGCTTCCTTCTAAAGACATTGTCTGGAGGCGCCAATGCATGGAGAAAGGAAATAAAACATGTCTCCTGGCGCTACAGGGAAGATAAGCCGAAGATTCAGACGCTGCGATTTCAGTCGAGCAAAGAATCAATGGGTAACTTTTGTCTCGCAGAGATACGAAGCATCAAAGAACTGCCGAATGAAAAATACGTTTATGACGTGGAGGTCCAGGATGCCCACAATTTTGTTGATGCTGAAGGAATGATTTTAGTGCATAACACTGACTCAATATTCCTCTCCCTTGACAGCAAAACAAAGGAAGATGTGCAAGCATTCGTCGCCGAAGTCAACAAGCACCTCCCAGGAATGATGGAACTTGACTACGAAGGGTTCTACCCGGCAGGCATCTTTGTAGGCACGAAGNNCGAAAATAACAGGGCTGGGCGCCAAGAAAAAATACGCGCTAATAAGGGAAGACGGGAAGATGAAGATAAGGGGATTCGAGACTGTAAGGAGAAACCTTTCCGTAGTTGCAAAAGAAACCCAGGAAAGGGTGCTGCAAACAATCCTCAAGGAAAACAATCCGAGAGGCGCATTTGAATATGCAAAAGGAGTAATCAATGACACGCGCATGAGAAAATTGCCTGCTGAGAAAATCATCATAACAACCCAGCTTAAAAAAGAAATAGGAAGCTACGACTCATACGGGCCGCATGTGGCAGCCGCGCAAAGGATGAAGGAAAAGGGCATGCCAGCCGGCCCGGGCGCAATAATAAGGTATATTGTGGTGCAGGGAAGCGAGAGGATAAGGGACAGGGTGAAGCTGCCTGAAGAGGTAAAGGAAGGCGAATACGACCCGGAATATTACATCAATAACCAAATAATCCCAGCGATAGAAACAATCTTCAGGATATTCGGCTACAACAGCGAGGAGCTAGCAGCTGAAAAGACGCAGAAGAAGCTGGAGGCCTGGTTCGGGTAGCAAACGGACTTATTTAAAATTCCATAATTTCTGCCATTTACTATAAGGTCCGACCTATCAGCAAAAGCAATAAACTTGCTATTCCGAAAGCCAAACCAACGCTGCCTTTCCTGATGAAAGCGCACGTGGCGACAAGGGAAATGCGGCGCTCCCACAAATTACCTGACTTTGCCAGCCTGGCAAGGACTGCCCTGCCTTCTGGATGTTAGCCAGGGAGCGCAGCTGCTTCCTAATCTGGATGAACATCATTTCACCGCTCAAAATCCTGGTAAGCGCCAAAGGGCCATGGGCCAGCCCCGCAGCTTCTTGAAGAATGCTTTCCAACGCGGAGTGTTGCTGATGATGTGATTTCAACAAGGATTGCCGCATTACCCTGCTGCTGCCCACTGGACGTCTCATAACAGTAGACCTGACCATCATTCGAAACCTGCTTAAAATCGCGATTGACCATTCCAACGGACTGTGGCTCGAACTCATAAAGCCCAGACTCCAGCCCAGGGACAGCAGTCCCAGTGGAAATCGCACTTACCGAAGGGTTCAGATTATCGGGCCCCAGGTAAATATTGTCAGACTCCCAAAAGACTGTTTTTGCACTGCCTTTCTTGAACCAATAACCCTGCGCAGTGCCTTCAACGTCAAAATAAAGGTCGCCGCCGCAGCCCAACCCACCTGCGCTACCAAAGCTGCCGCTAAATTTCAATTCGCCCAGGATATCAGCGGTAAAATAATCAAATGGGCAAACAACATAGCAGCGGTCAAAAACATTCCCCTGCCTATCGCAATGCCTGGAAGGGTTAGCAAAATCAGTGCCGCCCTCAAGTCTGTAATCCCTGGCGCCCAGGTCAAAGCCCCACACGCCAGCCTTCAAGTCACCAGCTGTTGCAAACTGCCTGCCTGCCTCAATCGGGATGCTTACTTCGCCAGAGCAATAATCCTCATTGTTGTCCGCGCCGAAACTGCATTTCTTAAGTATCTCACCCGCAGCCTCAATGAACGGAGGGTAAGTCAGGCTGCGAAGGTGATGGAAATACAAGTCAAACCCGGTGCAAGGCGAGAAAACAAGCGTATAATCTATGTAGTTTTCATACTGCCCCAGCGTGTTATAGTGGCGCAAGCCAATCTGGGTGAGGGTCATATTACCCGAAGCATAAATAGGAATTTCAACATCTTCAGGGCTCTTGAAGTCCAAAGGGAAAAAGTACATGTGCGGCGCTGGGAAAACGTGGCTTGGTGGGGACATCATCCCAACAGGTGTCATGGTGACAACTTTTTCCATATCAGTCGGGGGCATTGAAAATAATTCCTTTCTGTTCCCGCAGGGAGCTAACCCGAGCTTTGCCTTTTCGGGATCTGCTGGAGGTTGAGCATCATTTAACTGAGAAGATGGCGGCAGTGATGGCGCCCGGGAAGACTGCAACCCAGTTTCAACACCAGATTGTTGCGGATAGCCGTTTTGCCCGGCTTCCAGGCAGCCAACTGCTAAAATGGCAACAATAATGGCAACAGCAAGCACACCGAATCGCATGAGAAACTCTCACCCAATGAAGCAATATAAAACTTTCGATAACGCCAAACTGTGTTATCCCGAAATTATTTTACCTCGGTGCAGAAACTGGAGGTATGAAACTTACACGAGCTAAGCTGGTTGAGACTTTAAGGGTGTTAAATGACGGTGAGTCCAAGTATCAGGCAAGGAAGATTGGTGGGATTACTAAGCAGAGAGTTTACCAGGTTTGGAATATCTACAATCAAACAGGTGAGATTCCGGCGATTGGAAAGGATGTTGGTCGTCCAAGTAAACCTGTTGAGGATTGGGAAGTAAGCCTTGTAAGGGTAGCTTGGGTTAAATACGGGGTGTCGGCAGACACTCTTGAACGGTTCATTGAGCGGGATTATGGCAAGCGTATCGGTCATAACTGGATTCACAAGATAATGCTTACGCTTGGCTTTGCCAAGCGGAAAGCAAAGAAAGACGTAAGGAAGAAAGCTTGGGTACGGTATGAGCGTAGGCACAGCTTGACTGCGGTGCATATTGACTGGCATTATGATGGCAAAACGTACGTTTTTGCTGTCATTGATGATGCCAGCAGGAAAATCCTGGCACTGCTGGAATGTGGCAGTGCAACGACGGATGCTTCAATTCAAGGCATGGAAGAAGCCTTGAAGCATGGCAGTATCAAGCAATGTATTTCAGACCACAGTGCCCAGTTCGTTGCTAACATAACTGATGGTAATTCGAGGTTTAAAGCATTCCTCGAAAGCCGGGGCATACGGCAGATACTTTGCAGAATTAAACACCCACAGGGCAACGGCAAAGTAGAACGGTAGTTCGAAACTTATGATAGACACAGAAGAGCATTTTCGACCAAAGAGGAATTCCTTGGCTGGTACAACGAAGTGCGACCACATTGAAGCTTATGCTTCGACGTGCTGGAAACACCAGCACAGGCATTCGTCAGAAAGTTAAAAGCAGAGGTTTAATAAACATGAAACAAATTAAACCATCAAGGTCAAATATCATCAGGATACGACAAAGCGCGAAATTTTGGATACGTTTAAATATCCAAAGCAAGGCTATGAAGCCAAAAAAGAGGCAGAATCGTGAGAAACGCAACCGCAGGAACGGCAATATTGATTTCGCTCTTCCTGCTATTCTCGGTTGCATCTGAAGCAAGCCAGGAGAAAAAAGACAGGTTTGGCTGCCACAAGTGCACTTCCGAGTGTGAGCAGTACGACCTGCTGAAGAACGAATACCACTGCCACGGAACGATAAGCGTCCAAAGCACAAACATACAAATAGCGCCAAGGATAATAGACGGAAAAACCTACCGGAGGGTGGCAAATGTCCTTGACGGGGACACCCTCACCGTTTATTACGGAGTTGGCGGAAAGAAGGAGAAAGTGCGGCTGCTCGGCATAGACGCGCCCGAGACAAGCCCCCGCGAGAAGGCAGAATGCTTCAGCCAGCAGGCAACAGCCATGCTTAAAGAACTGGCGCACAACAAGCACGTCCTGCTTGAAAAGGACAAAATCCAAAAAGACGACAAGGACAAGTATGGGCGGCTGCTGAGGTATGTGACCGTCCTGGAGACAAACATGACCGTCAACGAGCAGCTCATAACAAGCGGCCACGCCAAGACATACCCCTCCCTGACAACCACGGTTGAGAACTACAAGAAACTTGAAAATAATGCCAAGGCAGCGAAGGCCGGAATGTGGGACGAATGCGCAAAGGAAAAGAAAACGCAGCCACAGCCAGGGGACAGGAAATTTCCCTTAAAAGGCGAAAGATACGGGTCGAACAACATAAACTGAAACGGAATCCGGCATTAAACGCTTTCCATTTCCACGCGCCAGCACGACGATGAGGATTTCAGACGAGAATGAAAGATTTTCTGAATGGATAAACTTTAAATAAGTCGCGGCAGCCACAAACGAGGATGAAAGTCATAGCCGACATGCACATCCACAGCAGCCACAGCAGGGCATGCAGCAAGGATCTGAGCCTTGAAAACCTTGAAAAATACGCGCGTATCAAAGGCATCGGGCTTCTAGGGACAGGCGACTTCACCCACCCAAAATGGGTTCAGGAAATAAAAAGCAAGTTGCGCGAAAAC
>DUGG01000098.1 GCA_013331515.1 Candidatus Woesearchaeota archaeon
GCAGGACAAATATCAAAGAAAATGGCGGGATACCTCCTAATTCCGGTCGGTCAACAAATGTAGGAACGTCTTCGCGCTCGATAATTTGATTTAAACCGGTTTCGAGAGAACTCAATTGCCCCTCAAGCCTAATCCTCACGGCATGATTCTTCCACACCGCGCTACCTCCCTGAGTTGAGTACCAGGCAGCAATTTTTATCTGTGAGGACTGTCCAACTTGCAACAAAAAATCCCTTAAACCCACGATTTCAGGTCCAAGTATATTTCCGTAAGCCCTTCCCGCAGTGTAATACCCAAAGGTTAGTCTACTAAGCTCAACCATAAACCTTCAGAAAAGAATACCACATATATAAATACCACATATATAGAGAGAACTGCGCTGGTTATGTGACNNCCTTAAAAGGTAATTATTAGGCTTCACTGATCGCAGCATCAACAATTTTCCTATACTCGCCGTGAAGCTGCTTCAGCCTTGCATCGTCCTTGGCTTCTATGACTATGCAAACTTCCGGAAGGTTGTTGCTTTTCCTCAGCATTACCCATTCAATATCGTTGAGGAAGAACTTTATGCCGTCACGGGTCAAAGTGCCGTCAGGGTACATCTTCCGGGCATAGGCAATAAGCCTTGCGATGACATTGTCCTTCCTTTCGTGAGTGCCGCAGCCTACATACTCCTTCATCATTGGAGAGAACCTGATAGCATCAGCGAGCTGTGACAATTTTTCATCGTTGTTGCTCAAAATCTCTGCCATCTTCAGCCCGCAAATGAACCCGTCGCTGAAAGGGTAATGTTCAAACCACATGTGGCTGCTCATCTCACCGGCATAAACCGCAGCCGTGTCGTGAACCATCTTGCCTATGAAGCTGTGGCCAACATCGCTCCACACAAACCTGCCGCCAAGGGACTCTGTGAGAAGCTTAAGCTCGCTGTTGCAGTCAACCGTCATGACCACATTACGCCTGTCCCCTGGTTTCAGGGGAAGAATGCTCCTTATAAAAACAGCTGAGCTGATGCTGCCGTTCAATTCGCGCCCTTTGTCGTCAACAATGACCGAGCGGTCGCAGTCGCCGTCAAAGGCAACGCCAAAGTCTGCACGGCCTTCCGCAACCGCCCTCCCAAGCTCCCGGAGGTTCTCCCCCTTGGGCTCAGGCCTCTGGCCGTTGAAATCCTGCATCGGGGTTGCATGCACCGGTATGACTTTCAGGCCAAGCTCCTCATACAACCGTGGGATGANNCGCTCCAGAGGCATACATGCAGTCAACTGCGACTGTAACCGGCCTCTTCAGGTGGATTATCCCCCTGAGAAAATCGCGATAAGGTGCATAACCGTCAGATGCCGCCACGCTGCCACTGCCCTTCCTGAATTCGCCATTCCCATAAACGCGCTTCACGTCTTCCCACTGGCTGAGAAAAGAAAGCCCGTTCGGCTCCACGCACTTGAAGCCCGTATACTCTGCGGGATTGTGGCTTGCCGTTATCATAACCCCAAATTGCCTGCGGTGGAATGCATTGAAAAAGAGGACAGGGCTGGCGCATTCGCCGATTTCAGTAACGGCGCAGCCGGTTGAGACCAAGCCGCGTATGAATGCCGGCTCTACCTGCCTTGAAGAGTAGCGCACANNCAACCACGATTGGCTTCCCGGCAATAACCGTGCCAAGGGCCTTTCCGACCCTTTCTGCCGTTTCATCGTTCAATTCAGTGCCTATCAGGCCCCGAATATCGTAAGCGTGGAAAAAGCTTGTGTCCACCTGTTTCACCACTTGTTTCAGAAAATACTGATTATCGCTGAACTCACGCGAGGTCCTTCCACTCCCTGATGGCCTGTTCGTAAAGCTCAAGCGTGCCGGTATTATACCACTGCCCCGAGAACGGATAGCCGAAAAGCCTGCCCTCGGTGGCCAGCTTGGGGAAAACATCCTTCTCAAGCATGCAGTAGCCATCGCCGATGTAGTCCAGCACTTCCGCCTCCATCATGTAAAGCCCGGCGTTTATCAGATTGGAAGGGGCATCATCCTTCTTCGGCTTCTCGACAAATTCCAGTATGCGGTTTCCCTGCATCCTCGCAACGCCGTAAGAGCTTGGGTTATCAACTGTCGTAAGTGCTATGGTGACCGTTGCCTTGTTCTCCTTATGGAAAAGATACATGTCATGAAGGTTTATTTCCTTAAGCTCATCGGAGTTCTCCGCTACAAACGTGCCGCTTATCATGGGTCTGGCAAGCTTCAGTGGCCCGGCAGTGCCAAGCGGCTTGCTCTCCTCAATGTAGCTTACATTAACCCCAAACCGCCTGCCATCCCCAATGGCCTGCCTTATCTTCTCACCCTTGTAGCCAATCGAGATGATTATGTTCTTGATGCCGTGCTTCTTGAACAGGTCGAACTGGTGCTCCAGCAGCGTGCGGTCGTGCAAAAGGACAAGCGGCTTCGGAATCTCAAATGTTATCGGCTTGAGCCGCGTGCCAACCCCTCCTGCGAGTATAACCGCAACCTTCGGCATGTCAGCGCTGCCAAGCGATTGCATCAGGAGCAATTCAATGGCATGGCTGCGGTTCTTTATCTTGTGGCCGTCAACCCTGCGGTCAACTTCGGACAGGATGTTGCCATCCAGAGTCAGCGTTACCCTTTCCTTCATGCAAAATGCCCCAAAATGTTTTAGGTCTCACTGGGTGAAGTCCTATTTAAAATTTTCGCTTTGTGGGTAAAGTCAACTAGCCCGTGTT
>DUGG01000032.1 GCA_013331515.1 Candidatus Woesearchaeota archaeon
AAGCTGCCAAGGAAAGAAATTTTCGTCCTTGCCAGGACAAACCGGCAGCTAAACGAGCTTTCCATGCTGATGAAGGCGCGCGGCATCCCTCATGTGCTGAGAAGCGATGAAATCCGCCAAACAATCGTTGCCGGGGAAGGCGACGTCACTCTTGCCACAATCCACGCCATCAAAGGCCTGGAAGCCGAGCTGGTATTCGTGATAGGCTGCACAACAGCCAACTTCCCGGCCAAAGGAAGCGAACATCCCGTAATCGACATGGTAAAAGTCGATGAGTACGACAAGGAAGAAGAGGAAAAGCGCCTGTTCTACGTCGCCATGAGCCGCGCCAAACGAAGTCTATACCTGACTTATTCAGGAAAGAAGTGCACGAGCTTCATCACACAACCCATGCTGGACTTGCTGGGTNNCAGTCGCGCGTTTTTCAGCCAAGCCCCTGATTCAAAGGCTTGGCAGCGCAACTGCCAAACCATAATTCTCAGAAACAGAATTTAAACATCCTCACATAACTTTACTTTACCGACTTTTACCAACCTTTAAATACTTCTTGTGCTGCTCTTGGTTTATTCATGACTGCAGATGACGTTGAAGGCAAGCAGTCCTTCCCGCAGCCGAGCATTTCTGAGAAGAAGTGGTCCAAGGAGCTGGAGAGGGACGTTTACGAGAAGTGGAAAAAGGACGGGACTTACGCGTTTAATCCTAAGGCCGCTGGCAATGTTTACTCTATTGACACCCCTCCACCATACCTTAACACGCCAATACACATAGGGCACGCCACGACTTATTCTTTGATGGACATGTTTGCCCGCTATAAGAGGATGAAGGGCTTCAACGTACTGTTCCCGCTTGGACTTGATAACAACGGGTTGCCCATTGAGATGGCGGCCGAGAAGAAGTTTGGCATAAGATTCCACCAGATGTCCCGTGAGGAGTTCCTACAGAAGTGCAGGCAGGTGCTTGAAGAAGCTGGGACAGCATCCATTGACTCGTTCCTCAAGTTGGGAATAGGGTTCAACTCATGGAAGAGAGGAAATGGCATTGGCGAAGTCTACGAGACTGACAGCGCAGACTATAGGATGCTGACACAGGAGACTTTCATTGACCTTTGGAATAAAGGGCTGATTTACGAGGAAGAGAGGATTAACAACTACTGCCCGGGCTGCCGAACGACTATTGCGGATGCCGAGATTGACTACACCGATGTCAACAGCATCTGGAACGACGTAGCGTTCACTGTCAAGGAAACCAAGGAAAGGATAATCATAGGCACAACAAGGCCAGAGCTCATTTCCAGTTGCATAGCGGTCATATTCAACCCAGAAGATGAAAGATACAGGAAACTGGAAGGAAAAACAGCCCTGACACCAATCTACAACAGCGAGGTAAAGATAATGGCCCACCCCCAGGCGTCCATGGAAAAGGGAACCGGGCTGGTCATGATGTGCACGGCTGGCGATACAGCTGATATCAGGTTTGCTCGTGAAGTGGGATTGGCTTCAATCATCTCAATCAACCTTGATGGGACAATGAATGAAAACGCTGGCTTCCTCAATGGCATGAAGATAAAGGACGCAAGGAAGGCGATGGTTGATGAGATGCAAAAGACTGGGCTGCTGCTAAAACAAACGCCAACAGTGCACAGGACTCCCGTCTGTGACCGTTCCGGAGACCACGTTGAATTCATACAGATGAAGGAATTCTATGTCAAGCAGCTTGACTACAAGGAGCAAATGCTCAAAATAGCCAAGGAAGTCACTTTCTATGATGAATCAAGCAGGCAGATGCTCACAGACTGGATTAATTCTGTTTCAATTGACTGGCCGATATCGCGGAGGAGGTATTATGCCACCGAAATACCGTTGTGGCATTGCAGGAAGTGCAATGCCGTTATTGTAGCGCCAAAAGGCAGATACTGCCAGCCGTGGAGAGAGCCCGCACCTGTTGAAAAATGCGGGAAATGCGGCAGCAGGGAGTTTGAAGGCGAGACTCGTGTTCTTGACACGTGGTTTGACAGCTCAAACTCGCCGCTTTACATCCTGAAGTACAACCGGGATGACGCTTTTTTCAGAAAGAGCTTCCCGTGCACCTTGAGACCGCAGGGGAAAGATATTGTGAGGACGTGGCTGTATTATACGCTGCTCAAGGGTTATCTCCTGACTGGCAAAAGCGTTTTCGCTGAGGCGTGGATAAATTACTACATTGTTGACGAGCATGGCAAGAAGATGAGCAAGAGGAAAGGCAATGTTGTTGACCCGCATGACATTCTGGAGAAGTATGGAGCAGAGCCATTCAGGCTGTGGGCGGCAATCGAGGGCAACATCACGACAACTGATTTCAGGTGCTCATTTGAAAGGATTGACGGCGCCGGGAAGGCAATTGCCAAGCTCTGGAACGTGGCGAGATTTGTTTCCATGTTTGAAAAACCGAAGGGCAATGCCAAGCTGCAGCCTTTGGACGAGTGGATAAGGCACGAGGTAAATGACCTGGTGGAAGAAGCTGCCAAGGGCTATGACCACTACGATTTCCACAACCCTTCGCAGAAGGCCAAGCACTTCTTATGGGAGACGTTCGCTTCCCATTACGTTGAACTTGCCAAAAACAGGGCTTACAACAGCAACGGGAAGTTCAGCAAGGAAGAGCAGGCAGCGGCTGTTGAAACGCTGCATTACTGCATTGAAAGGCTGTTGTTAATCCTGGCTCCCATAATCCCGATGATAACTTTCAAGCTTTACTATGAGCTTTATGCGAGGGACGTCCACTTTGAGAAGTTCCCATCTGCTGAAGATTACGCGCTGTTGGGATTTACCGGTTCTGAGTTGGAAGCGCTGGACAGCGAAATTTGGAAGCGGAAGAAGGAAAAAGGACTCTCTCTCAAGGCAGAGGTAAAGGAAGCTACCCTGCCTGAAAAATTCAAGCCAATCGAAAAGGACATGCTGGCGGCGCACAACATCGCAAAGCTCTCTTACGGGAAAGAGCTGAGAATTGTTCTGAGCGATTAAGTGCCATATTCCTTTGTTGCCACCGGCCTCGGCACTAGGCTGTGAATGAACGCTGCAACCCGGCTTGTCTCGTTTGGCGGGGTGTAATGCACTTCCCTGAAATATTGGGCTGAAAGAAGTGCCATGCTTTGGGCGATTTGCACGGGGTTGCCTGGAAACACTATGTCAATTGCCAACCATATGAAATAGATTGTTTTAATCCGTGAAAAAATTGTCGAAGCGAAAAAACCCTTACCGCTAATGAGTGCCTTTTTTTCTTCCATCAGTGATAAGTCTACGGCGATTCCGCCGCCCTGCTGGCTTTTGCTTTGCTGCTCGCGCTTCTCAAGCCGGCGGTTGTCGTAGATTTGGCAAG
>DUGG01000035.1 GCA_013331515.1 Candidatus Woesearchaeota archaeon
TCTGTTAGGAAGGAGCTTGAGCAGAAGCTCGGGGAGCTTTCTGTTGTTAATCAGGAGCTTGATAAGCTAAGGGTTGAAGAGGAAAAGCAGAAGCGGCTTGAGGAGGCTCAGCGTATTGAAATGGTTGAGTCTGAGCTTGCGGCAAAAATGCGTTCACACAGGAAGCTTACTACAAATGACCTGATTATGCTGCGGGGGAGCTGACTGAAGAGGCTGCTTATGCCTTATTTTTGTATGAACATTACGCCAGTTTTGTTCCTGAAAGCCTTGTCTCCGGTGACAAAAGCATGCTTGTTTTCTCTTGCAAATACGTAGCCGACAGCATCAAATACTGAGATGTCCTCTGCCTTGTTCTCCTCCCTGAAAAGAAGGGCGTTTATCAGCGTTTGCCTTGGAACAGGCTTGCAGAACTGGGCAAGCTTCCTGTGCCAGTAGTTTGCTGTTTCATCGTTATGCTTCTTTTTGATGACAAGGTAAAACTCGGCCATTGTTGGATCTGGAATTACGAATTCCTCTTTCATGAGGGTTGAGAACTTTGGATTCCCGCTGCTTAACTCTACTAGTGCATAGGTGTCCAGGCAGTTCATGCGTACTTGCTCTCCTTTTTTCTTATCTCTTTTAGTGTTTTCTCTGTTGGCTCATTGAATTTCAGCGCTCCAAAAAGCTCCCTCAGCGGATTTTCTTTTTTCCATATTTCCACAACAAGGTCCTGCTCCTCTTTTAAGCCAAGTTCGTCTGCCGTTTTCTTCGGGATTCTTATCCCTATGGAGTTCCCCCATCTTTTGGTCTTGCAAACTATCATTCAATCACCTTATTATCTTTTTAGTATAATTATTATACAATAAAGATAACTGATATTTAAGCTTTTATTTTTTCCTAAAAAACTTTTTATTGGCAGCATCCCCCTCTTTGGGCCATGTTAATAAAGAGCGTGAATCTTCACAACATCCGCAGCTACCTGAGCCAGGAGGTTGAGTTTCCACATGGGACTGTCCTCCTTTCGGGTGACATTGGTTCTGGCAAGTCCACGATTCTTCTCGCGATTGAGTTTGCCCTTTTCGGTATCAGCAAGGGCCTTTTTTCCGGGGAGGCGCTGCTTCGCCATGGTAAGCAGCAGGGCTACGTTGAGCTTGGATTCTCCATTGACGGCAAGGAGGTTATTGTCCGCCGCAACCTGAGGCGGCTTAAGGATTCTGTTAAGCAGGAGGAGGGCTGGCTGGTCATTGACGGAGTTAAGCAGTTCTGCACGGCCGAGGAGCTTCGTGCAAGGATTCTTGGGTTGCTCGGCTACCCACATGAGCTTCTTAGGAAGTCGAAGGGGCTTATTTACCGGTTTACCGTTTACACGCCTCAGGAGGAGATGAAGCGCATTCTTTTTGAGGACCCTCAGGGGCGGCTTGACACGTTGAGGCGGGTTTTTCAGATTGAAAAGTACAAGTTGGTCAGGGAAGCCGTGGGCATTGTCCTGCAGGGGATTCGGGAGAAGCGGCGTGAGCTTTCCGCGAGGGTTGAGGGCCTGCCGGGTAAGCAGCAGCAGCTTCAGGGCCTTTCCGGCGAGCTTGCCGCTGTTGAAGCCAGGCTGGCACCCGTTGCTCCTGCATTGGCGGATGTGGAGTTGGCATTGCAGCGGGGACAGGCCGGGCTTAGCTTGCTTCAGGAAAAAGCAAGGAAGCTTTTCCGGCTTAAGAGCAGTCTGGCCGCCCTTGCCGCAGTGGTTGGGGAAAGGAAGGGGCTGATTGATTCAAAAAATTCTGAACTGCTCGCGCTTATGGATGAGCTGGCGCGGTTGAGGTCTGGCAGTATTGAAACATCATCAGCATTGGCTGCCCTCTCGGCTTCACTTTCTTCGCTTTCTTCCCTTTCAAGGCGGCTTTTGTCTGAAGCAGGCTCTCGCGCAGCGCTTGAGATTGAAATTGAAAACGCGGAGAAGCTTAGGTCTGAGGCGGAAGCAGGCATCAGCCGGTGCGAGGCGCTCAAGGCATCTTCTTGGCAGCTGAAGCAGAAGGTGGCTTCGCTCTCGAGCTGCCCGACGTGCCTCCAGCCGGTTTCCGACGGCCATAAACACGCGATTGCCAGAGAAGAGGATGCCAGAATGGTTGAGATTGACCGGCAGCTGTCAGGGTTTCTGGCTGGCAGGTCTGCCGCTTCAGAGAGGGTGAAGGTGCTGAAGTCACAGATTTCCGCGCTTTTGGCAAGGGAGAGGACGTCTGTTTCGCTTGATTCAGAGCTTAAGCATTTCTTTGACCTGGCAGCTTTTTTTGGCATAAAGATTGAGCAGGAGGCGGCTCCGGCACTGGAAGTGGATGTGCAGGCGGGACTGGGCGCCTTGTATCGCTTGCAAAAGCAACTTGGCACTGCCAGAGAGGGCAGGGTCATGGCAATCGAAAAAGAGCGTGCCATTGGCATTGCAGAGAAGTCAATTCAGGCTGCCAAAGAAGAACTGCTGGCTGTTGAGGTGAAACTTTCAGCGTTGTCCGGCGAGATTGGCGATTTCGGGGATGTGGAAGGAGAAATTGCGCGGGTTCAGCCGGAAATTGACTGGGCGATTCTTGAAAGGATGCGCCTTTCGGCGCAAAAGGCAGGGCTTGACAAGGAGAGGGAGGGAATCGTGAAGATGCTTGCCTTGCTTTCAGGCGAGATAGGCATTATGGAATCAGCCAGGAAGGAGCTGGAGGCGGCAGGCAACATGGGCTTCTGGCTTGAGGAGATGTTTCTAAAGATTGTCGGCGTGATTGAAAGGCAGGTCATGATGACGGTCCATCAGGAGTTTGATGCACTTTTCAGGGAATGGTTTCTCATGCTTATGGGCAATGACACGCTCTCTGCCAGGGTTGATGATGATTTTACGCCTGTTGTGGAAGCGGACGGGTTTGAAATTCCCATTGAGAACCTTTCAGGGGGGGAAAAGACGAGCTGCGCCCTTGCCTACCGGCTTNNGCTTGCGCTCAACGCCGTCATCAATAACCTTGTGTCCACTATCCGGACGAGGGACATCCTTATTCTTGACGAGCCGACTGACGGCTTCAGTTCAGAGCAGTTGAACAAGCTCCGCGACGTCCTTGCCCAGCTCAGGCTCCCGCAGGTAATCCTGGTCAGCCACGAGGATCGCATAGAGAGCTTCGTGCAGCGCGTCATCCGCGTCCAGAAGGAGCAGCACGTTAGCAGGGTTGTTGGCTGAACATTCGTGATGGCAGCCAGAAAGATTTATAAGCCGCAAGCCGTTGTCCTGGGTTATGCGGTGCAAACCTGGGGTTGTTGCCTTTATCTCTGGATTATTGCTTGTCCTTTTGCTTGTCGGCTGCTCCCCGCAGGACCCGGCTCAGGAATACCTTTCTTACTATGATAAGACAGTGGGTATTGATGAGTACAAGATTGTGTATGATGTCATGATGCCCTCGCTTCCCATGGTTGGTTCGCTTGGCATGAAGATTGGCATTTTCAAGAAAGGCGAAAGGTCCAAGGTGGTCAGCGAGGTTTCCATGTTTGGAATGGCATTCAAGAGTTCTGCCTATACGGCCGGCGGCTTTACGATAACCTGTACTGACGGCCTGGGTTTCCTTGGGCTTGGTACTGGCTCTGTCCAGTGTGAGGCAAGTGAAGCTGTTTTGAACTGGTCTGGCGCTGAAATGAAATCTTTGGGCATCCTCAATGAGGGGCTTGCCTCAGGAAACATTGTAATAAAGCGTGCGGGGCAGGGCAGCGCTGCCGGAAGGAGCTGCGCCGCGTTTGACATTGAGATAGTAGACATGGCGAAGTTCATTAGCGAGACTTTGTCCTCCATGATTGGAAATTCGGTCCGGGATTACTCTGCTTTGTCTGACGCGTGGAAAGAGAAAGGGCTTCTCAGCACGTGCATGGACAGGAAGACCGGATTGCCGCTTCTCATGAATTTCTCGGTGAGTGAGCAATCTGAGCTCGTTGAGGAAAATGGACTTACCAGCCTTATGACATTCAGCGCTGCTCTGGTGAGTGAGTCTTTTGATGATTCTGAGCTTGAGCTGCCTGTTTCAGGCGAAGTTGCAGGCAGCGCGTGCTCCGAAGATGGGAAGTTCGCAGTTGTTTTCCTGCCTTTCAGGAGCTACGATGGCGAGGTTACCCTTAACATTTCCGGCATTGAGCCATTGCTGTTCGGGGCAGGCACGGCAGCTTTAGAGCCGTTCGTGCCAAAGCTGTTTGAGCTTCAAACCTCGAGGGAGCAATCGTACAGCGATGAATACGGCCTTTGCAGAGGCGGGGAGTGCCTGCCTTTCTCCTGTGAATCCCGGTCGGAATTGGGCTATGGGTGTGTTACTGTCTCTGCCGACAGGAAGCTTTGCGAGTTAAAAGCAGAGTGCGCGTACAAGTTCCCGGTATGCGGGGAGTTTGACTGCTCCGGCATTGAATCAGAGCAGCAGTGCTCTTCAGACAAGCGATGCTCGTGGACTGGCTACTACTGCGACAGCTTTGACTGCTCTGCCGTGGAGTCAGGTGAGGCGTGCAGCGCCAACTCAGAGTGCCTCTGGCGCTATTCGGCTGATGGCGGTGTATGCGTCAAGTTCAGCTGCTATTACCTTGAGGAGAAGGATGATTGTTCTTCAAATCCGAAATGCTCCTGGGTGGCGAATGAATTCGGCAGCTACTGCACCGAGAAGTGATTGCTCAAATGGGTTTCATATCCCGCAGCTCTGTTGCGGTTGGGTTTTTTTATTCTTTTCCAAAACTATTATAAAAAGGGCAGCTTTTGCTTCTCTTTGAGATTTCGGGGCCGTGGTCTATTTGGCATGACATGCCCTTGGGGTGGGCATAAGCGGGGTTCAAATCCTCGCGGCCCCACTTTCTTTTGGTTGTAAGGCAACTATAGCAAAGGGCACAAAAAGTTGAGCGTGCAATATGCCCTTTGCTATTAGTCGAGGACAGCTTTTTGCTCATTCATTTCTGTCCTTGACTATAGATGTTTGTGAGTTTGCCTCGCGGCCCTATTTGCGGAGCAAGGGTTGTGAGGCTACGAGCAGTGGTGAGTTTGCCTCGCGGCCCTTCTCTCCGCCACAAACTATTTAAAGGTGTAAGGCAGTTTTTGGGGTGTTGCATGAGTTGCGGGTTGATGCAGGAGCAGCGTTTAAAATGCGTGGGTTGCAAAAAGGTGCGATTTTCATCCTTTGGCTGGTTGCTGTGCTGCTGGCAGCCCTGCCCGCTGCCGCGCAGGATGCCGTAGAAATTGAGCCAAGCTCTTTTTCTGTTTCTGTCAGGGCGGTTAATTCTTCCATACTTTTTGACGGCCAGGCCATCTTTGACGTGGTCATCGGGAATCCCAGCGCATACTCTGACACGTTCAGGATTTCAGTTCCTGATGTTGAGTGGGGCGTGCAGTCTGAGCCGTTGTACCACTATTTTTCTGGTGTTGACGTCCCTGCTTTTGGCACCGTGACTGTGCGGCNNGCTGGAAATCAAGTCCGTAAGTACAGGAAAGAAGCAGGAGATTTCAACATTTGTCAACATCCGTTCAAGATACCCTTTGATAATGGAGTACCTTGCTGCTGTTGGCAGGATAGTTGACATTCCGGCCAGGATTGATCCCCGCAACGAGTTTGTCATCAGGGTTAACCTGATTAACAGGAATCCGAAGAACATTTCAGCGCTTAAGGTTGTCCTGTCCAGCGTTTCGACAGGCGTGATAAGGGAAGAGATTGATACCACCCTCAACCCGTTTGAGAGCAAGGCGGTTTCTGCCCGGGTTAAACTTGACCCCCTTACCCATCCTGTGCAGGATACGCTGAAGGTTGTGCTTTCTGTCAACGGCCAGCCGCTTGAGCCGACGATTTTTGAGAAGTTTGAGGTGATAAGCTACTCTGAAATCAAGCCTGTGAAATCCGAAAGGAAGGGTTCTTTCTTGAAGTGGGTCAACGAGACGACTTACGTTAACGAGGGAAACGTCAAGGGCGTGAAGGTCATAGAGGAGGAGACGAGCCTGCTCGGTTCGCTTTTCCTCAGGTCATCGCCAAAGTCATTCACGATTGCCAAGGGCGGGAAGCGCTTCAATGCATGGGAGCTGTCGCTTGAGCCGAGCGGGCAGGTCACAATCAGGGTTGTGCGGAGCTACCAGCCTGTTCTTTGGCTGTTGCTGCTTGCCCTGGCAGGGTTCGTGATTTACCGGTTCATGAGGAGTTCTGTTCAGCTCATAAAGGAGGCGAGCGCTATCAGCTACAGGGAAGGTGGCGTTTCCGAGCTCAAGGTCGTGCTGCGCGTGAGCAACAGGTCATCCAACCCCTACGTCAAGCTTACCGTGATGGACCGGGTGCCGATGATTGCAGAGGTTGAGCATGATTCAATGGGCACCTTGAAGCCCGCTACAGTCTTCAACGACGGCCGGGGCTCTGTCGTGAAATGGGAGCTTGAAAACCTGGACAGGCATGAGGAGCGCATACTTGCATACAAGATACGGCTGAAGCTGAGCGTGCTTGGCCAGTTCTCCCTTCCAAAGGGCTCAGTCAGGTTCTACACCGAGAAGAACGTGAAGTTCGTGACCAAGTCCAATACGGTAACGATAAAGCCATGACAATCCAGCGGTATCAAATTTTTTGGCTCTGTCGTTTCTGATGGACTCAAAGAAAAACTATAACGGTTAAAGGCTGGCTGTCGGGCTCATGGACTTAAAGGAGTAATGGCGAGTATTGGCTAAAATACTTTTCTAAAGAAAGATTTAAATGTTCGGGTTCCTCATCTACCTTTGCTAAAGGGTAGATTAAGCATCGGTCGTCGGTCGCAAACCGTTGCAACTTAGCCTTTCCCGTCCTTTGCATGGACAGTACAGAGGAACCCGCCCGAAGCTTTGGGAAACGTGAGGCGGATTCAGTTAATCTGTGTAAGTTCTTTTATTATTTTTTTTGCAATTACCCCCGATGTGTTTGAAGCTATATGCAGCCCATTGGGACCTTTAATTTCTATAAAAAAGGTGGCATCAGGAGTTTTTACTACCATGTCATTTTTTACTGTGCGCGCTTGAGAATTCTCCCAGTCCTCAGTTAGTAAATTGATATTTCTCGGCCCGCGGGCTACTACGAAATTGTAATCCTTTAGCTGTTCCATGAGTTCAATTCCTTTCTGCGTTATCTCGAATCCGTCCCCATTTTGGACTTCGCCGTGTTGCTTGAAGATAACAAGCCATGCGCCTACAGCACCATTCTTGAAGTAAAACGCTTTTGGTTTTATGCCTGAATCATTCGCTGCTTTAAGACGTTGCAATGTCAACAACGCCGATTTTTTCCAGTTGCCATATTGATATGACACTTTTATCTTTTTTAGTTTTCTCATTTTTACACCAAGAAGCGCTTATAACGTCCAAGTATTTAAAACTTCCTATAACTCGCATAACGAGTTCTGTAAGTAATTAGTATACGAAAACGTATACTCACCCGAAAGATTTAAATATAAGTAGTATTTACATAATAAATACATGAAAAGACGAGAAATTGATACAAAAATATGGAAAACTGGGAACAGTTATGTGGTGACAATTCCCATTAACTTGGTACGAAAGTGGAATTTAAAGGAAGGTCAAGAACTTACAATCATAATCAGAAATGCCCCTGAAGCTTCAGACTTCAAGGGCAGAGGTACCGAAGATGTCTTGCGAACAAATCAGCCCTCAAATGAGGCAGAACCGAGAGAAATATAAAAAGTTGTTGGAACTCCGAAGGATAAGAGGATATAGTATTCTTGCTAAAGGTGACACACCAACGATAATTAATGAGGAAACGTTCTTTGTGCCTTCGCAATCCGACGAGGGAAAGAAATATAAGGTTACTCATTTTGAAACGTGGGAATGCGAATGTCTCGACTTCAAAAAAAGAAACTTGGCGTGCAAGCACATACAAAGCATCGAGCTATTTTTGAAACTAAGGAGTTCTCAAGAATCGGAATTTTTGCAATTTACCGACGGAGTTGCTCAGAATAAAGTTGTCTGTCCTTGTGGTTCTGCTGAAGTAGTTAAGCGTGGAACTTATAGGACAACGACCGAAGTTAAGCAGCGTTATAAGTGCAAAGCGTGTAAGAGGCGTTTTTGTCCTGACCTTGTTAAGAGGACTAAGGTTAATGGTCAGATGATTACGCTAATTATGGACTTATATTACAAGGGACTTTCGCTCAGGGATATTAAGGGAACTATCAAGACGTTTTATGGCGTAAGTTTGCATCACGAGACGATAAGGCAGTATGTTCTCCGTTTCACAGAGAAGATTAACGCCTACACTGACAAGCTAAAGCCGAAGGTTAGCGATAGGTTGCAGCTTGATGAGCAGAAACTTAAAACTAAGAGTGAAAAGGAGTGGAAGTGGTGCTGGAACGTCATAGACGAGAAAACACGCTTTTTACTCGCCAACAACATTACGAATGAGCGCAGTATCTTTGAAGCGAAGATAGTGTTGGACAAGGTCAAACCACTTATCAAAAAGCCTGTAGTCATAACTACGGATAAGCTGGCGAGCTACAATCACGCCATAGCTACTACGTTGCCGACTGCCACGCATTTAAGCGGCGTTGGATTGATGAGCCAGCATAATAACAACACCGTAGAACGTTACCACAATCAAGAAAGAGAATTTGACAAAATAAGACGTGGCTTTGATAGAGTAGAGGAATGGCAAGCAGGACACCGCCTATTCCACAACTTTATAAGAGGAGAAACTACACCAGCAATGAAAGCAGGAATAAACGTTGCCGAAGGCGAAAATAATAGATGGCTGACTCTGCTTAAGAAATCATATTTTAAAAATTGAAAAGAAAATCCGACACCCATCAAGGTGTCGGAGAAAATGATAGACGACAAGCAAAAAAATTGTCGCCGCCAAAAAATCTTCCATTTTGCTTACCTCCAATTTTGGCGTCATTAGCAAAAACAAAAGCAGACAAATTCAGACTTTACAGAAAAGACAAACTAAACTGCTATAAGACTTTTTAGATTGACAAATTTCTACAAAACAAGTGCCAAAAGTTTACCAGTCAAACAGCTCACGCAATTTGACGCCTTTAATATCAATTAACTGGCAATCATGCTTAATAACATTACTATAAAAACTTTTTGAGTCCACGAACCCGACAGCCCAAAAACAGAAGGAGGTGGTTAAGAGAAGTCCAGCCAATTAGACAGAGCCAATTTTTTTGTCGCAATCTTTATAAACACCCCCACAACATCTTTCTGGTATCCCCGCATAGCTCAACCTGGCAGAGCACTCGGCTGTAGATGAGAATCGCTGGCACAACTTTCTCCACGAGAGATGGGATGAGTGCCAGTCAGCCGTGCCCGAGGGATTCCCGGTTCAAATCCGGGTGCGGGGATNNGTCAGGAAGTCGGTTAACTTTGGAAGTTCTGGTGATCACATTCTTTTGGTTGGTCAGGATGGATGCAAGGCTATGATGGCTGTTTTCAGTGACGAATACTCCGAAAATTTCATCTTTGCTCTCTCTGAGATTGGTGACAGGATAAACGTGTCTGGAAAGTATTTGCCTTTAGGATTCAGTACGTACCGGCAAACTCTGATTTATGCACGCAAAATCAGGAATCTCTCTCTTGAGGAGAGGGGTTTTGTGCCGTAGCTTCTTTTTCTGGCTGTGATGCTTTACTTACTAGCCATCGTAGCTTTCCCCTTCGAAGCACGCGCCGTGGGAAACATCCCTTTGCGTTCGCCAGCAAATTGCGTGGGCTGTCTCGTGGTCCATGAGCGCGTTGAAATGCCAGCTGTCTCCCGCAAATGCAGGGTTGATTATTATCCGGTTCTTGTCCCGGTTTCCAATCAGGAACAGGCCCTTGGCTGAGCCAAAATTTCCGGTAAAGCTCACTACTGCAATGCCTTGGAGCCTTGACTGGTCATATTCAGACAGGTATTGCAGCAATGCCTTCTCATTCTTCACGTTCTTTGAGAACTGGACGGAGTATGCCGAGGCGTTGGACGCCAGCATCAACGCTGTCGCAAGCAGTAACAATACAAATCCTGTTAGGTGTGCTTTTGTTTTAATGTTGACCCCCCGGTCCAGTAGTAACGCTGGGAGTATTTAAATCTTTCTATTTTTTACAACTTTAAAGTAGTTAAAATATCAGACATTGTGGCAGTTAACTTTATAAATAAGTGCCTGTTTTTCCTTCTGGAATGGCTGGGGTACTGTGCTTTTCTACTTGAAGTTGTTTAACTTTCAGGCAGAGTTATGCGCGTTCCTTGGCTTTGAGCATCACACGGCTGGTTTACATTGAGAAACGCGTCAAACGAGTCATTTTGCCCTGGTGGTTCAGCCTGGCCCAGAACTCGGCCCTGTCACGGCCGCGACCCGGGTTCAAACACCCTCATGCTCGCAACATTGGCGACGAGGTTTGAAAGTCCCGGCCAGGGCGTTTTCGCGCTGGGCGGGGTTCCGAACGGAAGTGAGGTTATCCCGGCCAGGGCGTGTTTCATTGTCAGGAAAGAAATGGGCCGGTAGCGCAGCCTGGCAGCGCAACGGACTTTTAATCCGTGGGTCGCGGGTTCAAAATCAACGAGTCGTTGTATGGAAGTCCCGTCCGGCCCGTTCAAGCTTGCTGGAAGTTGGTGGTGTTTGGTTTGGTCTCTAAACGGATTGATGTGAGGAAGCATGTGCTTGTGCCTAAGCACGAGAAGCTTTCAGATAAGGAAAAAGAGGAGGTTCTTTTGAGTTACCATGCCTCTGTTGAGAACTTCCCCAGGATTCTTAAGAAGGACGCAGCTCTTTTTGGTATGAACCTGAAGTATGGGGACATGATTCGGATTGTCAGGAAGAGCCCTACTGCGGGGCAGACGGTTTTTTACAGGGTGGTTGTGCTCTCTTGAATTGGTGTAAAACATGAACGACTCTGCTGTGCTGGTGAAGAAGTTTTTTGAGGAGCAGTCCCTTGTGAAGTCAGACATAGAGTCCTTCAACTATTTCCTCGACAACGAGCTTAATGCTATTATTGACGAGAACCGTGAGGTCATGCCTACAATCATCCCTACTAATGTTGATGAGTTTAAGATTCGGTTTGACAATGTGAGGATAACAAAGCCCCAAATTACAGAGGCAGACGGCTCCGAACGGCCGATTTTTCCTGTTGAGGCACGGCTCAGGAAGCTTACTTACGCGGCTCCTCTGTTCATTACGGTGAGCGCGCACATCAACGGTGCCCAGCGGGAGTCGTTTGAGACGCAGATTGGTAATCTTCCGATAATGCTTAAGTCTAAGGTCTGCCATTTGAGCAAGCTTGGAAGGGAGGAGCTTGTCAGGCGCGGCGAGGATCCGGATGATCCCGGCGGGTATTTCATCATCAATGGCACTGAGAAGGTGCTTGTGAAGGTTGAGGATCTTGCTTCAAACAAGCTGGTTATTGACAAGGACACTACAGGCGGCGGGAAGCTTGTCTGCAAGGTGTTTTCCGAGAAGGGCTCTTACAAGATTCCCCACACGCTTGAGCGTCTTAAGGACGGGATTTTTTACCTTACCTTCACGCGGGTCAGGCGCGTGCCTGTGATTGCCGTGATTAAGGCGCTTGGGCTGACCAGAGATGAGGATGTAATGCGGTTTATTGCCGGCAATGGAAGCTTTGATGAGTTACTAGTTAACTTTATTGATGCGGCTGAGATTAAGACAGAGGAGGATGCCCTCGATGCCATTGCTAAGGTCTCGGGTATCACTCAGCCGAAGGAGATCCGACTGGAGCGGATGAGTGAGATTGTTGATAAGTACCTGTTGCCGCATCTTGGCATTGCTTCAAAGGACCGGATTTGGAAGGCGTATAACCTTTGCAAGATGCTCCGGAAGCTGGTGCTTGCGTTGCGGGGGGAGTTGCCGGTCGATGACAAGGACCACTACATGAACAAGCGGCTTAAGCTTTCAGGGGACTTGCTTGCAGACTTGCTCAGGGTTAACCTTAAGGTGCTTATCGGGGATCTCCTTTATAATTTCCAGCGCATTGTGAAGAGGGGTAAGTTTCCGACTTTGAAGGTCATAATCCGGGAAAAGCTTCTCACTTCGAGGATTTATAGTTCCATGGCTACCGGGGCATGGGTCGGCGGTAGGAAGGGGGTTAGCCAAAGGATTCAGCGGCTTAACTTCCTTGAGATGATGTCGCATCTTCAGAGGGTGGTTAGTCCCCTTTCAGCCACTCAGGAGAACTTTGAGGCTAGGGAGTTGCACTGCACGCATCTGGGCAGGTTGTGCCCGATTGAGACGCCCGAGGGCACTAACATAGGTCTTAAGAAGAATCTTGCGCTTCTGGCTAGTGTGAGCTTGGATGCGAATGAGGATGAAGTTATCAAGATAATGCGGAGCTATGGGCTTAAGCCAGCTTCGCACATAAAGCAGTGAGAGATGGGGCCTGAAAATGTCTGACGTTTACCTGAGCGGGAAGTTCGTTGGTACTGTCGAGGATGGGGAGGCGTTTGCCAGCTCCATCAAAGAGGAGAGGCGCAGGGGTGTTGTCTCTGAAAATGTCAACGTTTATTACCGCCATGATACCGGGGAGGTTTATGTTGAAGCTGCCAAGGGTCGCTTGAGGCGGCCTTTGATTGTTGTCAGGGAAGGGCGGCCTTTGCTGACCCCCGAGCATATTGACAAGCTTCGTAGTAATGAGCTCAGGTGGTCTGACCTTGTCAGGCAGGGTGTTATTGAGTGTCTTGATGCGGCTGAGGAGGAGAATGCCCTTGTTGCGTTTTTTGAGGAAGAGCTTTCGCCTGACAACACGCATCTTGAGATAACTCCTTTGTCCATGTTTGGCCTCGTTACGAGCCTGGTTCCTTATGCCAATTTCAACTCTGCCCAGAAGGTTAATACGGGTTCGAAGAACCAGAAGCAGGCGTTGGGCTTTTATGCTTCAAATTATCTCATCAGGATGGATATGGATGTTAACATTCTTCATAATTCCCAGATGCCTGTTGTGAAGTCGATGATGCACGACATTTCGGAATATGACAAGCACCCTGCTGGCCAGAATCTTGTCGTTGCCGTTATGAGCTATAAGGGTTACAACATGGAGGATGCCATAATCATTAACCGTGGCTCGATTGAGCGCGGGATGGGAAGGGGAAGCTATTACAGGCCAATGATAGCAGAGGAGCTTCGTTACTCTGGGGGCCTTGTTGATGAGGTTTGCATCCCGGCAAAGGATGTCAAGGGCTACAAGAGCGAGCGTGACTACCGCTTTTTGGAGGATGATGGCATTATTTATCCTGAGGCGCAGGTGAGCGAGAGTGATGTGGTTATAGGCAAGACATCCCCTCCCAGATTCCTGAGCAGCATGGAGCAGTACTCGCTTTCTGCCGAGACGAGGAGGGAAAGCTCCGTCGGCATGAAGCACGGCGAGGAAGGTATTGTTGATTTTGTGCTTATTACGGAGAATAATGAAGGTAACAAGCTTGTGCAGGTAAAGATTCGGGACCAGAGGATTCCCGAAGTTGGTGACAAGTTCAGCTCCAGGCATGGCCAGAAGGGCGTTGTTGGGCTTATCGTGCCTGAGGCGGATATGCCCTTTACTGCTTGCGGTATGGTGCCGGACATAATCTTCAGTCCTCACAGTATTCCCACAAGGATGACCATGGCGCACCTGATTGAGCTCATTGCCGGAAAGACCGGAGCATTGGCTGGGAGGTTTGTTGATGGCACTGTTTTTGACTCTGAGCCAGAGGAGAAGTTGAGGAAGGAGCTTCTTGCGTTGGGTTTCAGGGATAACGGGCTTGAGACCATGTACGATGGCGAGACTGGTGAGCAGTTTGAAGTGGGCATTTTCATTGGTGACATGTATTATCTCCGCTTGAAGCATATGGTTGCCAACAAGATTCACTCCAGGGCCAGGGGCCCGATACAGCTGCTCACCAGGCAGCCGACTGAAGGCAGGGCGAAGGAGGGTGGGTTGCGCCTTGGAGAGATGGAAAAGGACACCTTTGTCGCTCACGGTGCAGCTATGCTGCTTAAGGAGCGCTTTGACTCTGACCGCACGATAGTGCCTGTTTGCGAGAGCTGTGGCATGGTGGCGATTTATGACGAGTACAAGCGGAGGAGCTACTGCCAGGTGTGCGGTGAGTCGCCTATCAGCTTCATAGAACTTTCATACGCTTTCAAGCTGATACTTGATGAGTTCAAAAGCCTGGTGCTTTATCCGCAGCTTAAACTTAAGACAAAATACTGAAGGATGCTGAAAAATGCCTGAATTTGAGGAGCAATATGTGTACAAGAAGGTAGCCAGTGTGGTATTTGGCTTTCTCAGCCCTAAGATGATAAAGAAGATGGCCGCTGCCAAGATAGTCACTCCTGAGCTTTATGACAAGGAAGGATACCCTGTTGATGGCGGGCTTATGGATGTGCGCCTTGGGGTTATTGACCCCGGGCTCAGGTGCAAGACGTGCGGGTCCAAGCTTAAGGAGTGCACTGGCCATTTTGGTTACATCTCACTTGCCAGGCCTGTGCTCCATATAAGCCTGATTTCTGTGATTTTGACCCTGTTGAGGTATACCTGCCGGGAGTGTTCAAGGATAACTTTGCCCACTGCCAGGATTGAGCAGTATGGGGAGCGCCTGAAGCGCCTGGGCAATGATAAGGGGCCTGAAGTCATGAGGAAGAAGCTTAAGGACCTCATTATTGCTTCCCGGATTGCCGGCAAGTGCCCTCACTGCAAGGCCAAGCAGAAGAAAATAACCCTTGAGAAGCCGACAACTTTTTTTGAGGATGAAAAGCGGATTTCACCAATTGAGATAAGGAGCAGGCTTGAGAAGATTCAGGATTCTGATTCAGAGCTTTTTGGCCTCAACCCTTCTGCCGTGAGGCCTGAGTGGATGGTTCTCACCGTTCTGCCTATCCCGCCTGTTACCATGAGGCCGTCCATAACCCTAGAGACCGGCGAGCGCTCTGAGGATGACCTCACCCACAAGCTCGGGGATATTGTGAGGATAAATCAGCGCCTGTTTGAGAACATAAATGCTGGCGCTCCTGAAATCATAGTTGAGGATCTCTGGGATCTTTTGCAATATCACATCACGACGTTTTTTGACAACGATGTCGCCCAGCTCCCTCCTGCCCGTCACAGGTCCGGTCAGCCGCTCAAGACGCTGACCGAGCGTATCAAGAGCAAGGAAGGCAGGATAAGGCACAACCTTGCTGGCAAGAGGACAAACTTTTCCGCAAGGACCGTTATTAGCCCTGACCCGCTGCTTGAGCTAAACGAGGTTGGCGTGCCAGAGATAATGGCCATGAAGCTTACCGTTCCAGAGAGGATTACCGAGTGGAACATTGGTTACCTGAAAGACTTTGTGAAGCGCGGCCCCAAGGCGTATCCGGGCGCGAACTACGTTGTAAGGCCTGATGGCAAGAAGAAAAAGCTTACCGAGGAGACGATTGAGGCGTCAGTTGAGGAACTGCAGCCAGGATACATTGTCGAGCGCCATCTCATGGATGGTGATATTGCAATATTCAACAGGCAGCCATCGCTGCACAGGATGAGCATGATGTGCCATAAGGTGAGGGTTCTTCCGTGCAAGACGCTGCGCCTCAACCCCGCAGTTTGCTTCCCTTACAACGCTGATTTTGATGGGGACGAGATGAACCTCCACATCCCGCAGACAGAGGAGGCCCGTGCAGAGGCGGAGTTGCTCATGCTGGTTGACACCCAGATGATTTCTCCCAGGTACGGACTTTCGGTGATTGGATGCATCCAGGATGCCATTTCAGGCAACTACCTCCTCACGAGGAGCAGCTTTTCAATGTCCAGAGAGAAGGCGATTGACCTGCTGGCGTCAATCGGGGTTACTGACGTTTCAAAGCTTTCAAAGAAGGATGTTGTTTCAGGGAAGGAGGTCTTCAGCATCCTTTTGCCTAACGATTTCAGCTTCAGTGGCAGGTCGAAGTCAAGGGAGGAGCCTGAGGTCATTATCAGGGATGGCCGCCTTGTCAGCGGTGTAATGGATAAGAACAACCTCGGAGAGGGTTCAGGCCTGCTTTTGAGGAACCTTCACAAGAAGTACGGCAGGGAGTTTGCTCTTGGTGTTCTTGGGAGGATGTTCAAGCTTGGCGTTGCTTTCCTCATGAAGCGCGGTTTTACGACTGCATTGTCTGATACAGACCTTCCGCACGGGGCGAAACTCCAGATACAGAATGTTTTTGACAATGCTGAGAAGGACGTTGCCGGGCTTATAGTGCAGTACAACTCAGGCCAGCTGGACGTGCTGCCAGGAAGGACGCTCAGGGAGACTCTTGAGCAGAAGATTCTTGAGGTCCTTAACAAGGCCCGTGATGAGACTGGAAAAATCGTTGCGATGAACGTGGAGAGCTACTCCCATACAATTGTCATGGCAATCTCGGGGGCCAGGGGAACGCCGCTTAACCTCGCGCAGATGGCAGGCTGTGTTGGCCAGCAGGCACTCAGGAACCGGCGCATTGAGGTTGGTTATTCAGGAAGGACGCTTTCCTGCTTCAGGGAGGGCGACCTCTCGCCTACGGCGAGGGGCTTTATCAAGAGCAGCTTCAAGTCAGGCCTGCGGCCTGCCGAGTTTTTTTTCCAGTCGATTGTTGGCAGGGATGCACTGATGGATACTGCGCTTAGGACACCAAAGTCAGGCTACCTTTACAGGCGCCTTGCGAATGCGTTGCAGGACCTCAAGGTTGATTACGACGCGACGGTCCGCGATTCAGGAAACAGGATTGTGCAATTTAGGTATGGCGAGGATGGCATTGATGTGTCGAAGTCGGAAGGCGGCCTGCTTAACGTGAAGCGGGTTGTTGGCGAAGCGGTTGAGAAGGAGTGAGTGGTGGGAAAAATGTCTGCTGACGCGTTGAAGGAACTGAAGAGTGCCCTGCCTGATGGCATTTACCGGGCTGTGGTTGATTTGATGCCTGAGAAGGTTTCTGATTCAAAGGCGAAGGAAATTGCCCGTAAGATGCTTGAGGAGTATGAGAGGATGAAGGTCGAGGCTGGGGAGTCTGTTGGCCTTGTGGCTGCCGAGTCGATTGGTGAGCCGGGAACCCAGATGACTCTTGACACGTTCCATTTTGCCGGTGTTTCAGAGATGAACGTTACTATGGGCCTTCCAAGGATTATTGAGATTCTTGACGGCAGGAAGACGCTTGCAACCCCGATGATGGAAATCCGCCTCAAGAAGCCTTACTCTGATGGCCAGGACATCAAGAAAGTCGCGCTGGCTATCAGGGAGACTAAGCTGAAGGACATCGCGTCACAATTCTCAATCAACGTTGCTGAGAGCAAGGTTGAGGCAAAGCTTGACGTGGATAAGATGCGTGAGCTTGGCATTACCGACGCGGTGCTTGAAAAGGCGCTCAAGGTTGCTGCAAAAGGGCTGATTGTTGATATAAAGGGAGAGGAGCTTGTCCTTCGGCTTAAGAGTAAGGACAGCGGTGTTAGCGATGTTTTCAAGCTCAAGGAGCGCCTAAAAGAGGCGTTTGTCAAGGGCGTTAAGGGAGTGAGCCAGATTCTGGTTGTGAAGAAGAACAATGAGTATGTAGTGCTCACTTTCGGCTCCAACCTTAAGAAAGTTTTCCAGTTCCAGTTCGTTGATGAGACTCGCACAACAACCAATGACATTTTTGAGGTTGAGGACGTGCTTGGCATAGAGGCAGCCCGGCAGGTAGTCATAGATGAGGTTTACAAGGTCATTGAGACGCAGGGCCTGAATGTTGACATTCGCCACCTGATGCTTGTTGCTGATGTCATGTGCGCTGACGGCAAGGTAAAGGGCATCACACGTTACGGTGTTGTCAGGGACAAAGCAAGCATTTTGGCCCGTGCTTCATTCGAGACGCCAATCAAGCACATAATAAACGCTAGTTTGTATGGCGAGGCCGATAACCTGACGTCGGTCGTTGAGAATGTCATGCTCAATCAGCCTGTGCCTGTTGGCACTGGCATTACGAAGCTTGCTACCAAGCCGGTTGGCAAGTCGGAGTGATTTGAATGGACGCTGTGGCTGAGTTGCGGAAGCATGTACAGGCCGGGAATCTTGTGACTGGCACAAAGGAGACGATGCAGCTGTTAAGGCAGGGGAAGGCTTCCCGCATTTTCATCACCTCAAACTGCCCGGCTACGGTCATGGGTGACTTGAAGCATTACTGTTCGCTTTCCGGGTGCGAGCTGGTGGAGCTTTCTGTCCCTAACGACGAGCTCGGCGTCCTTTGCAAGAAGCCATTCTCCATCTCGGTAGTCGCGGTTCCCAAGCAGTAGGTAGTCCCTGATGCCAGCAAATTCCAGGATACGGTACAGCAGCGCCCTTATCAGGGTGATGTCCTTCTTCGAGTCAGCAACAGGGGCAAAACTGAGGGACTGCTTTGTTGGCCAAAATGGCCTGCTGGTGTTTGTCGTTGAGCCAGCCCAGTATGGCCTTGCCGTTGGCCGGAATGGCTCTAAGGTGAAGCATATTGAGAATGCCTTGAAGCGCAGGGTGAAGGTGGTTGAGTTTTCTGATGATATCCCGTCCTTTGTTGATGGCATCATAAGGCCCCTGAAGGCGAACGAAGTTGTCTTTGTGGATGGTGTGGTGACCATCAAGGCCGGGCCTGAAAGCCGCGGCTACCTCATCGGGCGGGGCGGCTCAAACCTCAGGCAGATTGAAGCAGTTCTGAAGAGGTATTTTCCTGTCAGCGAAGTGCGCGTTGCATGAAATCAGCAATGTTTATAAATAAGTTCCTGATGCTCCTCCTTTCATGGCAAGCAAGTCGCGTGGTTTGAATGCAGGAGGTGCCTTGGCAAGAAGAAGGGCTGTTGCGAGGTGGTCCAAGCACTCTTACGTTGCCAAGGTCCTTAACCTTAAGACTAAGTCAGACCCTCTTGAGGGTTCCTGGCAGGCGAAGGGCATTGTCCTTGAGAAAGTCCAGTTTGAGGCAAAGCAGCCAAACTCCGCCATGAGAAAATGTGTAAGAGTCCAGCTTATCAAGAACGGCAAGCAGGTCACTGCANNTGATGGTTGAGTGCATCGGCGGCAGGAAGGGCCGCTCTTACGGCGATATTCCTGGAGTGAGATGGAAAGTCATCAAGATTAACGACCAGTCCCTTCTCGCGTTGCTCAAGGGCAAGCTTGAGAAGGCAAGGAAGTGAGGCGGTCTTTCCTTTAAGAATTTTGCTTTTCGTCCCATTTTTCTTCAAGCTTTTTCGCGTTGTCCTCAAATGAGCCTGTATCATGGTCGCTGGCTGCCTGTTGTTGTTCCTTCCGGTCTCTTTTCCTGCTTCTGGCTATGCCGTATGTGGCTGCGGCTGCCAGCAGTGCAGTTGCCATGATTGCAGCTGCCGCCAGTTCTTTGCTCCTGCCCTGCCTCGCTTCGTAAACCTCAACTGAGAGCGGCACATCCTCTGCGAATTGCAGGCTGACTTCAACGCCTGCTCCCTTCTCGCCTCTGCCCGTGATTCTGAGCTTGCCCTCCTTTGTTGACGCCTTTGTCGGCTCCTTGACTGCCAGCCCCTGCAGTGGCGGGCTTTGCCTTGCGGCTTTCTTCAGTGCGAGTGTGAACGTTGTGCTCTTTCCTGGCTGAAGCGCTTCCGCCTTCCCGTTTTCTATTGCTATGAGGCTGTCAAGTGGCGGTGTTACGCTGACTTCGGCGCTTTCTATGCCGCACGTCCCGGTGTTCGTCAGGGTGGCATTTATCTTCGTGGTGTTTATGAAAGATGCCTTCCCTTGCATCTCTACGCTCACGTCATACACGCACGGTTCCTCAACGGGCTGCTTTTCGCTGTTTTGGTCTGGAGAGGTTTCCCCCATGTTTTTTTCAGTTGCCGTCTGCGGCGTTGCGCCTGCCTGACCTGTTCCGGCCTGCTGTGTTGCACCTGAAATGTCTGTGCTCGTGGTGGTTGGTGCTGGCGTGGCGTTCATGGTCGCGTTTGTTGCAGGGCTGTTTGTCTGGTTTATGGTCGTCGTATTCGTTGCGTTTGTCAGTGTGCTGTTGGCTGTGGCATTGGATAGGATGGTCTGGTTTTGCTCGGAGCCGAATATGCCGAAGAAGCTGAAGTGCGTTGTGTTCGCCTCAACATAGTCCTGCTCTGTGTTGGCGGTTGAGTTTAGCTGCTGCCATTCTGTGCTGGTTTCATTGTAATAATATGCTGTCAGTGTTGCCTCGCTTATGTTCAGTGCCGTAGCTTCCTCATTGGTGTAGTTTATCCTCAGCGTGGCCATTGAGATGCCTGACTTCGCTTCATCTTCAGCTTCAAGCTCCACATACTTTTGCATTTCTTTTCTTCCGCTCGGCTTTGTTGTGTTCTTTATGTCCCTGCTGTGCTCTGACACAACAAGGCGGATGCTTTCTGCATCGGCAGACGCCTTTCCTGTCAGTTCAATCTGGGTTGAGTTTGTCATCCGGAGAAGCGCCTTCCTGCTCCCGTTTATCTGGAATTCCCGCACTGCTGACTTGTCTGAGTCGATCGCGAACCCGGCTGCTCCTGCTTTCCTCGCTGTATTGTTGGCACTATCCCTTGCTGCTATTGTTATGATATAAGCGCCTTTCAGGGCTGAGACATTCGCTGTTCCGGTGTACGATTCCTGCGTCAGGTTGGCGAGTGTTACGTTTATCAAAGCCCTGCCGTCCTTTATCACCCTTGCCGTAGCATTCAGCTGAGTCTTGTCAGTGATGTTGGCGGTTACAGTCAGCATGCCGCCTGTCACAATGGCCGTTACATTGCTTATTTCCGGCTTCTCGCTGTCATACGCGCACTCTGCCTTGAATTCCGTGTAATTGCCCGTGTACCTTTCGGATTCCAACCCTGTCCTTGCGAGGCAGCCGTTGCTGTCGTTCACTGCCGTGCATGTTCTCGTGTTTCCGTCCAGGCATTCGCCGTATGAGGCGCAGGTGAATGCTGGCGTGCAGTAGTCGCACTTTGCCGTGGCGTTTGCCGGTATTGTGCAGTCAGTATCCAACCCGGTCTCATTGCAGCAGCTGTTCGTGTAGGCGTAGCTTAAGGTGAGCGTGTCATTGTCGTTGCAGCTGGCATTGATGCGCTCCCACTGCGGCGTGCAGTAGTCGCAGCTTTCCGTTGTCCCGTTGTCCGTGGGAAGGTCTTCTGTTGAGCCGCAGCCGTTTGCGTCAGAGTAATATTTCACCCTTGTGTCGTTCCTGCCGCATTCAGTGCGTGCTGCCTGCCAATTTTCGTCGCAAACGCTTACCCTGAACCTCGCTTCAATACTCCTGACTGTTGGAGTGTGCGTGGTGTTTGAGCTGAGCTTTGTCTTCAGCCTGATTTTGCCCGCCTTTAAGGCCATTGTAGAATTGAGGGTTGCATCTGTCCACGTGCCTCCTGAGTCGGTTGAGTAAGAATAGGTTGCTGCCTGGCCATTCAGGTCATGGTCAGCGGTTATCCCGGTTATTTCGGCTGTTTTTGCAAAGTCGTAATCGCCTGTCGTTATGTCTGATGATTCTGGATAGGCCGGCCATTCTGTTGCTATGGTGACCGAACTGAGCGTTGGCGTGCTTGCCGGGCTGGATGTTTCCAGGACAGCCATGTACTGGAGCCATCCGCTGCTGTCGTGGGCAAGGTTGACCTGCTCGGTCACGGACGTGTAGTAGTCGGATGTCGATGTGGGNNGGCTGCTCTGTGGATGCCGTGCGTATCTGGAGCTTCACCGACGTCCCGCCGGGATTCTGGGATGCAACAGTGATGTTTTTCAGCTTGCCTTGATAGCTTCTGGCTGCCGTGACGTGCTCATGGCTGGCTGCGTATCCGGTGTTGTTGGCTAGTATTACATACATTGCCTTTGACTTGTTGTTGCTGCCAAGTTCCACTCTTCCTGTTTCAAAGTCCCTGTAATAAATCCTGAATGGTGTTGCCTTGTCGTTCTCTGTTGTGATGCCTTCTCCCCAGTAAGCCCACGGGTTCATCCAGTCCGGGATTGTTCCAGCCCTCTTGTCATAGCCAATGAATATCCTTGCCGGGCTGCTTATTGTAAAGCTGACGTTTTTCTTGCTGTCATGGTCATCCTGCTGGGTCTTCAGCCACAGCATGCCCTGAAGCTCTTGCGGGATTGTTTCTATCTCATACTTCTTGTCAGTGTAGTATTCATCTCCCTCCTTAAGGAGCGCAGGCTTGTACTTGCTGTCGCTTATCTCTGTAATCGCCAGACCAGTGTTGTTCCCTCTTGGCAGGCTGAGTTGCATGGCGTCAGAGATTGAAGCGCTCTTTGCAATGGCCCAAAGCTTTGCCTCTCCACCGCTTATGTTGACTGTCTGGGCGTCGTAGCTGTAATCGCCGGGGCTGTCAAAGTCCCACAGCAGTTGCTTGCTCTCGTAAACCGCAAAGCCTGTAATCCCTGTCTGGAGCCAATCGACTGTCGCAAGGGCGCCAATCAGCAGCACCGAAGCTACAAGTATGTTTAGCCATCCTTTTGTAAGTTTCATCCCTGCCCCTTTTTTTGCAGCAAAGCTGCACGAATGGCTCGTGCGGCCTTCCAAATAAAAAGTTTGTCATGGAAATTAGTGGTTACAGAAAAGGGCATATCGGTGGCTTCAGGGCATTGCCTTCCTGCCCTTACCAGGAAGCGGTAGAAAGCTATTTAAGGTGCCTTTCCCAATTTTTGGCTTCATGGTCCTTGAGATGCTTATGAATCCGCGGAAGGCGGAGCGGGAGCCGTGGGAGCTTTTCTTTGTTGGCCTTGTTTACAGCTCTGTTGCCATATTCATGGCGCTTTACGTCTTCAAGCAGTATGTTGGGATTGTCATGGTTTTCCTTGCGACGATTGCCTGCACTTACCTCATACAGGGCACGTTGAGGAGGGAGGAGAAGAAGGACATTGCCATCCATCATGAGCTGGCGCTTCTTAAGGAGCATGGGAAGGCGCTTTCTTATTTCATGTTCCTTTTCCTTGGCTTTGTTGTTTCATTTTCGCTGTGGTACGTTTTCCTGCCTCAGGGACTTTCCAGCCACATCTTTTCAATCCAGGAGGAAACGATAAGGTGCATCAACTCTGTTGGCGTTGAGGGTTGCCTTTCAGCCCCGACGGAGTCGTTCGTGAGGATATTCCTCAACAACATCAAGGTGCTTTTGTTCGTGCTTATCTTCGCGTTTTTTTACGGTGCTGGCTCTGTTTTCATCCTGGCTTGGAACGCTACTGTTGTGGCTGCCGCTATTGGCATGTTTGTGCGTAACAGCATAAGCTCTGCTGCCGCTTCGCTGGGGCTGCCTGCAGTGGCTGGTTACTTCTCTTCCTACTCGCTTGGGCTTTTGCGCTACCTTACCCATGGCTGGCTTGAGATTCTGGCTTACTTCATTGCCGCGCTTGCCGGCGGGATAATCTCGGTTGCCATTGCAAGGCACAGCTTTGCAAGTGCAAGCTTCAGGAGGGTTGTTTCCGACTCGGTTGACCTTATTGCGCTTTCGGTTGGCACTCTTTTCATGGCCGCGGTGGTCGAGGTTTTTGTCACGCCGATGCTGTTTGGCTGACTTTGCCACTGCCTGTCAAGGTGACACTTTTTCGCCTGTGAACAGTAAAATATTTAAGCCGCTTTCGAGAATTTCCCGTGAAAAGGGTTTGCAGGTTAAAATGTCAGGTAAAATCGTGTTTGCCGCTTTCGTTTTCCTGCTTGTCATTGCTGTCTTCCCAGCATTTGCCTCCGCAGAGTTTTCCCTGGCCGCCGATAAGGGGATTTACAACTTCGGGGACGAAATCGTGGTGAGTTACGAGTTTTCCCGTGACCAGGATTTCAGCGGGCTGGTGAAGCTGTCGCTTGCGTGCGAGAGCTTTGGCCTTGACTTTTATACCTCACCTACTAACATCTTTGCCGGCGAGAAGCAGAGCGTTTCTGTGCCCCAGTTGAGTGTATCTCCCGCAATGGTTGGCAGGTGCTTCGTTTCTGCCAACGTGACTTCTTACGATGGGAGCGTGAACGAGAACAGCAGTTCCGGATTCTTCAACGTGACCAACCGTTTATCCGTTGATGTTGATATCGGCAAGGAGGATTTCCTGCCAGCGGAGGTTGTTGAGGTGTCTGGTGTCATAGGCAAAAGCCACACGCTTCCGGCGATGGTAACGATGTCCTTCCTTAGGGTTGACTACCCGGCCGTTGCCGCTGACAACTCGTTTGCGTACAGCATACGCCTCCCACACGCCATAAAGTCGGGAAAGCACAGCATTGGCTTTGTCGTCAATGACTCTTACGGGAATTCGGGTTCTGCATCCGCCGGTTTTTCAGTCGAGCCTGTTCCAACGAAGGCGGTTAACACCGTGGAGTCCTCCTCTGTCAGGCCTTCCGAGGCGTTTGGCATTGTTGTGACCTTGTTTGACCAGGCCGGTGACCGGATAAGGGCTGACACGCATGTAACCGTGCTTGACTCTTCAGGCGTTGTGGTGGCAACTGCCTCGGGCGAGACTGGTTCAAACATAACACTCTCATTCCCCGCTTACCAGAAGCCTGGGGCTTACACCATCAGGTCAGCGGCAGCCGGCCTGTCCGCCTCGACCCCGGTTGCGGTTGAGGATGTTGAGGAGGTTATGGTCGTTTTTGACAATAGCACGGCACTACTGAAAAACACCGGCAATGTTGAGTATGCAAGGAAGTTTAACGTGACGCTTTCGGGCAGAAAGAGCTATGTCATAGTGCACGACGTTTTCCTGGAGCCCGGAGAGGTGTTCGAGGTTGACCTCACGAACAAGGTTTCAGAAGGCGCTTACAACATCAGCTTCCCTACCGTGCCTAATTCATCAGGATTTGAGGATGTCTTCGTTGAGGACCAGCGGTCCATAGTCAAGAAGCTGTCTGACCTTACGGGCATAACCAGCCACGCTGTCAAGGTCACGAGCACCGGAACCGGTAGGATTCAGGCGGCTCTTGCGCCAGTGCTGCTGCTGGCCATTGTCGGCATTGTTGGCTTTTACTTTGCGAGGAACCGGAGGAAAAGGACAGGCGGCAGCCTTCGACGGGGAAGTGGAAAGAGTGATGGCATTGGTTTGTCAGGTGATGGCGACAGCGCTTTCCGGCAGCCCTCGCCTCCTGTTCAGGCAGGCGATGATGAAAGGGTAATGCGGATTATAGAAGAGAAACGCAGGCAGCAGATTCTTAGGCAGCCGGAAAAGCCGAAGGACCTCAGGAACGACCCGCAGGCGCAGAAGTTCCTGAGGGACGTGATGAAGGAGAAGCAGTTCAGGTAGTTCTCTAACTGATGTGATTTTTTCCCATTTTGAACCAGGATTGTGGTTTCCATGAGCAACACTTTTAAACCTTTCTTACGTTCCTCTTGTGATGGTTGGGGCGACTGTTTACGATTCGGAAATTGTAAGGAAAGACACCCCAAATACACCGGATGAGCTGCTTGGCATTCTAAATTCCCTGATCAGGCAGTGGTTCTTCTCCCGCTTCAGTGAGTTCAGCCTTCCCCAACTTTTCGGCGTCATGGAAATCCACAGCCGCAGCAACATCCTCGTTTCGGCCCCCACTGGCGCAACAAAGACGCTCACGGCATTTCTTTCAATACTGAACGAGCTTGTTGACAACAGCGGGAAGGGAATCCTTGAGGACAAGGTATATTGCGTTTACGTTTCACCCTTGAAAGCACTGAATAATGACATTGGAAAGAATCTGAAGGAACCTTTGGAGGAGATGGAGAAGCTTGCCGGAAAGCATCTCGGCATCAGGGTTGGCGTCAGGACTGGGGACACAACCGCTTCCGAGAAATCAAGGATGCTTGCAAAGCCGCCGCATATACTCATAACAACCCCTGAATCCCTTGCAATCCTTTTGTCGTCTTCAAGGTTCGTTGAGCATTTGAAGAAGGTTGACTGGTGCATTGCTGACGAGGTGCATGCCCTGGCTGAAAACAAGCGCGGGGTCCATTTTTCGTTGAGCATGGAGCGGTTGCAGCGCCTCTCCCCGGCCATGGCGCGCATTGGCCTGTCAGCGACCATTGCCCCGCTTGAGGAGATTGCGAAGTTCCTTGTCGGCCTGGAAGATGTTGGCAGCGGTAAATTCAGAAATTGTAAAATTTGCGATGTGCAATTTGTCAAGAGCATGGACCTTAAGGTCATCAGCCCTGTTCAAGACCTGATTGATTCAGGCCAGGCAAAGATGCAGGAGGCCATGTATAATTTGCTTGACAATCTTATCCAGGGCCACCGCACAACCATTGTCTTTACCAATACCCGTTCGGCAACTGAGCGCGTCATAAGCCACTTGAAGGAGCGTTTCCCGAAGAATTATGCCGCAGCGGAGCAGACAATTGGCGCCCATCACGGCTCCCTTAGCAAGGAGCACAGGTATGGAGTTGAGAGCGCGTTGCGCTTGGGGAAGCTTAAGTGCGTGGTTACCTCCACCAGCCTTGAATTGGGAATTGACATCGGCTACGTTGACCTTGTCATTCTGCTGGGCAGCCCTAAGTCTGTTGCAAGAGCCATTCAGCGTATTGGCCGTAGTGGCCACAGGCTGCATGAGACCTCGGTTGGGCGGATAATTGTGCTTGACCGGGATGACCTTGTTGAGTGCGCTGTCCTTCTTAAGTCTGCCATTGAGAAGGACATTGACAGGATTCACATCCCGACTAATTGCCTTGACGTACTGGCCCAGCAGGTTTTTGGGATTGCCATTGCTGACAAGATAGCAGTAAACGACCTGTTCGGCCTTATCCGCGGCAGCTACTGCTACAAGGATTTGTCTTTTAAGGATTTCAGGGATGTCCTGGACTATCTCAGCGGGAAATACATCTCCCTGGAGGACAGGCACATTTATGCCAAGATTTGGCATGATGAGGCCACGGGCATGATTGGCCGGCGCGGCAAGCTGAGCAGGGTCATTTACATGACAAACATCGGCACGATTCCGGACGAGACTTTTGTTACCGTGAAAATTGCCGGGACCGAGCAGGTCGTTGGCAAGGTTGACGAGGCTTTCCTTGAGAGGCTGAAGAAGAGCGACGTGTTTGTCCTTGGCGGGGACAAGTACCAGTTTGCTTATGCAAAGGGCATGGTTGCGTATGTCCGCGCAAACGTGAGCCAGCCACCCACAATTCCGTCATGGTTTTCCGAGATGCTGCCGTTGAGCTTTGACCTTGCAATAAGCATTGGCAGGTTCAGGCGGCTTTTGGAGGAGAAATTCAATCACAACATGGGCAGGGAGGAAATCCTGGAATTCATCAACAGCTACCTTTATGTTGACGGGAACTCGGCAGAGTCCATTTGCAATTACTTCAGGGAGCAGCATCTTTTTGCAGAGATACCCCATGACAGGAAGATTATAATTGAGTCATACACTGAGAACAGGCGCCATTATGCCGTTTTCCACACGCTTTTCGGAAGGCGGGTGAATGACTGCCTTTCAAGGTCTGTTGCTTTTGCCATTTCGAGGACCCAGCACAGGGATGTTGAGATAGGAATCACTGACAATGGCTTTTATGTGGGCTGCGAGAAGCCGTTCAATGCACTTTCTGCTTTTAAGCTGCTGAAGCCTGATAAGCTTTCTCAGGTGGTTTCTGCGGCCATTGAGCAGACTGAGGTTCTCAGGCGGAGGTTCAGGCACTGCGCTGCCCGTTCCCTGATGATTCTCCGTGACTATCTGGGGCATAAGAAGCGGGTTGGTAGGCAGCAGGTTTCCAGCCAGATACTCATAAATGCGGTTCGTCGGATCAGCCCTGATTTCTGCATCCTCAAGGAGGCAAGGCGGGAGGTTCTTGAGGACCTGATGGACCTTCCCTCTGCAACAGCCGTAATCAGGATGGTTGAGGAGGGGAAGGTTAAGCTTAAGCAGCTGAACACGTCCATGCCATCGCCTTTTGCCTTTAACATTGTGCTTGATGCCCACACTGACGTTTTGAGGATGGAGGACAAACTTGAGTTCCTTAAGCGGATGCACCAGATGACCCTTGCCAGGATTGGCTCAAGATTCCACGAAAATTGGCCTGCAAAGGCAGCTTGAAGCAAAAATTATTTAAACCCTCAAGGGGGTAAAAATGGCTGTTTCATGAAGAAGCACAGCAAAGCCAAGACGAGAGTCAAGCCGCATTTAGGCAAAAGGCCGCACAAGGCGGCTGTTAAAAAGTCCAGTTCTAAGAAAGTGTCCCGCTATCCAGTGGCGAGGCGGCAACCGGTAGCGGTGGTCCATGGCCAAAAGGCGGCGAATGAGGTTCCGACCCTTGAGCAGGTTACAATTACCTGTGTCAACTGCGGCAGGCCATTCCAGGTCATGAAGCTCAAGGGGCTTAGCATGGCTGGCACCATTTGCCCGCGTTGCAATGTTGGCGAGATGGAGATGCCGGAGAGTTTCGGGTAGTTCTAGCGGTGCGCCTTGCAGCGTTGCCGGAATTCCGGAAGTTGCACGGTTTTCTTTCATCAGCAGTGCCTTGGAAAGTCGCTTATCATGTTTAATCTCTTTTTTCCATCCTTAAATTTTAGCTTTATTGGTAACTTATAAGTAGTAAAAAAATAGAAACTTTTATATACTTGCGGATTCTTTAAATTTGCTATGAAAAAATCATTAAAACGCTCAGTTGGTTTTTTAGCAGCATCGTTACTGTTTGCAAGTATTTCAGTATGTAACACAATTAACACGTTTCGCAAAACTTCCAATAGTGCTGTGGTGGCTATGGGCACTTGTAACAGTGCTGGTACCCAGGAGCTGGAGGAAAGGCTTGCCTCTGTTTCGGCTAATCTGACTCAGCTTAATGGTGCTTCAGCTTCATCCGGCGGCGTGCCAGGCACTATTGAAGCCCAGACTTATCCGTTTGAAGGATACGCCGGTCCAAGGGTTGCGGTAATCCTTTCAGATGGCATGCGTGATATTCTTGGCAGGGAGATGACGGGAGGGAGTACTGGTTTTCTTATAGGCGGGGGTTATGTGGTGACTGCTGCACATGCGCTTCCACCTACACTGTCATACCGGCCTGAGGAAATAACACACTATGCAAACGGCGGCTTTATGGTTGTTTTAGAGCAGGGCAGCGTAGACGTGATTGCTGGCGACAGAAAGATAGTCACATTGGAAGGGCAGGTTATAGGTCTCGCGTCATATTCCGGGCATGCTACGGAAGCGAAGGTAGCTAAAGGGCCTGACATTGCTTTAGTGTATGCAGGCGTTGCGTGGAAATTCAGTCTTTTCTGATGAGAACGTAGACTNNTTTTTTGTCTTGCATGGTTATCCTTCTCATTTTTGCTTAATACATATGAATACATATTTAAATATTTCGGTGTTGCATCACAATAATATATATAAATATGTATTATCGTTGTGTGTGTATGTTGAAGCTTCCTAATAAAGAATTCAGACGAATGGTTCCATTACTGCGTGAGAAAGGTTTCTACGAGTATGAACAACCCAGGCCAATAAGTTGGCCTGAATATAACCGTACAGAAGTTGAAAACGCTATAGAAACGTTGCAGTTCATACGGGATTCTGTAGATGAAGCTGTGCTTATGCCTTGGGAAGGCAAAGTAGGGAGGCCTTTAACCAATCCGAAGAGCCTTGCGAAGGCAGTGCTGGCTTGTGAAGCACTATGCTTCACAGAACGGAATGCTCAAGGATGGCTTACCATCCTTGGACCTTTTCTTGGCATTCATGAAAAGTTGGATGACCGCACTATTGGAGACGGGTATGATAAGCCTGAAGTGGTGTACGTGTTGAAGCAGGTTTTTGAGAAAGGAAAGAATAGCGATGGAAGACTTTGCGGGGATGGTACTGGTTTGGAAACAAGCAGAAAGCAGAATTATGAGACCAACAAAAAGAGTGGCGAGTATATGACGAGCATTGTTGATTCAAGAGAGATTGTGCAAACCTTTGATGTTAGTGGTGAACAAGAGTGTCGTGCTATGCACAAGCTGATTAAGAACGTGTATGGTGGCAGCATCCGTTTGGATGCTGGTTTTAATGACCGTGAATTGGTAAGCGAGATTGCTGAAAGGGGTATGATTCCTTATGTTTTTCCGAAGAAAAACAATAAGTTGAATGGTGATTTTGCGTGGAAATTCATGTATCTTGAATTGTATATGGATGTGATGGGTTGGCTTACTGAGTATCACATACGCAGCCATAGTGAGAGTTTTCATTCAAGTTTTAAGACGAGATATGGCATTATTATGAAGCGGAGGTTTACTGCGATTCTAAGCCAGGTTACTGCCAGGATTATTCTTCATAACCGAAGACGGCTTTCTTACTTCACGAAGTTGGCTTCCGCCAACTAATAACCACGCAACGCCGTGTATGCACCTAAGCTTAAATACATCGGGTCTGATGTATTATTTAAGTCAGGAAAGGATGTCAAACGCGGGGACAGCGTTACCCTCTTGACTCTTCATCCATCCAGCCGCAAACAGGAATATAACGTATCAGAGGAGCCGCTGCTTTTTAGCGAAATTTCCAAGCAAGGAAGCATCCTTTTTAGCAATAATGGAAGAATAGTTACTGGTGTGGGAGCAAAGCGTGGTTACAGCGGTTCACCTTTGTATAATGATGGAAGCGTTGTAGGACTTTTAACAAACGGAAACATTTCTGGCAGGCCTAGCATTTTTACAAAAATTGATAAGCTCGCCCCGCTTCTGGCCAGTGAAAGGGCAAGCCTGGAAGCTTGCCTGGCTAATGCTTCAAGAAACTAATTTATACCCTTTCCCTTCTTCTTCCTTTTATGAAACTCGTTGAAATAATCCCTGGCATTGAAATAGCAGACCTCGCACTCTACCTCAAGAAGGAGAACATCCTTGTCATCGGCGACGTGCATCTTGGCTATGAGGATGCCATGAGGAAGCAGGGTGTCTTCATGCCCCGCTTCCAGTTCCAGGACACGGTAGCAAGGCTTGGCAGGATTTTCTCCATGTTTCCGGAAAAAGCAAAATTTGAGGCACTAGTCGTGAACGGCGACCTTAAGCATGACCTCGGTTCAATTTCAGACCAGGAGTGGCGGGACATCCTTAAGTTCCTTGACGTTCTGCTGCAACATTCAAATCAGGTGATTCTTGTGAAAGGCAACCATGACATCAAGCTGGCGCCTATTGCAAGAAAGCGGGGTATAGTGCTCGTTGAAAGCATTGCAATAAACGATAAGTTCGTCTGCCACGGCCATGTTGTGCCGGACAGTAGCGGATTCAAGGGGGCAAAAATAGTGATTGTCGGAAATGAGCACCCTGCCGTATCATTCAGGGATGGTGCGAGGAGCGAGCTTTACAAGTGCTTTATCCTCGGTCGCTGGGGGAAAAAGAAAATGGTTGTGATGCCGTCATTCAATCAAATAACCATAGGCACCGACATCCTGAAGGAAAGGTTCATCAGCCCCTTCATGCAGCAGGACCTGGGCAGTTTTGATGTTTTTGCAGTCGGGGATGCGGCTTATCATTTTGGCAAGGTAAGAGGCCTGGCCAGGCAGTGACCTATGCCTTTTTTTTGCCCATTTTCTTTGGGCATTAAATATTTTTACTTAAAAGTGACAAAAAAAGAAAGATTTTTAAACTCCGACCTTCCTTTTTTGGGTTATGGCACAGGTTCATTTTAAACGATATCTTGCTATTGCGACCCTTATCGGAGCCTTTTTAGGCGGTTGCGGGGGCTCTCAAAGCGGCACTGCAATACCTCCGGCAGTTACCAATACCCCGGCTGCTTCTAGCACCGCTCAAACGGATGATGCAACGCGGCTGTCAGCGCCTCATTTTTTAACTTCAGGAAAATACTGTGATGGACCAAATGATGTCAATCTTCAGCTTCAAGCCATTGACAATGTTGAGTCGGGTTTTCGAATGGAGAATCCGCAAAAAAGCCTTGAAGAAATAATACGGCTCGGAAACGGCCTTGTTGTATTCGCCAGATTTCCCGGCAGCATAGTTGACATTTTTGTGCCTGGCGCAGATAAGCCGGTCTTGATAAATGAGACGCAGGGATATTCGCTTGGCGCCGGTTATTTTGTGACTACCAATCACGGGTTGGCCGATGTTGTATCCTCGCAAGGCAGTGGCTATCCGCTTGAAATTTTTGCGGATAGGCTTTTATTGTCATATGGAACTGCAGAGGGAAATTTTAGTTCACTTGTTCAGAATGTTGCCGCTTTGCCGGAAGCCGACCTTGGGCTGGTTTACATGCCGCTAGCCGCAGAATCTCCAAAAGGATTTCGTTCTTCAAGTACGCTCAAAAAAGGAGAAACGGTTTATAATATTACCCTTTCAGATAGCGGGCCGGTTGTTCGCACTGGCGAAGTCATAGAAATTTCAGTGGGTGCAACTGCTAAAGATTACCCGGTCTCTTATTCAGGACAGGTTCTAACGTCCATAACTGCCGGGGATGGGGATAGCGGCTCTCCTGTTTTTGATAGCAGTGGAAAACTCGTTGGAGTAGTTTCTGTTGGTAGTGTCTTGAACGGCAGTCCGGCCACAACAGTGGCTAGCATTGGCTATCTGGGAGATATTCTGAGTATTCAAAAGCGGCAGCTAAAATCCTGTGAGTGGTGAGCGGCAGATTTTTTTTACATCAGCTTCCTTAGTATGTCTGCCTTCGTTATCACGCCTTTCGGCTTGCCGTTTTCAGCGACGACCACCAGCGGGGAGTGCCTGAGAAGCTCTGTCACCGCCACGAGAGGGGTTGTCTTGACTATTACAGGGGGTGCTTCGTCCATGGCATCCTTTGCTTGTATCCTTGCCGGGCTTGCGCCCTCTGCCATTTTTTCAATGATGCTTGACTCTGATATCATCCCGACTATGGAACCCCCCCAGGTAACCGGCATTTGGGATATGCCGTGGCTTTTCATCTTCCGTATCGCCCAATAGAGCGGCTCGTTCTTTGGCACAGAGATTATTTTGCTGGTTATCAGTTGCTCTGCCTTCGGTTCCCTCTCCCTGCTAAGCCCGTGGAGGGATTCAAGTATGCGTTTTGCGTGGCTGAAGGTGGGGTCCACCGTACCGGCTTCTATCTTCGCTATGAGCGATTGTGAGACCCCTGCGAGCTTTGCCAGCTGGCTTTGCGTTAGGTTGTACCTTTTCCTGAGGTGCCTTATCTCTTGCAGTTCCGGGGTTTGCGGCGCTTCCATGGGGTGAATGGTTTTTAACCGTGGCTTAAATTTCTTTCTGTTTGATAATAAATTGTGGGTTGTATTATTCTTTTTGGAATACAGTTTCAGAAATCGTCTTCTGATCTTGCGGAGTCCTCTATGAGGTCCTGCGCGTTGCCCTTGTACGCCTCGCTGACAGTCTGCCTTCCGCAGTACGGGCAGGATGTTGCGTCAAACCCTTTCTTCCTTGAGAACTTGAAGCGGCAGCTTCGGCAGTAGTAGCCTGTCATTTCCTCGTTTTCAGCCTGCCCCGGCGCGGCTGATGTCTGGCTTCTTTCATGAGTGAATGTGCCCGTCCTTGGCGATATGGAATGGGTTGTCCCAGGCTTTATGGCACTTCGTTCCTTCTCAACGCATCCTGGGCATATCAGCCTGCTTCCTGTGAGGTTGTACCTCATTTGGTTCATCTGTGTTCTTGCTCCGCAGCTTCCGCAGCTTATCATCCCGCTGAGTGACATGAGCTGTTTTTGCTTTGTTTCTATTTTTAAAGTTTGTTACCCCGGCCGTGGGATTGTCGTCCGGTTTGGTTGTGAAACTGGCGGCAGCTGTGTTGCAAAACAATGGGAAATTTTTTATAATGTTCCATGATTCTTCAGGTTATGCCGATTCTCGATGCTTCAGGATGCCTGCAGGTTTTGGAAGAGTTGCTTGATACCGTGAACAGTCATTATCGTGACAACACGGTCTTATCTCTTCCTCCAGTATTCGGCTGTAGTTTCATCCCTTATCAAGGATGGGTTCGTGAGCTTCTTTCCAGTCGGACTGCTGATTTTTTTCGTAAGGCGGGTGGCAATGATGGCGCGCTTGAATCTGATCCCGGATGGAAGTCGCTGGCCGATTTTCATTATGAGATTGACAACAGAAGAAAATCTGTTTACGCCTCCGGGAAGGGTATTGCTGAATTTTTGTGCTTTTACCCTGAGGGCTCGCTGGATTCGTTAATCCGCAGCCATTCTACCACTCTTATCACCCAATTTGACCGGTATCTTTACAGGCAGATTGCAGAGTTAAAGCTTCCCTGCGCCGCGATTAGTGAGCTTATCCCTTCAATTCCGGAAGTGGTCAGGGCTGAACTCGGGGCTTTAGGAGCTAAGTTTGAAGCTGCTACCGGCATCGCAGTTGGCTACCTCCCTTTTGGATTGCATGAGTCACAGGAGCAGTAGCGCAATTTCGAAACCTTTAAATATGGCCTTTCCATTCTTTTATTGTGTGAAGAGATGGGAGTGGCTTTGAGCTCGCTTCTCTAAAATACTGGCGCTGTGCCAGCGGAAATGGATTTGAAGGATGGTTTCGGCGTTTGTGCCGGTAGCATTGGAAATGGGTAGTGGCGTGTCATTTGCGGAAACTGTAGAGGTTGCCTGCGGTAGCAATTTAACGAGAGGAGTGGTTTGAATGCAGCAGCCTATGCCTCATCAGCTTATGGGTTATGACCGTGCCATTACCATGTTCAGCCCCGATGGGCGCTTGTTGCAGGTTGAATATGCCAAAAAGACTGTGAGGCAGGGCAGCACGGCTATTGGTATGGTGTGCAGGGATGGCGTTGTTCTGATTACCGATAAGCGCATTGTTGACGGCCTCGTGGTTGCTGAGGCGGTTGAGAAGATTTTCCAGATTGATGACCATATTGGCGCTACTGCTTCCGGGATTTTGTCTGATGCAAGAGTGCTGGTTGAACGGGCTCAGCTCAGGGCGCAGCAGAACAGGGTGACATTTGACGTTCCGATTGATGTGTTGTCAATTGTCAAGGACATTTCCAACCTCAAGCAGTTTTGCACTCAGTCCGGGGGGCTGAGGCCTTTCGGCGTCTCGCTTCTGATTGGTGATATTGACGAGACCGGGGCCAAGCTTTTTGAGACAGACCCTACCGGGATATACTTCCAGTACTGGGCTACTGTGATTGGTGAGGGCGAGCCGGAGATTGAGGAGGCGCTCAAGAAGGAGTACAAGGCTGACTTGAGCCTTGATGAGGCGATACATCTCGGCCTCAAGTCACTTTACCGGTTTATCGAGAAGGACTTCAACTATGACCGCGTTGACGGCGCTTACATTACTCATTCAGGCAAGAAGTTTACCAGGTTGAAGAGGGCCGAGATTGAGCGGCATATAGAGGAGATAAAAAAATCTGCTCCAAAAAGGAAGGACGATAAGCAGTAAAAATGTCATCATGGACTCTTGAGCATTTTGGCAGGGAGAAGCCGCATTTCAACGTGGCCCGGCTTAAGGCGGGCGGCGAGAACTTTGAGGTAATAGTGCACCCTGAGCAGGCAATGGCATTTAAGCAGTCAAATGGGTCTGCTGGCGATATCACTGCCGTGCTTGTTTATGACCGCGTCTTCGCTGATGCGAAGAAGGGCCTTGCAGCGTCAGAGCACGTGATGAAGAGCGCTTTCGGCACGAACGATGCCGCCGAGGTTGCCAGGCAGATACTCCTGAAAGGCGAGATTCAGATGACATCTGCTTACAGGAACAAGCTTGTTGAGGATAAGCGCAGGTTTATTGTTGACATGATTCACCGGCTGGCTGTTGATCCGAGAACCGGTTTTCCGCATCCCCCTGTAAGGGTGGATGCCGCACTGGCAGAGGCAAGGGTGAAAATTGACGAGCACAAAAGTGCAGAGGAACAGGTTCAGGGCATCGTGAGGCAGCTCATGCCTGTGTTGTCCATAAAACTGGAGGTCAGGCAGGTGGAGTTTCACATCCCTGCCAGGTACGCCTCGCAGGCTCATTCGGTCCTGAAGCGGTTTGGTGTCCTGCAAAAGGATATGTGGCAGGGTGATGGCAGCTTGGTGGCGGTTGTTGAGGTTCCGGCAGGGCTGCAGGAGGGCCTTTTTTCGGAAATCAACAGGCTGACGCATGGCGACGCTGAGAGCAAGGTGGTGGGTGCAAAATGAATATTTGCGTGGTGATATGTTGTGGGTGAGATGCTGGTAGCGGACAAGAGCATTGTTGTCCCGGGAGAGGAAGTGGCGGTTGGCATGGATTTCCTGCCGACCGAAGGCGTTTACCGCGATGGTGAGAAGCTTGTCGCTTCACGGCTTGGCCTTTTGTCAGTTGATGGCCGCCTTGTCAAGCTTATCCCACTTGCCGGCAAGTATCTTCCGAAGCGCGGCGACGTGATTGTCGGCAAGGTTGTTGATGTGCTTATTTCAGGATGGAGGATTGACATCAATTCGGCTTACACTGCAATGCTCTCAATGAAGGATGCGACATCTGAATTCATTGCCAGAGGCGCCGACCTGACGCGCTATTTCACTTTTGGTGACTATATCGTTACCAATATAGTAAACGTAACGTCCCAGAACCTGGTTGACCTGACAATGAAGGGGCCTGGCCTCAGGAAGCTTTCGGAGGGCAGGGTTATTACCGTTGCCCCTAACAAGGTGCCCCGTATCATTGGGAAGCAGGGCAGCATGGTTGGCATGGTCAAGGATGCCACTGGCTGCAGGATTACTGTGGGCCAGAACGGGATTGTGTGGCTTCAGGGTGAGCCCTCGCAAGAGGCGTTGGCCGTTGCGGCAATCAGGAAGGTTGAAAGCGAGAGCCACATTTCAGGTCTGACGGAAAGAATAAAGGCGTTCCTTGACGATGAGACGAAAAAGCTGCAGGCAGCATTGAATGTTTGAGATGGTGATGTTGAATGGGTTATGACAAGCGTGTTGACGGCCGGAGACCTGATGAGACTCGGCCTATTGTTGCCAAGGCGGGAATAATCAAGAGGGCTGACGGCTCTGCAATGTTCAGGATTGGCGACACGGTTGCGTACGCCGCTGTTTACGGGCCCAGGGATTTGTTTCCAAAGTTCCTTCAGGACCCTCAGCGTGGCATACTGCGCTGCAGGTATAATATGATGCCCTTTTCCGGTGCGGGTGACAGGGTTAAGCCGGGCGGCTCACGTAGGAGCAAGGAGATATCAATGGTTACCGAAACGGCGCTTTTGCCTATCCTGAACCTTGAGGATTTTCCAAACGCTGTTGTTGACGTTTTCGTTGAGCTGCCGCAGACCGACGCCGGAACAAGGTGTGCAGGGATATGCGCAGCGGCAATTGCCCTGGCAGACGCCGGCCTGTCGATGAAGGACCTTGTCGCTGCCGTGTCTGTCGGCAAGGTTGACAAGATGGTGGTTGTTGACCTCAATTACGCTGAGGAGTCGTATGAGAATGGCGATGTTGCTGATGTGCCTGTTGCCTTTATTCCGAGGACAGGGCAGCTTTCGCTGCTTCAGATGGACGGGTTGATAGACAAGGAAAGCCTGAAGAAGGCGCTTGAGCTGGGTCGTCAGGCGTGTTCCCGCATTTATGATGTGCAGAAGGCGGCACTTAAGGAAAGGTTTGCATCAGCCGCCTTGGTTAATGGCAATAACGGGGCGCATGGTCCTGTGAACGGTAAGGGTGATTCTGAATGAATGAGCTTTTGAAGGCGCACCTGTCAAGGTGGCTTGGGAACGGCAGGCGTTACGACGGCAGGATGCTCGACGTGTTTAGGCCCGTTTCAGTAGAGCTGGGCGTCACTAAGAACGCTGAAGGCTCTTCAAGGGTAAGGATTGGTGACACTGAGGTTATGGCTGGTGTTAAGTTGGCTGTTGAGTCGCCTTACCCGGACACTCCGAAGGATGGCAATCTGATGGTGAACGTTGAGCTTCTTCCGCTTTCCAGTCCCGACTTTGAGGCCGGTCCTCCCAGCGAGGAGGCGATTGAGATAGCAAGGGTTGTTGATAGGGGGATACGGGAGGCGAAGACGCTTGACACCAAGAAGCTTTGCATCCAGGAGGGTGAGAAGGTCTGGGCGGTTATGATTGACATATGCACCATCAACTCTGACGGCAATCTTCTTGATGCTGCAGCCCTTGCGGCTGTTGCAGCGCTTCAGGATACACGCTTTCCTGAGTACACCGGCACCAGCGTCAACTACAAGAAGCTGACTGACAAGCGGCTGCCTCTGGTAAGGGCACCAATTTCGGTCACTGTGTTTAAGCTTGGGGACTTCCTGTTTGTTGACCCTTCTGTTGAGGAAGAAAGCATTTTTGATGCACGGTTGACCGTTGCCCTTACCAGGGATGGAAAGATTTGTGCCATGCAAAAGGGAGGTTCTGCTTCCCTTTCAATAGACGAAGTCGGAAGGATGGTTGACCTTGCCGCTTTAAAGGCGTCAGAGCTGGCCGGTTACCTCCAAGGTTCCAATAAGCTTAAATAAGCGGCGCTGTTTGCCAGGTGAGAAGAATGGCAGAGAAAAGCAAGGGAATTGAGGGAAGTCGTGTGGCGGATGGTTTGACTAAGTATGAGGTCGCCAGGATGATTGGCGCTCGCGCGTTGCAGATATCAATGGGCGCTCCGTTCCTTCTCAAGCTCTCCGAAGACGATATCGTGAAGCTGAAATACAATCCTATTGAGATAGCCAAGCTTGAGTTTGCAAAGGGGATTATTCCCATGGTCGTGAAGCGGCCTGAAGCAGCCAAGTAATCCTTGCTTAGGGGTGATCACCTGATTTTCCTTTGTTCCTTCCTCTTTCCTCTACCTTCTCCAGCTTTTTCAGCACTTCTTTCCAGCAGCTATTGGATTTTTTATATGCCTTTATCGCTGCAGCGAAGCACTTCTCTGCAATCCTGCTGTGGCTGCTGCTTAGGGCCTGCCTGAACAGGTGCAGGTCGACGGCCTTGTCTTCATCCTTGCTTGAAAACAGGCTCAGGCCGAAGTCAACAAAGTAGGTTTTTCCGTCACGGTTGCAACGAATCAGGTTGGACGTGGTCAAGTCGCCGTGCACTATGTTGTTGCTGTGCATTGTTCCAATTGACTTTCCTATTTCACTGCACAGGCCTTGGTAATTGCTGTTGTTAAGCATGTCGCGTATCTTTTCCCCTTCAACCAGCTGCATGGCTATCGTGGCTGTTTTCTCGTCTGCCGAGATCAGCTTTGGGACAGAAATCCCAGTCTGTCGGAGTGCTTCAATCACTTTAGCTTCCCTTCTCATGCGGTGGAGCCGCAGCCTGTCATCCAGCTCCTTCACCCTGTATTTTTTTGGTTGCCGCTGCTTCACGATTGTCCTTTCATCCGCGTAAACGACAGCTTCCGCGCCCACAGAGATTATTTTCATCAACTTTGAAAGAATGAGCTGCTGTTTTAATTGGTTTCTATCTTCCGCCAATCCACTTCAATGCTTTTACTATCTGTCCTGTAACGATTTCGAATGCATCTCCTCCGTCCCCAACCACCGCCTTCTCCGCTGGGAGTAGTCTTGTCTGTTGAAGCTATCGCTTCCTGGCTGTTGTGACGGGAACTGCGCTTTGGGCATTTTCCCCTCACATACCTGTCCGGAAGGTAGCGATTATCACTTTCACAGTAAGTCAGCTCAACAAGCCGCTGGTAGATGAATCCCTTTTCCGTCAGACTTTTGAAGAAAATGTCGCTGTAAAAACGGTTCTCAGGACTGTTGGTTGAGTGGTAAATATCAAAATTTATGTTAAATGAGGCAAAATCCTGCACGTGTTCGTCGTAATACTTCCCAATAAGCTGCTCAGGAGGAATACCCTGCTTTGAAGCCGCGATCTCAATCGGGGTCCCGTGGGTATCGTCGGCACAGACAAAAATGACGTTTTTTCCTGAGAACTTCAGGAAGCGCACAAAAATGTCAGCCTGGATGTACTCAACCATATGCCCCAGATGAATCGAGCCGTTTGCATACGGCAGCGCGGCCGTGACAAGCATCTTCTCATTTGCCATAATAGAAAAAAGGAACGGGAATTGTTTAAATAGTTTGCCAAAAACGTGGGCGGAATCCCGG
>DUGG01000040.1 GCA_013331515.1 Candidatus Woesearchaeota archaeon
TGTGCCAAGCAGAAATTTCCTAGGAATTGCGTTGACTGCGGTCATGCAAAAAACCTTGACTGCGCAGTATAATCAGCATGGCAAGGAAGCTCGAGGACAATCCCATCCTGAGGCTGCTCCAGATGGTGCCGCCAGAGGGCATGAGCGTGCACCAGATAAGCTGCAAGACCGGCATAGACCGCCGGACGGTCAAGAGGAACCTGCAGCTCATCATGGCGGCTCAGGCAGGCCCTAAACTGAGAATGGAAACCGTCGGGCTACGGGTGCTTGTGAGGCGGGAAAAATGACGCATTATTCCAACGTGCTCGTGATAGAGGGCAGGAAGAGAGGGCCGGACTTCGTCTCCAAGATACCGATAGGGAATGGATGGCTGGAGGTCGGGGTCGCCTACTTCAACCCGAAAACGAAATCATTCACGGTTTACCTGGATGCCGTGCCGGTCAAGGGGAAGATAGTGCTGTTCAGATCTGATTAGAATTAAATCGGCAGGCACCGCTCATTTCCTTAGGATTTTTCTGGCTTGCATTTTTCAAGAATTTCCTCTGCTTCTTTTCTCACTTTCATTTGCAGCCTATACGTATTTCCCATCCGTGCATAGCCGCCCCATCCTGCAACGCTCAGAAGGATGTGCTCTTTTGTAACCTCGCCTCTTGTGAATTTTACCCTGAAACCGGAAAGCCTCTTTTGCATCTTGCGCAGATTGCTCTTCTTGAGAAGCCTGCAAATATGGAATATGCGGAATCCGACAAGGGGAACACCATTGCGGAGCGGTATTATCTTGGTCTTGTCTTGATGTAATTCTATTTTCAGTTTTTCTGAAAGGAAGAGATTTATTTTTACTTGCCAGTCCGCAAGCTGCTCTTTGCTCCTGTGCAGGATGACAAAATCGTCCACGTATCTGATATAGTATTTTGCCTTCAGCACGTGCTTCACGAAATTGTCAAGCTCGGCAAGGTAGACGTTTGCGAAAAATTGCGAGGTAAGGTTGCCAAGTGGCATTCCCTTCCCCGAAGTAGAAGTCTTGTGATTGGCAAGGATGAGGCAGATAAGCCTCATCAAATCCTCGTCCTTTATTCTTTTTCTGAGAATAGAAAGCAGCACTTCATGGTCTACTGTTTCGAAATACTTCCGTATGTCCGCCTTAAGGACAAAGCCCGATTGAGGTGAATATTTGACTCTCTCTCTCTCTCTCTCTGAATGTCATATTACCATTACCTATCACTTTACACAGAAAATAACTGAACCGCTTCAGGGCTGCCGATGTTCCCTTGCCCCTCCGGTTCGCAAATGTATCGTGGATGAAGCGCTTCTCGAAAATCGACTCGATGATGTTGCAGACGGCATGGTGCACTACACGATCGCGGAAGTGTGACGCAGATATTTTCCTTGTCTTCGGGTCTCGGACGGTGAAGGTCGTATGGGGCCTCGGAGCATAGGTGCTTGTCAAAAGCTCCCATTGCAATCCGTAGAGGTTGTTTGCAAGGTTCTTCTCAAACTCCAAAACGTAAGCCTTCTTGGCCTTGCGCTTCTTTGCTTTTAGGAACGCCAGAAATAGGTTATCGTAGCCACAGAGACGCTCGTAGAGGTGATTGTAAGTCTGCATGTTACCAGCAAAAGCCCCGGCGCAGGAAAGAGTCATTCCAGGAAGGTTTGAAGACCTGTTGGAGAGCCTGACCTTGCGGTGGTTGTTGTTGATGTTGTTGTTGCCGGCCAAGACAGAGCCAAACCGTAGCCCCTTCACTCAAAAATTCCACGGCGGCTTCAAACGTTCGGCCAATCGGCTTACCAGCTGTCGCCGCTGCAATCCATGGCCGAAGAAAAAACGGCACTATGAAGGGGCGTGTGGCTCCAAGCCTGCGCCTGGGGCAGGGTGGCTGGGCATTAAGCTGCTTTTATTGCTTTGCCGCGCTTACCAGTTCCTCAAGCGGCTGCAAAAGCGTCTTGTCCACTATGCCAGTAAGCTTGACCAGTGCGTCCTGTGCACCTGGCACCAGCTTTTTCAGCAATTCTTTCACGTCGGCGTAAGTGAGCATCCCAGGAAGGTAGGAAGACCTGCCGGAGAGCCCGACCCTGCGGTGGTTGAGGCTGATGTCGCCGTAGCCGGCCAAGACAGAGCCAACTTTCACCTGTTTGTCTGGGAATGAGAGATATACTTCAAGGTTCTCGATGCCCTTTCCGAAGAGACTCGGGTGCTTCGCTGTCGTGGTCCAGCCATCCGTTGGAATGCCGAAACCGCGCTGGTCGTTTTGTTCTGCAAGAGGAGAGGTGTATTCCTTTTCCCCGTCCTTGATAGTGGTAACGCCCTCTTCAACCACATAAAGCTGACCTGACTTCTTGATGTTTTTCGCTGTCAGGAACTTGTTTACTATCTGGAACCTCCAAGTAATCCCATCTGAAGTGTCCACGAGGAAGAATTTATTGCCGTCTTTCTGGATTAATCCCTTGTCTATCGCGTCTGCAAGCTTCATCCTTACCATCCCGCCAATCATTGCGGTAGAAACCGGACGCGCCTCCTGCAACTCCTTCTCGTTGGCTGTGTAAAGCTTTTGATTTCCGAAATGGGGGTAAGCCTCGGAGAGTTTGAGTATCCGTTTGCTGTTGCCGTATTTGATAAGGGCTTCAGGCTGGAGCATCCCGCCCTTGTCGTAAGATTCTGCTACCTTGAATTGGACAACTTTGTTTATCGGAGCCATGATTATCCACCTCTTGTGTCAGCATATGTATAGAAGTGTTTAAAAAGGTATGTTTGTGGAGAGATACAAACATCCTGTACAAAAAACTGCCCAATAGCGCAGTCGCTATAATGAGACCCCTGCCAAAACAATATGGGCATGGATCCGAAACACCTTGTTGTAATCGGCGACTCGCGCCGCATGGCAGAAGTGCCCGATGACTCCGTGCAGCTCATCGTGACCAGCCCGCCCTATTTTGACGTGAAGGACTACGGGCAGGAGAACATCGGCTCTCTTGACGACTTCAGCGAGTACCTGGAGGAGATGCAGCTTGTCTTCAAGGAGTGCCACCGCGTACTTGAGAACGGGCGCTACATCTGCGTGAACATCTGCGACATCATAAGCCACAAGTACAAGTACCCGATACCAGCCCATTACGTCCTGCTCCTTCAAAGAGCCGGTTTCGAGTACCGGGAAGACATCATCTGGCGCAAGCCTTCTGGCGTAGGCGCGAACGGGGCAGGCGGGGCGGCGAAGCGCTTCGGCGTGTTCATCCAGCACCCCTACCACCTCTTTTCTTCAGTTTTTCAAGAAGAGAATCAGCCTTCCCAAGATAGAGGAGCACTTTTTGTCTCACATCTCCTCCCACTAGCCGGTTCTCAACTATGTAGTAGTAGGTCTGCCCTTTGATTTTCTTGGAGCGGATGAATGCCATAAATAAGTTAGGCACTATGTTGTATATAAATATTATGGCTATTCCTGATATAAATAGTGGCTTAAAAAGAAGATAATTTATTAGGCACTAATAGTTTATCGAGGAGAGCAGGAATAGTTTTTCAACAGTCCCCTGGGAAATGCGGTGTGTGTCCCTAGCCTGGTTTTTTCGTGTCGGTCAGGCTAAGTAGAACACCCCAAGCGGATGGTCTGATGCACGCTAATGATGAATTAGCACGCCAAAAGCGTGGTTACACACGGATATGGTGTGTGTGGAATTGTACTTTTATTCGCCCTTTGCGGAG
>DUGG01000082.1 GCA_013331515.1 Candidatus Woesearchaeota archaeon
GTGTGCTTCCTGCTTGACACTTACAATGTCAAGGAGGCGTTTGAAACTGCCATAAAAATTGCCAAAGAGAATAACCTTGAACGCTTTGCATTCCGGATTGACAGCGGCAACCTCCTGGAACAGGCAAAATGGATTCACTGGGAGATGGCTGCAAGGGGGTTTGCACGGGCCGCTTACATGCTGGTTGCTTCGGATGACCTGACCGCTGCAAAGATAGCAAGGCTGGAACTGGAAGGGGCTGATATAGACAGTTACCTTGTAGGAACTTACGCTGTCAACCCCCCCCAGCCAATGCCCGGGGTATACAAGCTTGCGGCATTCCAGGAAACGGGCGGGCACTGGGTGTTNNAACTCTCTGAAGATACCGTCAAGGCAACCCTTCCCGGCATCAAGCAGGTTTACAGGGTAACCGGCCAGGACGGCTATTACAGGCGCGACGTCATTGCATTTGAAGGCGAAGACATCAGCGCATACCTTGAGCCAGGCGATACTGCAGAAGGGCTCCTCGTGCCGATAATCAGGGCAGGAAGGCAGGTCTATGATTTCCCGGCTGTCGACCAGATTTCACAGTACAGGAAGGAGCAGCTTGCAAGATTCAGGGACATCGGGCATTACGAAGTAGTTGTTTCAAGCTGTATCAGGGACTGGCAGCGCCAAATCCTGCGCGAGCACGGAATGGGTGCAAAGGCAGCGTAAAAAACAATCGGAGGGGAGGAAATATGAGGACCATTGGAGTGGACATAGATACCTTGGCTGACTTCATGCATGAAGGAGGAACGCTTTACACAAAAGGAGCAGAAGCCCTGGAGCCGAAAATGCGCGAGTTGCACCGGATTTTTGAAGCATATGGCAACCCTGTCATCTACCTCCAGGAAGACCACACGCCAGAATCAGAAGAAATCTCGGCAACGCCTGATTTCGAATCAACATACCCCGCTCACGGCATGCGCGGAAGCGCAGGCGCAGGCTTTGTGGGCTCTACGAAGCCAAAGAGCCCTTACGTGATTGAAAGGGCAGCCGTCTCAATAGACGAGAGAGCACTTCGGGTAACACGCGAAATAGTCCTGAAAAAGGACAGCGTTGACGCCNNGCGTGTTCGACAAAAACGGCAATTCATTGGCCGGGAAAGTTTTTGACGCTTACATGGAAAACGGGAAGGGAAGGGCATTCGTGTGGGGAACGGTTGAGGAAATCTGCGTTGACAATACGATACGAGGCCTTGTCGCAAGGGGATATGAGGTATTTGCAGTTGAAGACGCAATCCTGACGTTGGGAGGGCGGCCAAGCCCAAAGCCGGAATGGCAACTGATGGAAGTGAAATTTGTCAGAACAGAACAAGTGGAGCAATACCTGCGGTGAAAATATGAAAGTAGCCCTTGCGCAGATGGAGGTAGTGCCAAACCAGCCCGGGAAGAACCTGGAAGCCATGCTGGCAATGATAGAGCAGGCAAAGCGCGAAGGGGTAGACCTCATCGCTTTTCCTGAACTGTCAATTTCGGGGTACCTCCTTGGCGACATCTTCTACAGGGAAGACCTCCTACGCGAGTTCATGTGTTTCAATGAGGAACTGCGCAAGGCGAGCAACGGCATCGCAATAGCTTACGGCAACGTCATGGTGGACACTGAAGCGGAGATTAACGCGTGGACAGGAGTCAATGGGCCGCACCCGAACAAGGACGGCCGAAGCAGGAAATACAATGCGGTGTACGTTTTCCAGAACGGCAAGCCTGCTGAGCGGCTCCGGCAGGTAAAAGCGCTCCCAGATGGGATTGAGCCAAAGCATTTGCTGCCGGATTACCGGTTCTTTGACGATGAACGGTATTTTTTTTCGCTTGGGGGCATAGCGAAAGATTTTGGCATGACGCTTGAAGAAATCGCCCAGCCGTTTCTGATTGAGGTTGGCGGACAAACGGTGCCGGTAGGCTTTGAGGTGTGCGAAGACTTATGGGTTGCGGAATACAGGCGAAATGGCGAAGCAGAGAACGTAACTAATATTCTCATCAACAACGGTGCACAAATGATAGTCAATGTATCATCCTCACCATGGACATTTGGAAAGAACAGCACAAGGGATAGGAGGATAAAGTTCCTTGCTGAAGAATCAGGTGACAGCTTCGTGCCTTTCATCTACGTCAACCGTACAGGAGCGGATAACAACGGCAAGAACATAATAACTTTTGACGGGGGCTCCACTGCCTATGACTTGAAAGGAAGGCCAATCAAGCTAAGCGCAGCGCCATACAAGGCGGAGCTTCTAATCGTTGAGGATGCCGATTTCCGGCAGCCGCCTGTTGAACGGGTTGAGAAGCCGCGCATCGCCCAGAAGTATGACGCGATTATTGAAGGCATCAGACATGTCAAGAACATGACAGGCGCCGCAGAGCAGCCAATGTATGTTATCGGGCTGTCAGGCGGGATTGACAGCGCTGTCGTGGCAGCGCTCCTCGTCCAGGCGGTTGGTGCAGACAAGGTGCTTGCAGTCAACATGCCAACGCGCTTCAACAGCGACAAGACAAAGGACGCTGCTGCACAGATTGCTGCCAGCCTTGGCATCGGCTATGTGCAGATTCCAATTGATGATTTGGTGAACGCGAATATCGCGCTTATTGACAAATTTGACCTTGACGGCAGCAGCAGGAAGCTTGGCGAAAGCGACTACGCAGAGAACGTCGCGGCAAAGATAAGGGGAACGGCAATACTTTCAAACCTTGCTGGAAAATACGGCGCGCTCTTTACTAACAACGGTAACAAGACTGAGGTTGCGCTGGGCTACGCAACCCTCTACGGGGATGTCGACGGGGCGATAGCGCCAATTGCAGACTTGACAAAGCGGGAAGTGTTTGAGCTTGCAGGCTACCTCAACAGGGAGGTATTCCGCAGTGAGGTCATCCCGGAAAAACTCATCCCTGATGGGCTTTTCCGATTCCGCGACGACCAGATACCATCAGGGCCTGAGCTTAAGGACAAGCAAACAAGCCAGATAAAGCTTGGATATCACTGCGCGCTCGTTGAAGCAATGACGGCATACATGATTAAGACACCTGAAGACATCATCCAATGGTACCTTGATGGCGCAATGGAAGAAAACCTCGGCATCAGTACTGCCTTAATTAAGCGCTGGGGCATGAATGATCCGGAAGCGTTTGTTAATGACCTTGAATGGGTCGTGAACAGGATTCAAGGCAATGTTTTCAAGCGCGTTCAGGCACCCCCGCTCATCGTAACGAGCCCTACAGCATTTGGCTATGACCGAAGGGAAAGCATTGTGTCAAACCTCACGACAAGACGATACACTGCGCTCAGGGAGCAGGTGCTGCGCATGGAGCGGTACACGGTAGCGGAGGCGATTGCAGCATGAATTGTGGCGCAAGAATTGTTCACAGTAGCGGGCGCAACAACCCCGTTCCAACAACCGATGCGGTTATAGAGTATAATGGCGGCATCGTTCTCATCACGAGAAAGAATCCGCCGTACGGCATTGCTATCCCCGGCGGGTTTGCAGAGGGCGGGCTTCGGCTTGAGGAAAACGTGCGAAAAGAGGCCATGGAAGAGACTGGACTGGCGTTCATTGCCAAGGGCAGGCAGCCGATGGCAATCTTTGACGACCCTGGCCGCGACCCTCGCGGCCACATAATCTCAATCGCATATGCAGGCAGGGGCTACGGCGAGCTTGTTGCAGGCGACGATGCGGCTGGCGCAAGAGTATACTCAATTGAGGAAATCAAGCGCCTCATTGCCGGGGGAACCATTGGCTGCATGCCGCTTGCGTTTGACCATGCGGCAATCCTCGCGAAATATCTGGAGTTGCGGGATGGCCTGCTTGCGGCAAAGCCGTTCAGCAGGGCAGGCGTGGTGGGCAGGTTCAGGCCGCTCCACCTTGGCTCGGCAACCCTGCTTGAGGCGCTGTGCGAGCATGCTGATGAAGTGATAATCGGGATAGGCAGTGCCAACAGGTACAACGCGCGCAACCCATTCACACCTGAAGAAACCAGGGAAATGATTGATCGGCACCTGACACAGAGGTTCAGCAACTACCGCTTCGTCCTGCTCAATGATTACGGGCATATTCGTGAATTCAATGATGGCAAAAAATGGGGTGGTGAAGCTGTGGCGGCGTTCGGGAACCTGGACGCGTTCATATCAGGCAACGACTATGTCAGGCAATTGCTTGGGCCCTACTATGCAGTTATCAGGGGCACGGACATAATCCCCGTGGAGAACTGGGTGATGCTGAGCGGGACAATGGTCAGGGTTGCAATGGCAAAAGGCGAGGATTGGAAAAAACTTGTGCCAGCTGCTGTCGGCGACTACCTTGAAAAAGGCGGTCTTGTGCAGCGGTTCAGGAAAGAGTTCGGGCTGGAAACGCTTGCATCGCTTTCGGACGCAACGCTTTATCAAGGCGGCGCTGAAGTTGAAAAAGCCCGGGTGGCGGGGGGATGAGCCATGGCAATTGAACAAAAAGTCATGACGCAGGCAGAGCTAATGGAACAGCTGGTTTTCGGCAGGAATGAAATTCCCGACCTTGAAGGGGCAGTAGCTGTTATCAATGAGATAAACACGCTCAAGCACGAGAAGAACGCCGTAGTGCTTGGCCACTGGTACATGAGGGATGACGTGAAGCTGGCTGCCGATTACCTTGGGGACTCGCTTGACCTGAGCAGGGAAGCAATGAGAACAAAAGCAGCCGTCATCGTTTTTGCCGGGGTGAAATTCATGGCTGAAACCGCAAAGATACTCAACCCGGGCAAGAAAGTAATCCTCCCAACGCTTGCTGCAGGATGCTCGCTTGCAGACAGCATCACTGGCGAGGATGTGAGGAACTTGCGCGCAGCTTATCCGGATGCCGCTGTCGTAACTTACGTCAACACATCGGCGGACGTCAAGGCGGAGTCTGATGTCTGCGTCACTTCTGCAAATGCAAAAACAATCATTGGAAAGCTTCCGCAGCGGCAGATTCTATTCATTCCTGACAAGTACATGGGCGCCAACCTGAGGGCTGAAATGCCTGGCAAGGAAGTAATCACTTATGACGGCTCGTGCATACTGCATGAGACCTTTACCGGCATGGATGTCCGGCAGCTCAGGAAGGTAACGCCTGGGCTTAGGGTCCTGGCGCATTACGAGTGCGACCCGTCAATAATCAAAGTTGCAGACTTCCACGGTGGGACAAACGACATGCAAAAGTACATCGCCAAGGAAATGGCAGCGGCAAGAAAAACAGGAGAGCACCTGACCTTTTTAATGGCAACAGAGTGCGGGCTTTCATCCACAATAAAATCAGAGTACGCCAAACGTGGAGAAGAGATAGATATGGTTGGCCCATGCAACCTGTGCCCGTACATGAAGACAGTCACTTTATACAACCTGCGGGACTCGCTCAGGGACGGGAAGCCGGAAATAACTGTTCCTGAGCAAGTCCGGGTAAGGGCGGAAAGGTCCCTGCAGATGATGCTGGAACTCGGCGCTTAAGCATTGAAAGGATTGATGACATAGCGGCAGCTATGGCGGAAACGCATATGACCATCCTGGACGAGTACGAAATCATTGAACAAATCAGCGAAGGTGGATTCGGGAGGATATTCAAGGCGAGGCACAAGGCGCTCGAAGAGCTCGCCTGCCTCAAGCAGAACATCACACCCTCAACTGAGCATGTCGAACTGCTCAGGCAGGAAGCGAAAATCCTGTGGAAGCTTGATGAATACCATTCCATTCCAAGTGCAAAGGGCTTCTGCCAGTTGGATGGCACGAACGCGGTGCTTGTCATGCGCTACATCGACGGCAAGACGCTTGAAAGCATTGTTGCAAAAAACGGAAGGCTCCACCCTGAGGATGCTGCGTGGATTACCGAACGCCTGCTCGGCGCGCTCTACTACGCGCATGCTAATGGCATCATCCACTCTGACGTTAAGCCCGGCAACGTGATTGTTGAGCCGCGAAAGCGCGACATCAAGCTTATTGACTGGGGATTGTCGGTGTATAAGCCAACCAGCACAACCAGGCCTGTTGGCTCAACGCCGGCATACGCTGCCCCTGAAATCATTGACCGCAAGCCGCCCATACCTGAAACAGACATCTACGGGGCAGGGCTGGTCCTGCTCTACGCGCTTGGCGGCGAGGATGCAGTGATGAATAAGCGCTTTCCAGGCGATGCGCCAAAGCCGCTTGCGGAGTTTGGGCAAAGCCTTCTCCTTTACGATCCAACTCAACGGCCGAATTGGAATAAGATAAACATTATCGGAAGGCTGTCGGACATACGCGAAGATGCCTTCGGCAGGAGGCACGTCGCCTGACGGCCAAACAGTAGCAACCATAGCGAGAGCTATTTTGGAGGTGAGGTATATGTACAGTTGGGGAGGAAGTACAAATAATTGGAAGAAGCCGGGCGCGTACAAGTATGACTCGGCACGGGCGCCATACCTTGACAGCATGGCAGCAGCGTCAAAAGCGAAAGGCGGCAGGCATTATGCGGGCAGGGCCAGCCCGGACAGCAAGCTGGTTGACCCGAGAGGCAAGACAATCAGCACAGATAGCCAAAACGCGATTGTTTTTGGTGTAGATGTTACCGGTTCAATGGAAACCTGGCCGTTGGAAATTTTTGACCGGCTGCCGCTGTTATACCAGACACTATCCCAGTACCGGCCGGATGTGGAAATCAGCTTCGGCGCAATCGGCGATGCGACCTGCGACAATTATCCCCTTCAGGTAAACAATTTTGGCAAGGGTGTTGACCTGGAAACGCACGTCAACGCGCTCTGTGCCGAAGGCGGAGGGGGCGGCCAGGTGAGTGAGAGCTATGAACTCTTCGGCCATTTTGTCATCAACCGCGTGAAAATGCCAAACGCAACGTCCCCCTTTTTGTTCATCTGCGGGGATGAGAATTTCTACACGCAGGTTGACCCGGCGCAGGTTGAGCACTACATCGGAGACAAGATGCAGGGCGCGGTTGATTCCAAAAAAATTTGGGCAGGCCTGACGCAGAAGTTTGACGTTTACTTCCTGCACAAACCCTATGGCAACAGCGGAGATGCTGGCATCACGGCAGAGGTCAGGAAGCACTGGGCGGATGCTATCGGGCCGCAGCGCGTCATCGCACTGCCTGGCTATGACCGCGTCGTGGACATAGCAATGGGCATTGTAGCAAAGAGGTGGGGACACTACGGCGACTTCAAGGACAGCCTGAACTCAAGGCAGACAGACCCTGGTGTTGTGGATGGCGTCTACCATTCGCTGCGCTTCATCCCTGAGGAAGGGTCAACCAACTCGCGGCTTGACAATGCTCTGCCGCCAGGAAGGACCGTGCCCCTCAGCAAGCTGCTGCCGCCAGGGGACAGCGGAACGCCAGCATGACACGCTGGCATTTTTACTCTTGGAGGTGAAAACAGTGGTGAACGCGATTGTCACGATGCCGCCGTATGCGCCATACCTTCGCGAGGTGCTGGCGCATCCGATTGTGTCAGGCATACGTTTCAACACAGTAATGCCGGTCAGGAATCTTGAAGAAACAGTAAAACAACTTGCTGGTGAAGCAGCCACCCAGGGAAAGGAATTATGGGTTGACCTCAAGTGCAGGCAGCTTCGCATCAGGGCATACGCCGTGCCACCATTCACTGAAATCGAGCTGACGCACAACATCAGCGTTGACCCAGGCGCCCGGGCTTATTTTTCCGATGGCAGGGAAAGCGCAACCGTCGTTGCAGCCAACGGCAACAAGCTCATCATGCTTGAAGGGCCAAAGCGGGTCGTCGGGCCAGGAGAATCAGTGAGCATACCCCACCCCTCGCTAAAGGTTGAAGGCTACTTAACTGATACTGACAAGCAATACGTGGAAGCCGGACTCAGAATAGGGTTGCATAATTACCTGCTTTCCTTTGTAGAAGGAAGCGCGGATATTGAAGGAATCAAGCGACTGGACCCTGCTGCGGCAGTGATAGAAAAGATTGAATCACTCGCCGGATTGAACTATGTCGAGAACGAGTGGCACGGCGGCAGGCTCATGGCAGCAAGGGGTGATTTGTACATGCAGGTGAGCAAGCCACACCATATGCTGCGCGCGCTGGAGCAGGTAATCAGCAAGGATAAAAACGCTGTCGTTGCCTCGCGGATATTTCCATCGCTTGTCGAGAGCCTTGAGCCGTCCTGCCAGGACATCGGGGATGTGGACAACCTGCTCCGCATGGGATACCGGACGTTCATGTTTGGCGATGACATCTGCTTCAGGAGGGATTCCATCATGAGCGGTCTCAACCTGCTGCGGGCGGTTGCTGAGAGGTATGAAAAATGAGCCGCAAGCAGATGGAGTCACAGGCACAAACACCTGAGCCGGAACAGGTTTTCAACCGGGGCATTGAGTTGCACCATTATGCAAATACGGCATACCCCCTGAACGGCGTAAGGGTGTGGAAAGATTTCAGGGTTAAAAATTCGGCAATTGACAGTGCCGTTGAAAGCGCATGGAAGGATGTCAACGAACTGGGGTTGTACGTGCACATTCCTTTTTGTGACAAAAGATGCATGTACTGCGAATACGCTGTCTTGTCTGGGGAGGAAGCAGAACAGAAGGAAGATTACATTGAGCTTGTTCTCAGCGAAATAGCAAAATACAGGGAAATTTTTGGCGGCAGCTCGAAGACTGCCGTTGGCCTTGACATTGGAGGCGGGACGCCAACTTTGGCGCCTGCGGGAAGCCTGGAGCGCGTTGTTGCTGCCGTGCTGGGCGGGTATACCCTTGCAGGCACATTTGGAATGAGCATTGAGACTACCCCGATAATTGCAGCTGATTTGCAGAAGTTGCGGGACATACGGTCACTGGGGATAGAAAGGATCAGCATGGGAGTCCAGACAATAAACCCGCAACTGCTCAGGAGCGTTGGAAGAGCAAACAACACGGCAAGGATAATACAGCAATCTGTGCATAACATCCGGGAAGCAGGCTTCAATAAGTTCAACATTGATATCATGTATGGGCTTCCACGGCAAACTGTTGAAAGCTTCCTCGCTACAGCAGAATTCGTGGCCCGGTTGGGCCCTGATTACATAACGCTTTACAGGACCAGGCTCAAAGGGACCAGGTTGGAGCACGAAACCCGGCTCGTGACGCTGGACCAGGTGAACGCACAGTACGCCGCCGCTTTCGGGCTGCTTACAGCCAGCGGTTATGATGCAAACCTCGGCAAAAACACCTTTAGCAAAGTCAACGGCGACCCCGGCACAAGCGCTTATCTTACGCGGAGGGTAATTGACGGCCTGCCATACCTCGGAATGGGGCTCGCCGCACAGTCACTCGCGGACGGCGCGCTCTACTACAATGATGGTGCCGCGTCAAAGCAAATGGTGCAATACAGGAAACAGGTCCTGGGCGGCCATTTCCCCGTACAGGACCTGTATCTCCTGCCGCCAGAGGAAATAATGGCCAAGATGATAAGCGTATCATTCTACTTCGGATACATAAACAAGGACGCCTTCCAAAGGAAGTTTGGCGTGCGGCTTGAAGACCAGTTTCCGGACGAGGTTGACTTCCTTGTCGGGAAAGGGCTGATGAAGCACTCAGGCCAGCTCTTTCAGCTGACAAATGAGGGGAAAGACGCCATAAACGGGGTGATTCCGCTGTTCTACTCCTCCGGCTCAAAAAGGAATCTCATGACGTACACGAGGGACGCGCATGTATGACTACGCCAACATTCTGTTTACCGGCAAGTGCAACCTGGATTGCTACGAATGCATTGGCAAGTCCCCGCAACTGCAGGGTCTCAAGGCCAATACGGCAACTTTCCCCCTGCGAAACATTGACGCCCTCATTGGGATGGTCAACAGGCACAGCATAAAAGACCTCGCGTTCACTGGAACCAACGTTGACCCTCAGCTCTACAGGTATGAAAAGGAGTTTATTGTCTACGTAAGGGAGCGCCTGACCTTTCCTGCCAGCCTCTCGCTCCACACCAATGGGCTCCTTGCCCTCAGAAAGCTTGACGAGTTCAACAGCTACGACAAGGCATCGGTCTCCTTCCCTTCGTATAACCCCGGCACATACGCCGCGGTGACAGGAAGAAGAAAGCAGCCGGACATACAGGCAATCCTGAAGGCCGCTTCCATACCCGTAAAGCTGTCAATGCTCGTCACACCGCACAACGCCGGAGAAATCAGCGATTATATAAGCCAAAGCGCAGAGCTTGGTGTGAAACGGATAGTCATCAGGAAGCTGAAGGGGCGTGAACATGAATTCCCGCTGGAAAGCCTTCCGCCGTTTGCAGGCCGGCAGCCAGCCAGCGAGGTATTTGGCTGGCAAGTCCACCACATTGACGGCATTGAAGTGACTATTTGCAGCTTTGACAACTCAACAGCGAAGGGGCTGTTCCTGTTTTCGGATGGAAGGCTTGAGGAGAGGCTGGTATAGATGCTGGAAAAAGAGCTCAAGGTCACATGCGACCTGGCGGTAAGAGGGGGGAGTATGCTGCTCAGCACCCGCGGCAAAAACCCATTGACAGAAATAAAGCCTGACGGGAGCATCACCATGAATGCCGACAAGGCGCTCTCAGAATTCTTGGCAAGCGAACTGGCAAAATGCTTTCCATCATACGGGCTGCTGGATGAGGAAAGCCCACAGCCAGACACCAGGAATAAGCACGAACTTTGTTGGGTGACTGACCCGCTTGAGAGCACAATCAGCTATTCCCTTGGCATGGACACATTCGGAATCCTGATTGGCTTAATGAAAAATTTCCGGCCTGTGCTTGGCGTATCTTACCGCCCAGCCACAGGGGAGCTGGCGTATGCAGCGGTTGGAAAAGGAGCATACCAGGCCAGTCCTGCAGGAAAAAGGGCCTTGCACGTTTCACCTTCAGGCAGCATTGACGTCCTAGTCAGCATGTTCAGGAAATCCCCTGAATTAGATGCCTTGCTGCAGCTGGTTGGCCCGGCACGGGTACGGCAAATGCCAAGCTCTTTCAAGGCGATAGAAATTGCCAAAGGGAACGCCACCTTGTTTTTGTCCGCTCCAGAAACAACGATGAACCTTTGGGACTTATGCGCACCGCAAATAATACTTGAAGAAGCCGGAGGACGGATGACATACATTTCCGGAAGCCCAGTAGACTATGCTGGCAACCTGACTGTCAAGGAAGGCGTCGTGGCATCAAACGGCACGATTCACGACTACGTCATTGGAAAGCTGCGGGGTGTGCTGCGATGACAAACGAACGCTACATTGCAACGCTTGCAGGATGCGCGATTGGTGATACGCTCGGGATGCCATTGGAAGGCCTTA
>DUGG01000100.1 GCA_013331515.1 Candidatus Woesearchaeota archaeon
ACTAATAACCACGCAACGCCGTTTTTTAGTTGTCTTCAGCAGCTAAATGTCAGCCTTCCATTATCCCGGCCATTTTCGGATTCCGAAACAGAAGTTGAAACAGAACTTATTTTAATAAGACGATTATGGATGTAATCAATGCAATAAAAAAAGAGGGGGTGTTAGTTTAATGGTTTATTTTGGGGTTCATAATAGAAAAAGCATCGGGAAAACGATTCATCAAACGCTTGCGGGAAGGAGGGTGGAACTGGAAAAGAAAGAAAAGCAGCTAAGCAAGCTGAAGTCTTCTTTAAGCGTTATGGGTGAGGAGTTGAAAAAGGAAAAAGTGGAGACTGAGTACTTAGTTCCTGTTCCGGATAGCTGGGTTGAGACTGAGCCTGTGAAGGCGTTGAAGGACAAGATTAAGAACTGGCTCGTTCTAAAGTATCCTGTTCACTTAATAGGTCCGACCGGGTGCGGCAAGACAAGCATTGCCTTGCAGGTCGCTAAGGAGTTCGGCAGGCCTGTTGTGTGGCTGAATGGCGATGAGAGCATCACCACAACTGACCTTATTGGCGGCTACTCTGAGGTCGAGGTTAGCACGATAAGGGACAAATACATCCATAACGTTTTCAAGGATAAGGACATACTAAAGGCTGACTGGGTTGATAACCCTTTGACGCTGGCTTGCAAGTATGGCTACACGCTGGTTTATAACGAGTTCAGCAGGGCAAAGCCGGCAGCGAATAACGTGCTGCTTTCTGTTTTCAGCGAGGGCGTCCTTGAATTGCCTACGCAGTTTGGTCAGGAAAGGTACGTGAAGGTTCACCCTGAGTTCAGGGCAATTTTTACGTCCAACCCTGTTGAGTATGCTGGAATCCACAGGCCCCAGGATGCTTTGCTTGACAGAATGGTCGGGATTTACATGGACTACTATGATAGGGAAACCGAAGTCGACATCGTTGCGGCCCATGCGGGCTTGGGCAGAAAAGAGGCTTCGTCAGTTGTCGATTTGGTGAGGAAAGTCAGGGAAAAGCTGCCGGATGCTGAGAAGATTGGCACGAGAGCTGGCATAATGGTCTCTAAGATTCTGAAAAATGCTGGCAGGTTCGACAGGCAATCGGTAAAGGCGCTGCTGGGCGATGTCATTACGTCAAAAACGAAAAACCGTGAAGACTTTTTGCACAGAATAAAGGTGTTAGATGATATTTAGATGGGGTGAGCAGGGATGATGGAGCTTATGGAAATCAGCAAAAAGGCGCTTCCAAAAGCTGAAGAGGCTTTGAATAAGAAGCCAGAGTCTGTTTCTTCACTGGAAAAAACTGAGAAAGGCTGGAGGATGGAGGTTCAGGTGCTGGAAAGAAAGGCTGTTCCGGACAGTTTTGACCTGTTAAGCGTTTTTGAGCTGAGCCTTGACGCCTCGGGAAATGTTCTTGGCTTTAAGCAGATTAAGAAGATGAGAAGGGGTGACTTGCTAGGATGAAGGTTGAAGCAGTTCTCGGAATGGCGGGGCATTGCCTGCATTTGTGCGGCAGCCAGAATTTTGAAGAAACGGCAGTGTCTTACTTGCTCGAAAATAATGGCAACGTGTTCGTTACAGGCAACGTTTCCGAGTGGGAGAAGCGTTTTGAAGAAAAAGGCCTTTCTGTCATGGTAAGGAAGCCGGAAGAGCTGAAGGACTGCAGAGGCAAGAAAATTGTGGTGGACAGCTATTCGCTCGGTGAAAACTTCATGAGTTGGGAGCAGCGGTGGAACAAGCTTTCCAGGGTTGTCTGCATTTATAACCTGGACAGGATTGACCCGGCAGTTTTGGAGAAGCTTGTTGCTGCTCATGACAAAATGGTGCTTTCTGTCAACAATGTAAGGATGCTTTCCAGCCAGAAGCTTGTGAACGGAATGGAAGACGTTAGCCCTGAACTTGTTGAGAAAGTTGTGAAAAAGGAGCTGGACAATGTTGTACTCGCTCTGCTGATGACAAATCCGATGTGCGGCTCTGAATTGGTAAAGGTGCTTTATCAGAAGTTCAAGGTTTTTGTCTCGCCAGGAACCCTTTACCCGACGCTGAACGAGCTTGGGAAGAAGGGTTTGCTTGTTTATGATTACAAGCTGAAAAACAAGATTTACAGGGTGAAGGAGAAGGAAAAGGTTGAAGCAGTGCTCAAAAAGCAGGCAGAAGCCAATTCGCTCATAATGCAGCTTTTGGCAGGTGACTGAAAAAATGCGAGGGTTACAGGAGTTGAGTGAGCAGGCACAAGATAGCCAGTATTTGTACGTTTACGGCATAGCCCCGCTTAAAGATAAGATGAGATTTGGGTTTGCCGGGCTGAAGAAGAAGCCGCTCGCGATTGTTCAGCACGCTGATATTGCCGCTGTCGTAAGCAGCTACCCTGTTCTGAATCCTCTGGTGAACGAAGATGACGCGATGCAGCATGCTGAGGTGCTTAAGAGACTAGCGAATAAAACAGCTGTAATACCGATGGCTTTTGGCGCGGTTTTCAAGGATGAGGCAACGCTGAAGACAGTCTTAGAAAAGACTTACGCTGCACTCAAGGAGTGTTTGGAGCTTATCGGTGGGAAAATCGAGCTTGGCGTTAAGGTGGTGAGAAAGGATTTGAGCTCTGATTACGACGGCAAGGTGGCAGAAATCATTAGCTCCTTAAAGAGCCTGTGCGTTAAAGATTCAAAAGCTGATAACTTCAGCGACAGGCTGNNCTCAAGTTTATTTACACAGGGCCGTGGCCTCCGTACTCATTCGTTAACATAAGCATCAGGGGGGAAAATGTTCATAATAGATGACGTCATTTTAAGAACGCTGGGATTTTCGCTTCAGCCGTTTGACATGATATGGCTGTTGGAGCTTATGAGAGATTACGGTTTAAAAGAGAAGTACGACCTTAAAAAGATTAACAACCAAATAAAGGAGAACAGGCTGCTGTTTGAACTCGGAGAGCTGGACGAGGCAGCGTATAAGGAAAAGCATGAGCTGCTCATGCACGAACTGCAAAGGGCGCAGGAAATTACCGAAACATTGTCTAACATCAGCATTACGGAAGGCATGGAATCAAGAACAAGGTAACTACTGAAAAGATTTTTTGGAGGGAGCTGTAGAAAAATGGGGCAAGTGATGAGCTACGAACCGACTGGTTTAGCGGAGCTAATTGATAGGCTGCTGGACAAAGGGCTTGTCATCAACGCTGACATATCAATAAGCCTTGCCGGAACAGAGCTTCTAAACATCAAATTAAGAGCGGCCCTGGCAAGCTTTGAAACCGCAGCAAAGTTCGGCTTGACCTTTCCTTCCGGAACAGACCTGACAGCGCCAGCCTGGAGAACTCTTGAATCCGAATACGGAAAGGTCGCTTGCCCTCAGTGCGGCACCGCCCTCTATTCAAAAACCGAAGTAGGCTGTTTCAAGTGCGGATGGAAACGCTTAGAGCTGGGCTCAGCCGGCACAAAAATGTTGGAAAAAGCAAAGGGCTTGGCGAAATGAAGAATGTGATAAAAGGAGCGAAAATTTTGCGCGTAAACGAGGTATGGAAGAAGCATAAGCCGCAGGGCCTTGGATTTAGCGATACCGACATCATAGTAGTCTCCTGGGAGAAGGATGGCAAGCGGTTTGAGCAGGACTTTTACTGCAGGCTAAAGGCCGACGGCACGCTGGGCCACAGCATAACAAAGCAAAGTGAAAAAAGGCAAAAAGACCTGCAAGCAGTCGTAAGAAAATATGTCAGCAAAGAAAAGAACTACAACGTCAGGGCAAGAATTGGCGAGTGGAAAGGGAAGGAAGTGGAGCTGGTAAAGGTTGATGGAACTTATATTATAAAAACGTGAAAAGCAGCTGATGGAGGATGAGGAAGGACGTGATACTACTTTGGAGAAACGGATAAAATGTGGTTCATTAAAGCGAAGGCAAAGCTGAAAGATGGGAAGCTGAAAGCAGAAGTAAAATACCCATTAGTTGGAAGAGCTAAACTTGAATTAGGAACAATAAATAGCTTATGGGCACTTGTTAGAGTTCCATTCCTTTTCAAGGCAAACTTTTGGGGATTTTTAAAATTAAAAAAGAAGTAAGGAAAAAGATGAGAGCTGGTTAGGAAATAAAAATTTGGAAAAGAGCGTGATAACAATGACGGATTCAATCGGCAGGTCGGCAGTTGGAAGAAGCGCCAGGGTTGGTAAAAGAAGAAAGGATTTCTTAGTGAGGACTATTCAGAAAATGGAGCAGTGGAGGGATAACGCAAGAAGGAATATGCTTCAGCAGAGGCAGCGGTATAAGGTTAAACTAGAGAAAAATCAGGCTTTAATGAGGGCTAAAAAAGAAGGGAGCTTGCCTAATCTCAATCCAAGCAGCTTTCCAAGCAAATCAGAAATGGGATTCAGGCCTAAAGCAGTTCACAGGTTCGAAGCAACGCACTCTACAGTCCCGTTAAGGCCAAAATACTCGATAGTGAAGCCAGCAGAGAGGATTTATGGCAACAAATGGAAGGCGCTGGAAGCTAAAAAAAGAACGGTCAAAAAAGAAAAGTAGTACGGCAGGTGAGCAATGGTCAAGGTTAAAAAGGAGAAGGATAGGGGAAAAGGGTTTGCTAAAAGCTTTTTAGAAGGAATACCGCTTCTGGGCGGCCTCGTCAAAGAGCTTTCCAAAACCGACCTTTTCAAGAAGAAACTTGAGGAAGTCGATGAGCGAATTGAGGAAAACTTGAGGAAGGGGCATAAAAAGAATTGGGGTTTTGAAGCGAACATTTCGGTAAGGCCTATAATTGAGGAAGCCAAAAAAGAAGGCGGGAAAATGTTCATAGGAGAGGACTATCTAACAGGGATGAGGGATGATAAGCTGATTTTGGCTGCGAAGGCGCCGCAGGAAGAAGTCCAAATAGAGCTAAAAGGTAAAACTGTAAAGCTGCAGGCAAAAGACTGGAAGAAGATAATTGATTTGCCTGACAAATTCTCCAAGGTCACGAACATCAGGTACAAAAACGGCGTTTTAATGCTTGAGCTGGCAAAATGAGCATACAAATAGAAAGCGACAACTTGAAGGAAGGGCTTTTAGGATTAGTTATTGCTATTGTTGAAGTATTAAAGGATGTTCTGCAAAAGCAGGCAATTCACAGGTTAGAATCGGGAAGCCTGAATGATGAAGAAGCAGACAGGCTGGGGCTCGCTTTTATGAAGCTTGACGAAGCAATTGAGAAGATTAAGAAAGAAAACGGCTTGGAGCAAACTGCTGACAAAATAAGGGCAGAGCTGGACGGAATTGTCAATGACGCTCTAGGAACGCTAATAAGCCCTTTGCAACAAGAAAATGTCAAATGATGCTTTGTACCTGTATGGGATAGTAAAAAACGAGTATGACATAGACTGGGCACCGCAGGGAATAGACGGGAATCCGGTTTTTACGCTGACAGAGGGCAGCCTGAGCGCGGTGGTTCACGAGTTCGGAGAAAAGCCGGATTTGCCAACAGACGTTGTTAAAGTCAAAGAACAGATAATAGCGCATAACGAGGTGTTAAGCGAGGCAATCGGAAGCTTTGGAGGCGTGGTTCCTCTGAAGTTTGGCACCGTAATAGTCGGTAAAAATGGGAAAAGCGCAAGCGACAATTTGAAGGAATGGCTGAAGGAAGGCAAAGAGCGGCTGGAAAAAACTTGGGAATTAGTAAAAGGGAAAAAGGAGTACGGAATAAGGATTTATTACCAGAAGAAGCAGTTGGTAAGTGAGTTGGAGGAAACTGGCGAGCTTAGCGCGATTAAGAGAAGCATTGGGGAAAAGAGTGCTGGCGTGGCTTACCTGCTGGAAGGCAAGCTGAAAAGCGAGACTGCTGAGCTGCTTCGAGCCAAGGTGCACCAGTTCAAGAGCGCTTTTTACGAACGCTTGAAAGGAGTGACAGATAACCTGGTGGTGAATAAGTCTAAGCTGGCCATAAACGGGGAAGGCGACTTGCTGTTAAATGTGTCAGTGCTTGTAAGAGAGAATGAAATAACGTTCATCAAGGAAAGCTTGGAAAAGTATGCTGATGATGGTTTCTCTTACCACTTGGTAGGGCCTTTTGCCCCTTACAGCTTTGTTGAAAACATAAACTAACAAAACAGAAACTAATATAGGAAAATGGGAACAGATGTAGGGATTGTGGAACTGATTGACAGGGCACTGCAGAAAGGCGTTATCTTAAATGCCGATTTAGTAGTTACAGTAGCCGATGTTCCTTTGCTAGCGGCAAATTTAAGGTTGGCCCTTGCAAGTGTTGAAACAATGTTAAAGTATGGGGTTATGCGGGACTTGCTATTAGAAAAAGCTGAACAGAAGGAACTAAAGATTGTGAATGAGCAGCAGCTCCTCAATACCGAAACAATTGAAACTGACAAGTTATAAACGCGCCGAATATGGTTTCAAAACAAAGAAGTTTGGTTGATGTACTGGTCAGGGAGAAACCGGTCGCCATATTTCTCGCTGTTAGTGCCGAAAATTCTGATAATTATTGCAGCAAATTGGTCATGAAAGCGCACTGCACATATTCGCATGGGCTTAGTTTGTTGGTAAAAATGGAGAATGCTGGACTTCTAACTTTTGAGAAGCGCGGCAGAAAGCAGCAGGTTAAGCTGACTAATAAAGGAATTGGGGTTGAGAAAATTTTGAGAAAATTTGTTTAGACTTGTATCGGAAAACATGTTTACTGATTTTTTGACGCTGAGAGGCTTGCCCACCACGACCTTGCCCGTGCGCTGTCAATGTCACGCCTTCTGTTGCATCTTTGACCTGAAAGCAGTCCTACACATTTCCTGGACTTCTGGAACCTTCAAAAATTGGGCAATCTCTTCTTCGTAAGGTTTCCTCAATTCCAATTGCTGTTGTATCTCAGCCAATTGTTGCTGCAAGCTTTGAATTGCCTTCTCGCTGTGCATCTCCTGGTTCAGTATCTTTGCCCTATCAAGAGGCCTTTTGCAGTTGGAACAGGTTACCGAGGAGGAAGCGTTCAAGGTTTTGCAAAAGGAGCATCTTTTGTTTTCTGGCTGATACTGCTGAAGCTCTGGCCTGTCAGCTTTGATGATGCCCTTCTTGATTAGCTGAATCTTGAAGGACTCGTCGTGGTTGCTCATATCGTATGTTTTCAATTGCCTTGTAGACGTCCAGCGGGCAGCGTGCTGTATTTCCATATCTGATTGGCCACTCAGCCGCCTGAAGGTCACTCCGTTCCTTTTGAGGCTGTAGGAAGTGACGTTTTTGTTGATTCCCAGTGCCTTGCAAGCTGTCCTAAGCTGTTGATTAATATTCATAGGAGTCATTTGCTGGTTCAGCTTTTTCCTTCCATTGTTGAGGAACAAGAATGCCTCTGGATTTCCTTTGAAAGGGTGGCTTTCAAGCAACTTAACAAGGTAAGGATACGAGTCTATGCATTGCATAAAGCCAGTTCCTTCTTTTCCGTGGTCGGAAATCAGTATCTTTGCATAATTGTCGTGAAGCTCCACGTCTTTCAGTCGGCGAAACAATATTTCTTGAGGTCTGGCAATGCCCTCAACGGCCAGAGAGAAATAGCACTGAAACCTTATGTCCCTTGAAAAATAGGCCATAAGCTGTTCGTATTCCTCAAAGGACAGCTTATCACCTCTTGACTTCTCCTTGCTTCTGTCCATTTTTGCGCTCAGATGCCTGACCACGTAAGGAACAAGAGTCTCATCGGCACGGCCTTCGGCATCGTTGTCTGGAAGGATAATCTTCCAAATATACTTCAAGTCCTTAACGAAATCTGACTTGCTCTTTGGACTCTTGCAGACAAGGTGCATATTTGCCACTATCTTGTCAATGTCCTCTCTGTTGAGCTCTTTCAGGTCTTTGCTGGTATTGTGCAAGACAAACCCGAAAGATTTGGCTAATCTGAGCCTTCTGATGAAGCTTATATCCTTGGCCTCAAAACGGGCGAATAGCCTTCTGAAGTATGTCAGATTGACTGCATTCTTGCAGAAATACTTCCTTTTGCCCTTCTTGACTGGATTGACCAAATCAGGCAAATTGGCCTTTAGCTTGTTATATTTGCGCTCTGAGCCATAAATGTCGTCTTCTGCCATGCTTACCCCATCCGCACGGCCTGTCTTATATATCTGTGTCAGACAGCGTACTCAAATGAAGAATATATGCGTCGGCCGGGAATTGAACCCGGACCATAAGCTCTCATCGTGACCTGTGGGCTTGGTTGGGCTTCTTTGCTCGTCAGGAAGGCCACTTGGAAGGCTTAGGTCATGCCGTTAGACCACCGACGCGATATGGGATGGCTGGCGGCTGCGGCAATTTAAAAAGATTGTTGCCGTGAGGCCGTATCATCGCCTTTTCCGTCCTCAGAGCGGCCCAATCAAAACCTTTATAACCTGCCGTCTCGGAGTCACGGTTTTGAGCTTCCATGAAAAAAGATGTTGAAACCATAATCATTTCTTTGGGCGGGTCTGTTATGGCGCCCTCCAGGATTGACGTTGATTTCCTGAAGCAGTTCAGGCGGCTCATCCTGAAATTCGTGCATGACGGCTACCGGTTCGCTGTGATATGCGGCGGTGGGAAGACAGCCAGGGAGTACCAGAATGCCGCCAGGGATGTAGTCAACGCAGTCCCCGAGGATCTTGACTGGCTCGGGATTCACGCAACCCGGCTTAACGCCCATCTGCTCCGCACGATTTTCCGCGAGGTGGCTTATCCAAGGATAATCAAGAACCCGAACGAAAAAATCATGCTTGAGGACCCTGAGAAGGTTGTGATTGCATCCGGATGGAAGCCGGGGCGCTCAACAGACTACATTGCTGTCGTGCTTGCAAGGAATCTCGGCGCCAGGACAGTGATAAACATAACAAACACCGATTACGTATATGACCGGGACCCTTCAAAGTTTCCTGACGCAAAGCCGCTTCACGAGACCTGCTGGAAGGACTTTCGCAAGCTGATAGGCGTCTCAAAGTGGAGCCCTGGGCTTAACACCCCTTTTGACCCGGTTGCGGCGAGGGTGGCCGAGCGGCTGAAGCTGAAGGTTGCAGTTATGGGCAGGGATCTTGGCAACATTGAGCGCTTTCTTTCTTCGGGCAGCTTCAACGGCACCCTTATCGGGTAATGCTCCCTACTGGTTTGGCCTCGTCTTCCACCCACTTCCTGTAATCCTCGTCGCTGCCGTGCCATGGCAAAGCGACTATGCAGGGTATCTCGTAGCTGTGCAGCTGCCGGGTTTCCTCTTTTATGCGACCAAAGTTTTCCTTTACGGCCTTGCACAGCATTGCCACTTCAGGCTCGCTCGTCACCTTGCCAGCCCACCGGAACATGCTCGTTACCGGGAAGATGTTGGCGCAGGCGATAAGCCGCTTCTCCATGAGGTGGGTGGCGATGAGCTTTGCCTCAGCCATGTCCTTGCAGGTGATGTAGACGCTAATCATCAACCGCCTTCCCAGCGGCAGGGTATTTATTGCTTTCGCATAACCTTTTTAAAAAAAAGATTGTTCAAAACACAGATATGAAATGCGAAGTCTGCGACAAGTCAATCGCAAAGACATTCCTTGACAAGATAAAGGGAACGTATGTAAAGGACGCAAAAGGCAAGCAACGTGCCATTTGCTTTGAATGCCAATCCAAGCTCAAGGACAAGGCGTCGCTTCTCCAGCATTTGAAGTAATGTTTTTATATCCCCCTTTTCTTCGCAGCCAGGTTCATTGCCTCCGTAGCACAGCAGCCAGTGCGACTGCTTCGTATGGTCTTTTACTCGCTTAAGGCAAGCAAGAGGCCAACCAAAGGAAGGAATAGCAGTAGGCCGGGGGTGCAATTCCCCCCGGAGGCTTTTTGGTTCAGCAAACTTTTTATACTCAGGCAGGCAGTAACAGCCATCGGGGTCTCCAAAGGATGCCCGAAAGAAAGCAAAAGAGGTGGTGTTTGATGTGCATGAACGGTGGAGGGTGTATGTGTAACAGGTGCAGTGCCGGCGTGAAGGTTGCCTTGGGAGCGCTTGTCCTCCTGAACATATATGCGTGGCCTAAGTGGATTGGAAACGTTGATAAGTGGATAGCGTTCTTTGCCGCCCTGTTCATACTGAAAGGCGTGCTGAAGTTTATTATGCCGAGCTGCCCGCACTGCAAAGCGGAAACGCCTGCCAGGAAAGGCAAGTGAACTGTATAAAGCAAGTTACTACCACATAATGACGAGAAAGCGAAAAGTTTTTATACTAGTTAGTACAGGAAGCTTCTTTGGGGGCTGTAAGTGGCTTTAGGAGCAAGCCGCAGCAGTCCAGTTTTTTGTCAAAAATGAGACAGGCACTTAAGGCACAAGTTGCGAAACGCCCTATGGCAGAAAGGGCGCAGAAAGCTACCTTGATGGCTGCGGCCGGGAGGAACGGTAGCTTGCAGACCGTGGCAGAGGTAATCGGGGAGGAAGCTATACCTGTTGTGCAATACCTGAAGGGCAAGAGGAACATTTCAGAATTCAAGATAGCTGAAAGCATAAGGGCTGAAGTTAATTCTGTAAGGAAAATGCTTTATGCCATGCAGACGAACAACCTTGTTTCCTATTACAGGAAGAAGGACAGACAGAAGGGCTGGTATATCAGCTACTGGACACTGAATGACCCTGGCTTCGGCCACCTGGCGGTTGCAACCAAAAAGCACAAGCTCCAGCAGCTTAAGGAGCGCCTTCACAAGGAAGAGGTAAACCATGGGTTGTTTTACATCTGCTCGGGCTTGTGTGTCCGGCTGGAATTTGACAGGGCTGCTGATATCAGCTTTAAGTGCCCTGAGTGCGGCAGCACCTTGCTACATCAGGACAATTCCAAGACGATTGAACAGCTCAGGCAAAAGATTGGCGAGCTGGAGTCTGAAAAATCCAAGCCGGGGCAGCGCTAAATCTCTGGCACAACCATTGGGGTTTGGCCTTTTTCTAGGTGGATTTTTTCAGCGTGTTTCAGCATTCTTTGGAACCATAGCTGTGCCGCTATCCCTACGGCAACTTGGGCAAGGGCGATTCCCAGCCAGATGCCTCGTGTTCCAAGGCCGATTCCAAACGCAAGGTCGTATGCTGCCGCAATCGTGAGCCCGAAGGTTGACGCTGTTATTGCCAGGACGGGAAGAGCCTTGCCTATGCCCTGAAATGAGCTGACGGCTATGAACCGCATGCCCATGAATCCATAAGCCCATGCCGCAATGCCGAAGTATTGCATTCCATATGCTATGACTTCCTTGCTTGAAGTGAACACTGAAAGCCAGTATTGTGCTGTGAACATGATAATCATGCCTGTCGCTGCCATAAACGTGAACGCTGCGGCTGTTGCAAAAAGGGAAGCTATCCTGGCCCGGTCGTATCGCCTTGCTCCGATGTTCTGGCCTATGGTTGAGAGGGCCGCCATTCCGATTGCAAGGGCTGGCAGGATTGCCAGCATTTCCACCCTTCCTGCTATGCCGAAGCCGGCGAGCGTGCTGCTTCCGAATGATGCCACAAGCCGGTTCAGGAACAACACGCCGACTGCAACAGTCCCTTGTGCTGCTGCGGTTGGTATGCCCACAACCATTATGCCCCGGACTATGGCCGGTGAATATGTCAACTTCCTGAATGCCAGCTTCACGAGGGCTTTGCCGCTGAACAAGTGCTTGTAGGAGTAAATCATGCCGACAGTCTGCGAGATTATTGTTGCGATTGCCGCGCCTTTCACTCCCAGTGCCGGGATGGGCCCGAGGCCAAAGATTAGCGCCGGGTCAAGGATGATGTTTGCCGCGTTGGCCAACACCAGGGCCTTCATTGGCGTCTTGGCGTCGCCTTCGCCCTGAAGCATTGCATTCGCAACATTACCGAAGAAGAATGCTGCGCAGCCAAGATAGATTACCGAAAGATAGTCGTTCATGAACGCTGCTACGTCGGGAGCCACGCCCATGAAACTTATCAGGGGCTTTATTGTGAAAAATCCGGCTACAGTTACAATCAATGACAGCACTGCGGCAATCAGCAGCCCGTTTTCTGCTATCATGTTGACCTTCTCCAGGTTTTTTGCTCCTATGCTTCTGGCTACTGAAGAATTGACCCCTATGCCGAGGCCTATCATCAGCGACATGATGATGAAAAATATCGGGAAGGATGCTGAGACGGCAGCTATCGCTTCAGGCCCCAGCTTTCCAACAAAGAATGTGTCAACCAGGGTGAAGAGGTTGTGCATGAACATGGCAACCAGCATTGGCGCTGCCAGAATGATGATGTGCTTTTTCACGCTGCCTTTGGTGAGGTCTTTTTTTGGCTTCATGTCGGATCGCAACAGGCGGTTTCTTTATAAGTTTTTACTCGTACCTCAGCGCCTGCACAGGGTTCAGCCGTGCCGCCTGCCTTGCAGGGGCTACCCCCGAAATGCATCCCAGCAGGAACGAGAATGCGAGCGCCCCCAGTATGAGGTAGGGACTTGTTGATGCCTTGAGGAGTTCTGAGCCGAGATAGTTGGTGGCTGCGAACTCCACAAGTTTTCCCATTCCGAGGCCAAATGCTATCCCCACCAGCCCGCCTGCAAGGCCGTAAAGGCCTGATTCTATGAGGAACAGCAGCATTACATCCCTGTTCCTTGCGCCAACCGCCTTCATTACACCTATCTCCCTTGTGCGCTCAAGC
>DUGG01000085.1 GCA_013331515.1 Candidatus Woesearchaeota archaeon
GTTATTTTTGCAATCTGCTATAATCACGGTTCAGCAATCACATCTCTTCCAGTCGCTTGATGCGTTCCTCTATCGGGGGGTGAGTTGAGAACAGGCCCATGACAAAACCGCGCTTCTCGCGGAATGGCGTAGAGATGAACAAGTGAGCTGTAGAGCGGTTTGCATGGTCAATCAGTGGGTCAGGGTCATTGGCGATTTTCTTTAACGCTGCTGCAAGGCCTGGCGGGTAGCGCGTCAGCACTGCAGCGCTGGCATCTGCAGTGAATTCGCGGCGCCTGCTAATCGCAAGTTTGATAAGCTCGCCTATAAGCGGCGCCAGAATGGCGAGTGCAATGCCTGCAACAATAAGGATGACCTGAAGCTGGCCGCTTGAGCGGGAATTGTTGCTCTTGTGCCTGCTCCCTCCCCACACGAATGTTCGAAGGAGGAAATCGCCCAGCAGGACAACAACGCCGACCAGCACAGCCGTCATCATCATAAAGCGGATATCATAATTCTTCACATGCGACATTTCGTGGGCAACAACGCCTTCGAGTTCGTGGCGATTTAGCGCCTTGAGGAGGCCGGTAGTGACAGTGATGGATGCGTGCTTCGGGTCGCGTCCTGTAGCAAAAGCATTCATGGCCGTGTCATCAATGACATATGCCTTAGGCACCGGAATGTCGCCAGCAATGGCCAGCCCTTCCAGGGTGTGGTAAAGGTACGGGTGCTCCTGTTTCGTGACCGGCTTGGCGCTGGAGATGCCAAGCAGCATCCGATCGCCGGAAAAAAACATAATTAGCGAGTAGGACAGTGAAAAAATTACCGAGATGGCCAAGCCAAAATAGGCATTGCCGTAGGCAATTCCTATGGCGGCGCCAAGCGCGCCAATGACCAGGATGAACACGCATATCAATAGCACTGACTTCAGCTTGTTGCTCGCAACTTCATTGAACATCTGCCTCATCATTGCTCACCTTGAACGCAAGAAAGAACTAAAACTGTACCTTGACATTTTTGCGCTCGGCTTCGGCTGCCTCGAACAACTCTTCCTTTTTGAAGCCAAACATCTTCGCAAACGCGTTATTTGGGAAGGTTTCCAGGCTGTTGTCGTACGCTGTGACCATGTCGTTGTAATGCTGCCTTGCGTATGCAATCTTGCTCTCGGTTCCTGTCAATTCCTCCTGCAATTGCAAAAAGTTCTGGTTTGCCTGCAGTTTAGGGTAGTTTTCCGAGACTGCAAAGAGTGATTTCAGCGTTTCCGAAAGCATATTGGACGCTTTCGACTTCGCGCCTACCGTCTCGGCAGCAAGGACCGCTGAACGGGCCTTGGTGATGTTCTCAAGCACAGACTGCTCGTGTTTGAGGTAGCCCTTCACGGTTTCGATGAGATTCGGAATAAGGTCGTTTCTTCTCTTTAGCTGGACATCAATCTGGGAAAACGCGTTTTTTACCTGGTTTCTGTTCCTAATCAAGCCGTTATAAATGAAAATGATTAGCAGGATGACAACGCTGGCGGCAATTGCAGCTATGGTTAAGGCATTCATGGAAATGGTTAAGCACAAGGTGCTATATAAACATTTGTGTCGTTTCGTATTGTTCAACCTGTAGATGTTATATCTGACTGTTAAGCGGCGGGTGTTCTGGTATGGAGGGCTCAAACCGACAAAAACAACTTTTTCTCAAAGTCTAACAGTCCAAAAATTCTTCTTTTTGAAGCCTGTAATTGCAACTCTTATTCGAAGCCTAGTCTCAAGCCCAGTCTCTGAAATGAAGACTGGACGGGATAAAATAAATTTCAAAAAAAGCAAGTAGACGGGTCACTATAAACAACTATCAAATTGAAGCGAGCCCTCTTACGAACCCTCTGAAATCAAATCAATGACTAGAACCAAAGTGAGACCGACAGGCAAACCAACAGGCAAGATTTGAGGTTTTAGTCAGCTAAACCTATTTTTCAAGATTTCATTTTTAATTAGTGGCATAATTGGTTTGGAGCCTGTAGTGAAGCCTGTAGTGGAAAAATGAGAGTTGGTGCAATGGACATAACATTTGAGAGTGACACTCTTCGACGATAAGATGTTTCAAAGTCCAGTCTACAAAAAAAGTAGGTGGCTGAAATCAAATTTGTCCAGTATTAAAAGTCCATTGTTAGAATTTCTAAGAAAAAATCTGTCCACTGCTTGTTTTTTGAGAATTTGCTTGACAAGTCCGACCTATTTTCAAACGTAAATCAGCCTATAGACTTGACATGAGTCTAGTGATTTACACTAACCTCGTTTGACTTTCTGGCACTGGACTTTGCATGCTTTAGTTAGAAGTTCTTTCCAATCTGCTTTTTGGTCTATCTTTGCTTTTTGTGCAGGAGTCATTCCAATCTTTGAATGCTTTCGTACAAAGTTGTAGTAAGTTTGAAAGTTCTCTGCATATTGCTTTTGATTTCCTTTGAATCCTCGCATTACTTTATCTCTTTGCCTGAATGTTTCGTGGAATCTTTCAATTTTATTGTTGTTTCCCGATTTCTGTCTTAATGAGACATAACGATTGGAGTGAACCCCTAAAAATAGACAAGTAGATAACGTAATTTGTCTTTGAAACCAAATATGGAGGGGATACACTCATGAAACGCCAATTTACAGCAGATTTCAAAAGAAGCATTGTATTGGAGCTAGAAGGCAAGACTCTCACGGAAGTATGCAGAGAACATTCCTTGCATCCCTCAACCGTGAGCAGTTGGCGCAGCAATTATGAACAGAACCCGCAAGAAGCATTCAAAGGTCATGGTAACCTCTGGAAGCCTGAAGCAAAAATTGCTCAGCTTGAACGCATCATCGGTGCGCTCCATGTAGAGAATGAGTTCTTAAAAAAACTTTAAGTTTACTCCAGGAAAGACAAGCCGAAGATCAGCGCGTGAAAAGAGGTACAAAATGATTCAAGACAGCACTCTTCCCATCAGTTCTACCTGTGCAGTTCTTGACATTAAACGAAGCTCTTACTACGCGTGGAAGAATCGTGAGCAGCCCACAAGTTCGGATTTGATTAGTTCAATCCATCAAATCGCACTGGAATTTCCAGGCTATGGCTATCGCCGGATCACGGCAGCGTTGAAGAGGCAAGGCAAGCTCATCAACCACAAACGCGTGCTGAAGCTAATGAGAGAAGAACACATTGTTTGCAAGCGTAAAAGCTTCAAACCACAGACAACAAACAGCAACCATAGCGAGCCACTCTACCCCAATCTGACAAGCAACCTGGCCATAACAGGGCTAAATCAGTTCTGGGTTGCAGATATTACCTACATTCTTCTTGCAGTATGGTGGGCGTATCTTGCCGCTATTATTGACCGTTTCAGCAGAAAATGTGTAGGCTGGGCATTGAGCAGACGTATTGATACGAGCCTGTGCGAAGATGCCCTGGATATGGCAATTACCAAGCGCCAAGCGCTTGGCATGAACGGACTGATCCACCACTCTGACCGGGGCGTTCAGTATGCTTCGCACGCATACGTCAATCGCCTGCAAGCTGCAGGCATTAGGATTAGCATGACGCAGACCGGCAACCCACGAGAGAATGCCTTTGCTGAGAGCTTTTTCAAGACGCTAAAGGTTGAGGAAGTTTACTTGCGCGAATATCAGGACTTTGAAGAGGCTTATCGCAACATCAAGCAGTTTATTGAAGATGTCTACAACGCTAAAAGATTACACTCAAGCATTGGCTACCAGCCACCGGATGAGCTGGAAGCGGAGGTTTTAAAAATTCGCTTACATAGTGTCTAAAAATAAGGGTTCACTCCAGACGATTTATTGTGGAGCGAGAAGAACGGAATATGATTGAACAACGAAAAGGCAATTGAAAACATGTCTCAGGAAAAGAACGGTTTTGGCTATCTGGCGGTGCTTTCGCTTGCTATTGGCTCCATTGCAGGCACCACGCTTTTTCTTGGCGCGGGGATTGGAGCCCGACATTCCGGCAATCTGATGCTGCTTTCATGGCTGGTTGTTTCCGCCGCTGCAGTCTACATTGCTGCGTGCTTTGGTGAGCTTGTTGCCGCTTTCCCGAGGGCTGGCGGTTCTTATGAGTTTGCCAAGCAGGCGTACGGCCGGTTCTTCTCTTTCATGGTCGGCTGGACTGCGTGGCTGTTCGGCAGCCTGTCGGTTGTTGTCATGGTGGTTGGGGCTGTTGGCTTTCTGTTCCCGCACATTCCGGCTTTCCAGCAGTTCCTCCTGAGCGTTGGGGTTATAGTGGTCCTGAATGCGGTTGCCTATTTGGGTGGCGGGGCGAGTTCTGTAATGCTGGTGGGGTTTGCTGTCATTATGGTTGCCGCTCCGGCAGCTCTGGTTGCCAAGGGGTTTTCAAGCGTCAGCTTTGCAAATTTTATGCCTTTCTTCAGTCATCCGGTATCTACGGTCATGGTGACGTCATTTTTCATGGCCGAATCGTATTTCGGCTGGGAGAGCGCAACTTACCTTGCTGAGGAAACGAAGAATCCGAGGAGGACAATTCCAAGGGCGCTCATGCACGGCACAATAACCATTGCAATCGTGGGCTTTTTCCTGCTGGCTTCGCTTATCGGCGTGCTTGGATGGCAGCAGCTCTCTTCCCTGCCGCAGCCGTTCATATACGCCGCGGACATACTTTTCACGCCAAGTTTTGCGTTTGCCGTGAGCCTCGGCGCTTTTTTGGCCCTTGTTGGTTCGGCTGCCAGCGGTGTGGTCGCGCTGCCGCGCCTTGTCCTCGCCCTTGCAAGGGACCGGCTTTTCCCTGGCCAGTTTTCAGCCACCCATTCCAGGTTTCGCACGCCCCACATTGCCGTGCTTTTCCAGACCGTTGTGTTGGTCATGCTGCTCCTGCTTGGGTTTGCGAATTACGAGACCCTGCTTGGTATGATGATTCCGGTTGGCGCCGTGATGTACGTTGTGATACTTTCCACGGTCCCCTTGCTGAGACGTAAGCATGCTAACATTGAGCGCCCTTTCAGGGTTCCTTTTCCAACCGCAGGTGTAGTGGCCGTGAGCGCGCTTCTGATGCTTTCAGTGGTTTCGTGGGCGTTTAGCGTTGATGGCTCCCTGCGGCTTCTTGAGCTGAGCTTTTACCTGATTGCCATAGGGCTGCCGCTTTACCTGCTGGTGGAGCTTTATTATGACCCGAAGATGATTACCGAGGTCAGTGACCTGCTTGCCTACCTTACCCTCCTTACGGAGCGCTTCACTTTCACCAGTGGGATGAAGCGGGAGATGTTTGCCTTTCTTGGCGAGCTTAAGGGGAAAACCCTGCTTGAGTTCGGCTGCGGGGTTGGGACCCTGACAATAGACCTTGTGCGCTCTGTTGGCATCAAGGGCAGGGTTTATGCTGTGCACTTTTCAAGGAACAACCTCAAGATTACCAGCAAGAGGATTGACGACCTCAAGTGGGGGGCCGGTGCCCCCATGGGCTCGGCTACCCTGCTGCACGACCCGGAGATGTTCAGGAGGGTTTACCCGGAAGTCGGCTACGCTGACGCGGTGGTAAGCGCAGGCATGCTTGGCTACGTCCACGACATAAAAAAGGTCCTGAAGGAGATGTGGGCCGTGCTTCCGGCTGGGGGCAGGGTTGTTTTTACGGACTACGTGGATTTCTTTCACGTCCTGCCCAACGTTGAGTGGCTTTCAGGCGAAGCCGCCATTGAGAAGACGTTCAGGGAAGCCGGCTTTGCGGTGAGGGTAGTCAAGAAGCGGGGCCTGTTGTGGAACAGGATTTTCCTTTACGGCATAAAGGCAAAGGAGAAGGGTGTCATGGCGTTCATATAGCTGCTATTTTCAGAAAGATTTTAAATTCGGTGAATCCAGGGATTTCCCATCAGGTGGTTGTTTTGGAACTCAGGAAGGAACTGCGGATTGGCCATTTCGTGTTTACTCCCGGGATAGCGATGAGCGGATTTTCGTTACCTGCTTGCTTCTGCTTGCCTTTCCAGTTCCAGCTTCTTGCTTATTGCCTGGCTGGTGGGGCTCCGGTTGTAGGCGTTTGTTATCTCTTCGGAGAGCGTTTCCGTGAATGTTTTCTTGTTGTTGAACGCCTTGGCCATTGCGCCCTGGACGAAGTATCTTAGCGCGACGTCAACCCTTCTCTGTGGGGAGCAGTCAACGGCCTTGGGATAGCGCGCACCGCCATACTCAATGCTGACAATCTCCTCTCTTGGGGCTGCGTTTTCAACGGCATCAACGAGCACCTTGACTGGGTTCTGCTTTGTTTTCTGCTCTATCATGCCCAGGACGTTTTCCACGATGCCGTACGCCTGCGCTGCCTTGCCTGTGATGTGGTATGATGTGATAGTGTGCTTCTTGCCCCTGTGCCCGGGCACCATTATCTTTTTCATCAGCCGCTCAACTATGGTGGCCTTTGACTTGTAGAATCTCTGCTTGGCGTATCTTGCTCCTGTTCTTGGAACGAGCACCTGCTTGATTGTGATGTAACTTGCAAGGCCGGCATCCTTCACGGTTATGCCTTCAACCGGCCACTTTCCGAACATCCTTATTTCTGTCATTTTTTTTAGCGTTTCTGAGAAGCCCGAAAATCAGGGCCGTTTATAAATCTTCCCACGGGGCGGCTACTCCTCTCCCCGCGTTGGCATGGCAACCCCTTCAACAAGCTTGAGGCCTTTTCTCTCGCGAATCTTTTGGGCGACCTTCTCCTGGAGCTCAAATGGCAGCTTTTCGAACAGCTGGTCAACCACGTAGAAACTGCCCCTGCCCTCGGTTGCCGAGCGCAGGTCTGAGGTCAGTCCGAATGTCTCTGCCACTGGTAGCTTTGCCTTTACGCTTATCATTTCCCCTTCCTGGGTCATCTCGAGGAGCTGCCCTCTCCGGTTCTGCGTCAGCTTTGATATTGCACCCATGTATGTCACTGGTGCGTCTATCTGAAGCACCTGGAGTGGTTCAAAGAGTTGCGGGGTGGCGTTGAGCATCGCCCCTCTTATGGCTTCCCTGACTGCGGGGAGCACCTGTGCAGGTCCCCGGTGTATGGCGTCCTCGTGTAGCTTCATGTCCGTCAGGTATGCTATCAGGTTGACGCACGGTTCCCTGGCTATGGGGCCGAATTTCATGACATCCTCGAAGGCGTCCAGCACCATTTCCATTACCTCGCCGCCGTAGACCTGCCCTCTTGTGATGTCGAGTATGATGTTGCCGTTGAATATGGCCTTGATTTTCCTTGTTGACTTGCTTTCCATCCCGGCTGCCTCAAGCTTGTGCCAGATGTCTTCTTCCTTCTTTTTCAGCCTCAGGGTTGACGGAAGCTCCCCATTTTTGATGAGCTGCGAGTAAGCTTCCGGGATGGGTTCAACTTTCATATAGAACTTGTTGTGCTTGTTTGGGCTCTTTCCCTCAAACTCCTGTGACGGTTTAGTGACCGTCTCCCTGTATACCACTATGGGCTGTGAGGTTTTTACCTCAACGCCTTTCTCGGTGTAAATCCTGTTTTCTATGACCTCAAGGTGCAATTCCCCCATTCCGCTTATGAGGTTCTCGCCTGTTTCCTCATTTATCTCAACGACCAGCGTGGGGTCTTCCTTGCTCACCTGCTTGAGCACCTCGACCAGCTTTGGCAGGTCGCTTGCCTTTTTCGCCTCAATCGCTTTGGTGATTACAGGCTCAAATATGTGCTTGATTGCCTCAAACGGCTCTGTATCTGGTTCGGAGCTTGCAGTCTCGCCTGAGAAGACGCCCCTCAATCCCACGAGGCCGATGACGTTCCCGGCAGCCATGTCCTCTACCTGCTCCCGCTTTGGGCCGTTGGAAACGAAGACCTGCTGGGCCCTGACCTGCTTCTTCCCTCCGATGAGGAAGAGGTCCTGGCCCTGCCTGACTGTTCCTGAGAAGAGCCTGCCCACGGCTACCTCTCCAGCGTTTTTGTCTATGACTATCTTAGTGCAGACAAAAATGACCGGGCCGCTTGGGTTGCAGCTGATGAGCGACTTTCCCGCCTCGCTTTCAACATCCCCATGCCAGAGTTTCGGAATCCTGTACGCCTGGGCTTCCTTCGGGTTAGGGTGGTTGTGGATTGACATGTTCAGCACCACGCTGTGGAGGGGCGCCTTTTTGGCAAGCTCTTTTATCCTCTCGTCCTGTCCTGGGGAGTCTGCATAAGTGTCAATGACATCCTTGAATGACAGGCCTGTCGCCTTCATGTACGGGACCGATAATGCCCACTTGTGGTATGCTGAGCCGAATGAAACGCTTCCCTTGTTGACGTCTATCTGCCATTTTTCCTTGTATTCGGGCTCGGCAAGCTGGCCGATGAGCCTGTTGACCTGCGTTATTATCTTCAGGAACCTTTCCTGCATCTGCTCAGGCGTCAGCTTAAGCTCCCTGATGAGTCTGTCAACCTTGTTGATGAAAAGGCATGGCTTGACCCTCTCGCGCAATGCCTGCCTGAGGACTGTTTCTGTTTGCGGCATGACGCTTTCGACAGAGTCAACCAGCAGGATGGTGCCGTCAATGGCCCTCATTGCCCTTGTTACGTCCCCCCCGAAGTCAACGTGTCCTGGGGTGTCTATGAGGTTTATCAGGTAGTCGTCCCCTTCAAGGTTGTGGACCATGGATACGTTTGCAGCGTCTATGGTTATGCCGCGGGCCTGCTCGTCCGGCTTGAAGTCAAGCACGAGCTGCCTCCCGGCGGTCTCGTAGGACATCATGCCTGCTCCGGCAATCAGGGAGTCCGAAAAAGTGGTCTTGCCGTGGTCTATGTGCGCAGAAGTGCAGATGTTCCTGATGTGTTCCGGGTCGCGGCTCAGGTTTACAATCTTGTCAACAACCTTTTCATCCATGCGGCAGCGCAACTTTGAGGGTGTTTTTAAAGGTTGCTGTTTGGGGTAAAGTCAACTAGCCCGTGTT
>DUGG01000072.1 GCA_013331515.1 Candidatus Woesearchaeota archaeon
GGGTCGCAACCCCCTATTTCATATCCCTGTATGAGCTTGCCCTGGGCTTGACAGCAAACCCTTTTAAACCGTTCGCTTTCTGGCTGCTCTCATGGTTTCCTTATTTCCCTATGACAAGATTCGTCCCGAGCAGGACGAACTGATTAAGGATGTTTACGCTGCTGTCAACAATGGGAAATGCCTCATCGCCCACGCGCCGACCGGGCTGGGCAAGACTGCGGCGGCCCTGGCCCCGGCGTTGGAATACGCCTTGAAGAGCAAGAAGACTGTTTTTTTCCTCACATCAAGGCACACCCAGCATGCCATTGCAGTTGAGACTGCGAGGTTGATTAAACAAAAGCACAAGGCAAGCTTCTCAGTTACGGACGTTGTCGGGAAAAGGCACATGTGCGCCAGGGATGACGTTTCCGGATTGTTCAACAGGCAGTTCCATGACTATTGCCGCTCCCTTGTTGAAAGCGACAGCTGCAAGTTCTATTCCAATTTCAGGAAGGGTAGCATGCTTACCCCTGACTCAAAAATTGTCATTGCAACGATAGCTGCCGAGCCATTGCACACCGAAGAAGCTGTTGAAGTTGCGAAAAAGCACGGTGTCTGCCCTTACGAGGCTGCCATATCAGCTTCCAAGGACGCTTCCCTGATAATTGCTGATTACTACTCTCTCTTCAACCCCCAGGTAAGTGAAGGGTTTTTGAGAAAATCCGGCAAGAGCGTTGAGGATGCCATAATCATAGTGGACGAGGCGCACAACCTCCCAGACAGGATGAGGGAGATGCTTACCGACAGGATTTCCCTTGCTGTTGTTGAGCGCGCGCTGAAGGAGTCGGAGAAAGCGGAGGAAGCTGAAATCGGGCAGTTTTTGTCTGACTTGCGGGCGGCGCTGATTAACCTCGGCAACGCGCCTGGCGAAAAGATTATCCCGCGGCAGCATCTGCTTGAAAAGCTAGGTGATTACCAGAAAATACTTGAAAAAATGGCAGTTGTTTCAGAATCAATAAGGGAGTCGGAGCAGCAAAGCTTCATTGGCAGTGTTGCCGGGTTTCTTGAGGCGTGGGAAACTGAAGAGGAAGGCTACGCGCGCATTCTCACAAGCGAGAACTCCCAGAAAGGCAGGGCTGTCAGCCTTTCACTCCAGTGCCTTGACCCTTCCATTGAGACTGCTTCAATCATCAGGCAGGCGCATTCTGTTATCCTGATGTCCGGAACCTTGACACCGACAGCCATGTTCCGCGACATCCTTGGCTTTCCTGAAGATACTGCATTGAAGGAATACCACAACCCAATGCCAAAGGAGAACAGGCTTGCCTTGATTGTCACTTCAGCAACCACCAAGTTCAGCGAAAGAACATCAGACCAGTTTGCAAAGCTGGCTGACGTGTGCGCAAGGGCTTCTGACTCAATCCCGGGCAACGTCATTCTTTTCTTCCCAAGCTATGCCGTGATGGAGGAGGTTCATAAGCAGCTTCATCCAAAGCTAGGCAAGGAAGTCATCAAAGAGCACCCGAACCTTTCAAAGGAGGAAAAGCAGGGGCTGCTGCACCAGTTCCGAAGCGTTTACTTTAATGGAGCAGTCCTGCTGGCAGTCATTGGCGGCAGCTTCAGCGAAGGCATTGACCTTCCTGGCACTTTGCTGAACGGTGTTGTGATTGTAGGCCTGCCCCTTGGCCAGCCTAACCTTCACACCCGCGAGCTTATCCGCTACTATGATTCAATGTTTGGCAGGGGTTGGGATTACGGCTATGTCTTTCCCGCGTTCACCAAGGCCCTCCAGTCTGCCGGCAGGTGCATACGCACAGAGACAGACCGCGGAGTTATCCTTTTCGTTGACGAGCGCTACGCCTCGGCCCGATATTACAGATGCTTCCCAAAGGACCTGGCCCCGAGGGCAACAACACTCTATGAGCAGGCCATCAAGGAATTTTTCGCAAGGCAGCAAATGTTTTAAAAGGCGCAAGTTAGGATTTAGTTTATGCGCCTGCTGCCTTTTGTCATTCTCGCCTTGCTTCTTGCAGGGTGCGCCCATCAGCAGCAATCAAATTATGGGAACCTACCTCCAAACCCCCCGCTGCGACCGATAGCAGAGCCGCAGCCGCCAGAGCAGGATGTTGAAATTAAGCAGCAGCAAAAAGAACCGGCCAAAAAAGAAGAGCCAAAGCTGACCGAGATCAGCCTGAATGGGGATTTAATCATTGCAGACGGGGAATTTGTAATTAACAGGTCGAGGTTTAGTTTATACGGCAACCTGATAGTCAATGGCACGGGCAGATTAACCGTAGTTAATTCTGAAATCGTGTTCATCCAGGACTATAACCAGCAGTTCAGGGCTTACTTCATGGGAAATGCCATCCTTGATATGGATAACGTGCGGCTCCGCACCGGAGGCAACGCAGAATGGTTCAATTTTGACTACAATGGCAACGTGACTGTTTCAATGAGGAATGTCAGGGGCAATGACTGCTGCACCCCATGGCACGGTGCATCAGAAAACGCCAGGTTTGTCATAACCAACAGCACAATCGGACTGACCCTCAACAACAACGTGACAGTGGCTGTCAGGGATAAGAGCAGCATGTTCTTCGAGCTTGTCCTTGCCAATGTCAAAGGTAGGTTCGCGCTGCCAAAAGGCCACGTCAGCGAATTCAGGCTGGAAATAGGCAACAACGAGCGCGACAGCATGAGCATTGACGCCAAGGATTCCAGTTTCTACCACTGGGGGACCACCCTGGATAAGCACACGGATTTGACTTTTGTTGACACAAGCATCACGATTGGCATGAATGCAGGAGCTGACTGGCAGCTTCCATCTCCAACCGTCAGGGTTTCTGGATTGAAGGCAAAAAAATACGAGGACTATTCACTCCGGTTTGACACGAACGAGCTAAGGCTGCTTAATACCGAAGTAACAAGCTGGTATCCTCAGGCGTGGAACGGCGCAACCATTGAGTTGGCCGACTCTGACCTCGCGGATCTGCAGAACAGCGGAAGGGACTCAAAGGTCATAGTCAGGGACAGCAAGGTTGACATCGCGATAGCGAGGGAGAACGTCATACAGGCGTATTATGACTCAGAGATACGGCAGGATGTCATTGTTCACGACGAGGCGAAAATTTACCTTTACAACACGAAGGTTGGCGGCAGGATTCTGGAAAACGGCAACGGGAAAGTATTTGTTGACGGGCAGCCATATAGCTAAATGTGGCATACGCCAAGCCCGTGCTTCTGGAAATACTGCTGGTGGTATTCCTCTGCGCTGTAGAATCTGGTTGCAGTGACTATTCCAGTGGCAATTTCGCCATTGGTTTTTTCCTGCTGCTGTTTTTTTTTGACTTCCTGGCTGCCTTCCTTTGTGCTTCGTTGTGGCAGAAGATTGCAGAGTGGTATTGTGCCCCGACATCCGGGCCCCGCCTGTCCCTTTGCGTTGGGTCATGGCTGGCCCAGAATGCCGTCAGCAAGTCGTTGTAATGCGTGCATTTCGCTGGTGTTCTCACCAGCGGGTTCGCACACCAGCTTCATTATAGCGACGGAGCTTAATAATTGCATGCCAATAGTAAGCTCCGTCGCATATATAGCAACGGGCACAAAAAAGTTGAGCGTGCAATATGCCCTTTGCTATTAGTCAATGACAGCTTTTTGCTCATTCATTTCTGTCCTTGACTATAGCTCACTTCAACTGCCTCTGCATGGCCTATCGTGTTCGTGCACACGTCATCGTAAGTGGAGTTTTCCATGCGGTCGCCAGTGTAGCCAACCTGCGTTGACACAACTCCTTTAATCTTCCCGCATGCCTTTTCTACCCTCCAGAAGCATCCTGCCGCGAAGGTTGCTTTTTCTAGTTTCGGACTTCCTGCTGTTGCTGTCACCCTTGTGCTTGTATTATTCCAGATAATAAAACTTTGCATACCCACAAAAAACAATATAAACAGCAAGGGCTGCTGGCAACCGTGGATTTAAAGTGGCCGACAAGAATGATTCAATTCCGTGGACAAGAAAGCACCAGCCTAAGTCTCCCAGGGACATTGCTGGCCAGCCTGAGGCCGTGGAATCCCTTATGCGGTTTGTGAGAGATTTTGACCGCAAGAGGGCAAAGAAAAAAGCTGCATTGCTTTGCGGTCCGGTCGGCTGCGGCAAAACTTCTTCGATTTATGCTGTTGCCGCCGAGCTTGGCATGGAGGTTCTTGAAACCAACGCATCCGACTTCAGGAATGCCGACGGAATAACCGCTACGGCTGGTAGTGCCAGTAGGCAGATGAGCTTATTCGGCAGGGGCAAAATCATTCTTATTGATGAGCTTGACGGAATCTCAGGACAGCAGGACAGGGGAGGGGCAAAGGCGGTCGAGGAAATCATAGAGCATTCAGCCTTCCCTGTAGTGATGACGGCAAACGACCCGTCTGACAAGAAGTTCTCCAGGCTGAGGAAGATTTCCCTAAACATAGAATTCAGGCCGTTGCCAGCATCTGCTTTAAAGCAAGCGCTCACAGGGATAGCAGCAAGCGAAAAAATAAAGGTCGAGGACGGGGCCATTGAAACCCTTGTCAACCGGTCCGCCGGAGACCTGAGGGGGGCAATAACAGACCTGCAGCTGCTG
>DUGG01000080.1 GCA_013331515.1 Candidatus Woesearchaeota archaeon
GAAGAATATCCTTCCAAGGCATTACCATTCTGAAATTCACCAGCAGGCGCTACGGTTTCCTGAAGTCGCTCTTGAGCATGTCAGCCACCCTCCTGGCTTCCTGAAGCTCCTTCAATTCACTCCTTATGTACTTTTTCAGGGTGCCTATGTCAGCATGCTCAAGGTAGGCAATGGCGTCCCTTATCTGCTTGAGCATGACCTTCGCGCCCTTGAGCTCGGAAATGGCGGACTGGATTCGTCCCGGCATCCTGAGATACTCTGCCGCCTGGTTGAATAAGTCCGGAAGCCCCTTTTCAAGCTGCTCAATTTTCAGTATGTGCGCCTCAAGGCTCTTTCGCGTGAATGCCCACTGCTGGATCGCCCGGGCATTTATGTCAGTTTCAAGCTTGGTTTGCATCAACGTCAGCTTTGTTGTATCTGCGTTGGAAAGAGTTGCAACGTGAAGCTCTACTTTTAACTCCGTTTGTGCAAGGGTCCTGGCGAGGTTAACGGCATCTGTCGCATTCTTGACCTCGGCTTTTTGAAACTTTTCCAGCTCATCAACTGTGGTTTTAAGCGTCACAGTTATCTGCTTGACATCAGCTTCGGAAAGTGAAATATCCCTCAGCTTGTCCTGGATTGCCTCCACCACCTTTTGGTCCCTCTTGTTGCTTTCCAGCAGCTTTATGAGCTCATCCACATCCTTGGTAATCCGGTCAGTATCCTTGTAGTTCCTTTTTTCAATACCGCTAACCCTGTCAATCAATGCGCTAATCTTCTTCTCTTCCTTCTCCTCATTGGTCTCCTGGGCTTTCTCGCCGGTNNGGTTTCGGCAGCTTCCTCTTTCTTCCTTTCCTGGCTGTCGCCAAAGCCCGAAAACCACCCTGAGGGGCCTCCTCCGCCTCCCTTGCCAAAAAGCCCCTTGATGAGGGAGAATACGTCAATCGCGAGGAGGACAATGAAAACGGCAAACAGGATGTCCAGGACAGAAGGTATCAGGTTCATGTAGCCTATAGCGTTTCTCAGCCCTTCCAGGTGCTTGCTCGTCAGGCTGTAAATGGCAATGAATAACAGCGAGAAAACTATCCTGGAATTCTTGCCAAGCCCCATGTTGCCTACCATCTGCCAGAGGTAGAGGCCAAGCATGAACAGGGCAATGGTGAGCGCAAGGGGGCCAAACGCCTTGAGATTGAACCCGATAGCATTCTCAGAGATGACTGCGGCAACGCCCAGGACAATTGCCAGGATCATGGCAAGATTTTTGCCGCCGCCCTCTCCAAACGCGCCGGATTTCATGGCGCCAGCCTTCAACCCTATCCCGAGGATGCTGGAATAGACAATCAGGTCCCAAAGCCACCAGAAATCATCATACAGCTGCTCAAGCCGCGCCCCGTCAATACCATTAAGCACGGGTATGTTGCTGAGCGTATCGGCAATGTTCTGCGCCGCAACAGCCTGGGCAGCGACAAGGGAAAACAGGAGCAGCAGCACGAAAGTTTTCTTGTCAAGCCAGCCAAACGCCATTAATGCAGCACCGTCATTTTTTCAATAAGCTACATGCCCTGAGTTCCGCCATAGACAAGAAGCCCGCCTGTTATGACGTAAAGCACGTTAACTATGATTGCAGCCAGAGAGGGCAGGTTGAAGCCAATCACGCCCATGCCATGAAGTATGGGAACAAGGCCGACAGCCAGCAGCACAAGCGCCACCACGAAAGTCGCAGTCCTTACCATCTGAGGGAAGCCCATCATGGCCATGTTCTCGGAGATTGCATCCCAAAGCAGGAAGACAGCTCCTGCAATGCTCAACGCGTGCAGAATAACGTTAGGAAACGGAGGGATGGAGAAGCCAATCACTTTCATGCCGTTCAGGACGGGAATCGCGCCAAACGCCAGGAATACCAGGCCCATAAGCAGGCTTATCGGCTTCCTGGGGCCGCCCATTCCCATGCCCCCTCCAATAAATCCCTTTTTGCCAAGCAGAGTCTTCATTGCAGCAAACATCCTTCAAACACCCCTTGCAAGCATTATTTTCCTTTTTGCAAACGCTGTTTTTAAATGTTTCGCAGCATGGCCGGGTTTGCCTTGGCAGCTTTACCAGCTGTTAACCACCAAGCCAGGTATGTTCCTGAAGTCCTTTACGTTTCTGGTAACGAGAATACAGATGCTTGCGATTAGAAGGTTCATCTGTTGGGTTATCCGGGCTTTACAATACCAAAAGGTTAATAACCGCAAAAACCGAAGTCTAAACAGATGAAATGCCTTGCTACGGCAGACATCAAGCTGAAACCGCGAAAGAAAGACAGCCGCAAGGGAGACAACGGGAGAGTCCTCGTCATAGGCGGTTCAATTGATTACGTAGGGGCGGCATACCTGGCCGGGATGGCAGCGTTCAGGGCCGGTGCCGACTTGGTTACCATCGCGGCTCCAGGAAGAGTGGCATGGGTGATAAACTGCCTCTCGCCTGATTTGATTACGAAGAAGTTTGAGGGGAATTTTTTTACGGTTGCAGCGATTAATGAAGCGGTAAAGATTAGTAAAAAGTTTGACGTGACACTNNGAAAAATGCAAAAACATTAAAGTTTGCAGCCGAGGCGTGCAGGGAAATAAAAGGGCCAAAAGTCATTGATGCCGACGCTATTTCCGCAATAAGGATACAGGACGTGCAGGACTCAATCCTCACTCCGCACCTTGGAGAATACGCTGCGCTGATGATGAACAGCAACTGCAATGGCGGATTCCGGCAGCTGCAAAGAACCATTGGCAGCAACATTGTTCTCCTGAAAGGCTATATTGACAAAAAAGCAGGAAGGGTCAACGCCATCATCTCAAGGGATGGAATAGCGTACGCAAAAGGCGGCAACCCCGGAATGACTGTCGGCGGAACCGGAGATGTCCTAGCCGGGCTGGTGGCCGGANNAACGAGCCGCTTGCCGCGGCGAAAGCTGCGCTTTATGCGAATGGGAAGGCGGCAGACGCGCTTTTGCGAAAATACGGGTATGGATTTATTGCAAGCGACCTGCTTGAAAAAGTGCCTGAGGCCCTCAGGCGATTTACCAAATAATCATTTGTTGATAAAACATTTATATATCAGTGTATCATATATCAGTGTATCTTTTACTACACTGCGGATATCAGCGCATAAACCAAAAGAGGAGTGCAATGGCAAGCCCTGAGCTGCTCAAAAAGTACGATTTCAAAAAGCCGGATGGCAACGCCAACGAAGAGGAAGCTGAGCTTGTCAGCGGCGTCAAGGAAAAAACCGGTTACCCAAGCCCGGACTACCGCTACAGAATAGTGGTTGAAGCCGTGCACGCATACCTTGAGGAGGCATACTACTGGACCCTCGACGAGCTTGAAATGGGCTGGAGCTTCAACAAGTTTGACAAGTTAACAGATATCCACGCAGCTTCCGAGCAGTCATCATTCTTCGGCGTCTCTGAACAGCGCCTCGGAGCGCAGCAGGATAAGGTGTCCCAATACCTGAGGGGCATAAGCGAGATGCTCAAGGCGCTCTTCCAGATAGTGAGGGAGCTTAGGGTCATTGACGAGCGCAAGGGCTACTACACCCACACGTTCAACAGGAAGGAGTCGCCAACCGATGAAGAGACAGCCGGCTCTGAAATAACGCTGAAGGGCGTCTGGGTGGACCAGGTGGAAGGCGGCACAAAAAATGCGGCGTCAGTCTACGGCCTGGCGCAGACAGTCGGCTTTTCCGTGCTGCCGGACCTGTTCTTCAGGATAAGGGTAAACGACAGGGGGGCGGACAAGGTCAAGCCAGAGGAATACGAGGCGTTTGTCACCAAGGTCGTCGAGGAAGTTGACAACAAATTGAACAAAATGGAAGGATTCAACGAGAAGGTGAAGGAAGTGGTGAAGCGAAAGCTCACACAGTATTACATGTGGAAAATGAGGACATACAAGGAACTTGACTCAAGGAAGAAATTCACAGTTAAATACCTGCGGCAGCACTACGACACCATAAAGCTTTACATGGGCTGGGTAAGGCCATACCTGAGGAACATAGCGCGCCTCCATATGGCGGACAAGCTGCTTAAAGGAGAGAAGGCCCGCGACCTGATAACCGCGTTCGAGGGCTCGCTCATGGAAATAGAGGTGCTGTCATACAAACACAGGGGCGACAGGAAGTTCCATCCCTGCGTGCTGGTAAACATCTACTACAGGACCGCCCCTTCCATGGTTTACGTCGGCGAGGGCTACCAGAGAGGCCCAGGCCACACCGGAAAGTTTGACATGACACTCCGGGGATATGTCTGGAGCGACGAGCAGATAACCAACTACAAGCGCATGAAAGAAGAAGAGGACCTTGAGCTCATGACAACCATTGACAAGAGCATAAATGACTCGATGGAGGCGCTTGGGGATGAGCTTAAGAAATACCTCAAGGAAGCGGACGAGAAGTTTTCAGAGGACAAGGAAGAGAAGAAAGAGCCGCCGAGCCCATCCCAAAACCCATTTGAGCCGTTCATTGGAGTGTTTGGGGGAATCAAAGAGCTTATGGGCTCGTTCACTGGGATAAGGAAGCCGGGAAAGCCCGACCTCAAGCAGAAGCTTACCGGCGGAAGAAACGACATCCAACTCCTGCAGCAGATAGAGTCGNNAGTCGTCAAGAGAGGAATTGAGGAGGGCAATATACCAGACTTACAAGAACTATAAGAAGCTCCACGGCATGCTCACATGGTAGCGGAAGGTTTTTATTGGTCACAAGCAGCAACATGAGGTAATGGCAACAGTTGATGAGCTGAAGAAGCTCAATCCCCAGGAACGCATAGAAAAGCTCAGGGAGTTGGAAGAAGAGAGAAAGCGCGAGATAGAGCAGGCGGAAGAGCTTATAAAAAAGACAGCCGAGGAAATAGCCGAGGCAGAGGAAAAAAAGAAGATACCCATCCCGCAGGCAAGGGTGACAGACCTCTCCACGCTGGCAACAACAGAGGAGAAGCAGATGGTTTCAGTCCACCACCTGCTGCCATCGGAAGCAGAACCGCAGCTATCACTCCCACAGAAACGCCTCGAAGAGGTCGCGGCAGAAGAAGCGCCCAAAATCACTGAGAGGCAGCAACCACAGCGATTCCAGAAGCCCGAATACGCCCTTGGAACGGAAAGCCAAAGGTCGGCGTTCGGGGATTACCTCTCACGCTCGCAGCAAACAGTAACATCCGCAGGGATGAGCCAGGATGGAAGCCCGATTGAGGAAAGAATCACGGACTTCTACAGGGACAAGGCGGTCACAGGAGCAGAGGCGGGAAACCCGCAGCAGAAATATTTCAGCACGCACCAGCAGGTAACCGGTGGATATGAGATGAAAAAACGCGAGGAAACAGAAAGGAAGGAGCAGTCAAGGACTTACGAGAGAAAGGGCGGAGGACCAGCCTAAATGACATTCAACAGCGCATACTACACTGCAATGGACCGGGGGTATTACCTGCCATTGCAGGAAGGGCAGGAAAAGCCGACAGGCAGCTACGCGCCGGAGCAAATCCCTGAAATAGGGGTAAGCCTGAAGGACATAGGCGTCTCGGCCCACCCAGGCCAGGACCAGCTCCAGCAGGTCAAGGCCAGGATATTCCAGGGCGCAAGCAAGGTGGAACTGGGATTCTTCGGCAGGGGCAAGGGCTCCTTTCAGGGAGGAAACACTACCCCGGAAATGTATGGCAAGGAAGAAAGGATAGACATACGCGAGCTTGCCAAGATAAACAAGGTCCAAATCACCACCCACGCAACAACAGCAGCAGGCAGCCTGGCTGGCTTCGGCCAGAACAATTTTGATGAGCATGTAAGGGAGCAGGCCCTGCATGAGATAGAGCGGGCAGTTGACTTCGCAGCCGACGTGAGCAGGGGCGGGGCAATAGTCGTCCACGCAAACGAGTTCCCAAGGCCAATACTTGACAGCTTTGGAAATGAAAAATTCAAGGCATACGAGGAGGAAGACACGAGGGGAATACGCTACCTGGTTGACGAGAGAAGCGGGCAAATGATACCTGTGAGGAAGAACGAGGTCTTCTAAGAGCCGGTATACAAGCCTCACAAGGATGACCCCGAGCATTACTGGGAGGGTGTGCAGGGCCAGAAGATACCAAAGACCACAAGGGAGCCCACGCTGCTGTTTGAGCGGCAGCCAGAGATAGAATACGACAAGGAAACCGGCGTCCCGAAGTTCAGGACACAGCCTGTCAAGTGGGAAGACATAGCGCGCAGGGCGGATGAGCTGAAGGAAGCAATAAGAAACGACGCAACGCTTACAGCACAAGAAAAGGAAAAGCGCCTTGCAGACGCAATACCTGAAAAGCTTTTCTACCGCATACAGCTTGAAAACCAGGTGGCTCAGGCAAGAGGCAGCTCGCTATTCTACGGCCTGAGGTACAAGGACGCCCTGCACGAAAGGGATAGATACAAGACAGCCCTGACGTTCTACAAAAAGCTTGACGAGACGCTACCAGAAAACGAGAAATGGAAGCTAAGGGAATCCCTGTCGAGCCGGATTCCATTCCTGCCTTCAGAGGTTGTTAATCCAACAGTATGGCTCAAGGACCAGCTGGAACAGGCAGAAAACCAGCTGAGACAGGGTCACCAGTCTTCGGCAGCAGCC
>DUGG01000069.1 GCA_013331515.1 Candidatus Woesearchaeota archaeon
GCGCCCTTTCCTGTCATTGCAGTCGTGGCAATCATTTCAAGCATTGCGGCATCATTCTGCGTGATTGGCTCTGCAATCCTGTTAAGTATCTCAAGCGCCTTCTCGGCAGCCATCCTGTATCCCCTAACTATCAGCGTTGGGTGGACATCCTGGTCCAGCAGGTCCTCCGCCTTCTTCAGGAGCTCCCCTGCGATTACTACCGCAGTCGTAGTCCCGTCGCCAATCTCATCTTCCTGTGTCTTGGCAACCTCAACNNCATCTTGTCCATGCCCTTCGGGCCAAGCGTTGTCCTCACGGTCTCTGAAACGGCCTTGGCCGCCATTATGTTGGCCCTCTGGGCGGTTTTGCCCGTTATCCTCTGGCTGCCTTCCGGCAGGATAAATATTGGCTGTATTTGCTGCGACATTTTCACATCCCCCCTATCCAAAGTATTCCTGCCTTTGCTCGCCCTTCCCGGAACGCTTTGACTCCTCGTCAATCTTCCTCAGGGAAGCAGGCCTGTTTATCTTGCCATACCGCTTCTCGTACTTAGCAATGTTATCCTTGAGGACGTTGATGAACTCAACGGCAAGGTAAGGGTCCACAAGGACCACGTTGTGGCTCATTACAAGCCTGGGTTGCGAGGTTGCAGAGCCGTCAATCCGCGGGGCAGTCCTCGTGAAATCAATGACGAAGCGAAGCGGGTTGTGGCTCACGCTCACCTGGTCGGCAAAGAAGTCAACGCCGTTCTGGACCTCCACGTTAAACTGAGGATTCTCCTGTTCCATTTTCAACCACCCTTTGTTTCGTTTGACCGCTTAAGCAGCATCCAGCCCCCAATCCCGGAAAAAGTGAACAACCGCTTCTATTTAAAGTTATAGTCAAGGACGGAGATAAATGAGCAAAAAGCTGTCCTTGACTAATAGCAAAGGGCATATTACCCGCTCAACTTTCTGTGCCCTTGCCATAATTGCCCGCTTTCCCCGGGTTTTCAAGAAGAATCTTCTCAAACCTGCCCATGGCGGTTTCAGTTCCTGGCCCGTCACGGATTGATATCACAAGCCCTTTTTGGCTGCTGGCAGACGTGAAAAGCTCCTTCAGCATCTGGAAATGTATTGCAACCTCCCCCTGAAGCCGCTCTATCTCTGCGGCATTTCCGACCGATTTCCTGAGCGTCTCAAGCTGGCCAACCTTCCCGGTGTACGCCTCAATTAATGAATTAGGATTGTTGAGCATCTCATCTTTGTGGAGCTTTCTTGCCGATAAATAGCCCAACGCGTGGGTCGGCGCGTATTTCCAGCTGCCCAAAGCGGCGCCAATCGCCAGGTCCATAACAGCCAGCATTGCACCGTATATCCCAACCGTAACAGGCCTTTCCAGGACCGCGGCAAGCGCAACGGCAAAAACAGCGTCTGTTGCAAAACCCCACCTGCTGCTCGCGCTCTCCAAATGCCGGCTTACCTGCCGAAAGACCTGCTCATTCCTTGAAAGTATCATTACATCATCAAGATTTATCCTCAAATCAGCCGATAATTCTGGAAGTGGCAGTGAAAGCCCTTCGCTCATGTAATCCTCAAAATCCGCAGTCGTGTGCGGGACAGCTGTGCCTGCCAGCTCCTCAAGGCGCCTTGAAATACTGCTGAAATAGTCGTAGCTTCGCACATTGTCGCCAAAAGCCCGATGGTTGAGGACGGCAACCCCGGACTGCCTGCCCGGACTGAGCGTCCTGATTGTGCCCATATTGGGGAGCACTACCTGGGAATAGGATTCCCGCTCACAGCTCACTGTCGTTTGCAACCCGAGATTCGTCTTTGTTGTCGTGTAAGAATAGTCCATGCCCTGTGGGGAATGGCTTTTGATTTATAAAGAATTCCCCGCGACGATTGCCCAAATTGGTTTCATACCCCGCAGCTTGCCGCGGTTGGGATTTTTCATTTCTGCCCTGAAACAACCACGTACGCCCTGCCAGGTTCAATATTTGTTTGCACAGATTTCGGATCCGATACCAAGCCCGCCTGTCCAATTATCAATGATTTCACCCTATATTCGGCGTATTCTCCCAAAGTTATTTTTTGGGCATCGTCAGGCAAATTTATTTCTCCATTGCTGCTAAAATCAAATAAGTGCCAGCGATATCTATCGAAAGCGTACTTGTTATTTCTGCGGCCAAACTCAAGGGTGATAGAGCACGCAGAATATTGCCAAAAGGGAAGCGCATTCATTTGGTAGTAAATGGCATTGCTTCCAATCGCTGCCCTGCCTAAGAACAGCCATGCTCCCCGAGAGGCAGCTAATGGCCCTCTGCGGTACTCCTTCCTGAAATCCGACCATGTGCCTTGAACCGTGTAAAGCGGTGCCCCGTGTTTCTCAATTTCGGCTATAGCATCAGGCGGAATGGCATAATGACCGCTTTGTTGTGTAACTTGCCTCCACCCTTGAAGCTCCATGACTTCCTTGATTTTCGTTTGGAATGCATCGCCAACAGAAAGGGCGACTTCCAAAGACTCTAACCCAAACTGGGGTTCTGCTTCCGGTGCAGTTTTTCCGTGCTTCTTGAAAAGTCCGTTCATTTTCCATCACAAATTCATGCTTCAGTTCCGGCTTTTCGGGCCGATATCATTCCTGCCGTAAGGCCTTGTGTTCCCTCTTACCTGCCGCGGCAGCGCTTCCTCTTTCGTGATTTTTGCACGCGCCTCTTCTCTCATTTCAGGAGGCAATGTTTCCACAAGCTCGGAGATTCCCTGTGACAACTTTGACAACAGCTCACCGATTCTGCTGTCAGACTCCCTGACTTCAGGAACAGACTTGTACACGCCCTCAATTGTGACATCCTGGCTCCTATAAGCTGGTGAAAACCAGTCCTGAACACAGTCGTACAGTTGCATTCCTTTAGCGAAGGAACCCGAGTTCCGTGCTCTCTCATAGAGCGCTTCAACCTGCCCTCCGAATTCCCGCACCAGAGGGTAGCAATATTGAAATGCTGGCATGCGTTGCCCGTTGTAGCCGTTCTTGCCAAGCTCGGATACTCTGGAATCTATGCCTTTCTGCGCCTTCCTCGCTTCCCTGTAACCCGCAACCAATTCGCAAAGTTTCATGTTAACCGCTTACTTCTCAAGTTTGTAAATCATGAATCCTGCGGCAACTCCCATCTCTGTCATAGTTCGGGTTAGTTCCCGCCTCGCATCACGGTATACCTTATATTCATCCCACACCAGGTAAAACGGCAGGACTCTCAGCAGGAATTCAATTGCGGGATGCCTCTGTTGGCTTCTCGCTTCCGGCCTGGCGCCAAGACCGTATAATGCTTCAACCTGCCTGCAAAGGCTGCTTTCGTGACCAACAGTTATTTCCGGTGCTTCTGAAGCCATCCGAAACAGGGTTGCGCCTTTATCTGGAGTCTCATTGACCATTTTTCCGACAACAACTTTCCCCTTTTCATTTGAGGCATCTGTTTTAAGCAGGATGCCCACCCCAATAATGCCATATTTTGTTGGAACATTGAACAGGCAATCCACGTTCACGGTCCGCATTCCGGCCAGCGCTTCACCGGTCATTTGGCGCCACCCATCAAGTCACCCTGCGCCTTGCGCACAGGCCATTGTGAATTCCCTTTTGTCCGGCACATTTTCAGTTACCCCCTCGTTCTGCGGTAAGCATTCAGCAGGTAATCGGCAATGTTGGTGACGCCAAATGCGATTAAGTACTCCTTGCCTTTGCCATTGGTTATTGCAGTCAGTGCGCCACCCAAGCCGGCAGTCATGCCGAAAATTGTTCCAAATAGTTGGGTGTCACCATCATCATAATGCGAACGTATCATCCTGATTGATGATATCAAGGCCAGAGGAAACAATGCGCCACGCGCAAATCCCATCCCAAGCTGGAGTCCAAACCCGGCAGTTTGGCTCGCGGCATGCTTCATTTCAGAACCAGCCATTGCAGCTTCCAGAGAGTCGTTTATTGTGCGTTCTCTCCTGCATGCTGTGCGGACTGTCCCGGCTGCCCTGGCAATCGAACTTCCTGCGGTGTACATTGCGCTGCCAACCCTGCCGGCCGTCCTGCTTGCATACGTGGCCGCTGAGCCCGCAACCCGGGCTGCCGGCTTTACAACATAATCAACAATGTCCTTTTTCACGATTGCAGTGATATCCGTCATTTTTTCTCCCCCTCCTGCTTCCCGCCAAGGTCGTAGTGCTTGGCGAGTGGGCTATATTTGATTGCTAAGAGGACTGGAAAACCTACAATGTTTGCAGTCTTGTACATGCCAAAAGTTCTAAGCGTGTTTGCTGCTGCCGCAACATATTTTAGTCCGGAAATTGGGAAAAGGACAGCATGGTGAGCATTCACTAAGTTGTCCTGTATGCCTGTCAGGCAATCGAATCCGTAAAGCGCTGCTCCGGCGATAAGTGCCAGTCTAGCTATCTGAAGTGAATTTTTGGTAAGGTGCTTGCATATCCCTTCACGTCGCATTCCCTCCCTTACATATAAGGCGGCTTCAAAATCAACTCCAAACTTTCTAACCGTAAAATAAGTCGATACGTCATCAGCCGCTATGCCGCCCGCAACGATTCCCGCATCAATCAGCAAGTGCTCAAGCATTTTTCAGTTCACCATAGCCCTTTTCCAATCATAGCCAATGCAACGGTGGCCCGTCACTTGGAGACTGATGCGCTTTCTGCACAGAGTATGCCGAAGCCGCAGGGCCGCTGCCCGCATTTCAAGATGGTCTGTCATCTCGCTCATTATTTCCTCACCATCCCATCTTCAGCCTCAAATGCGAAGTTAGCCGTTGGTATCAAGCCAAACAGTTCCGGCAGGCCGTGCCTTGCCAGTATGGCCTGGGCTTCCTGTGACGTGTAGTACTCGCTGCCGTGCTCATGCCAGCAGAGTCGCACAGCCAGGCTGTCTTTGATTCTTTCAGGGTCAAGCGCCGCATTGATTCCCAGCGTGCTGTTGCTGATGACATAAGCCATGGCTTCAGCCTCCGTAAGCCGCCTCCTGGCAGCAGGGCTTTTGCTTTCCCATGCAAGCCGGTCGCTTTCATCCTGCTGGGGCAGCTTTGATTGTTTCATGAAATAATCCCATATAAAGCCGTACACGTCCTCGAGAAGGAAGCCCTTCCCGGCCTGCCCTTCCTTGAAGCCGTAGGTTTTCCAGAGGGCATCTTTTGCATTATTTGTGTCCTGTTCGAGCTTACGCCTGACACTTCTGGAGGCTCCTTTTGTTGGAAGATTGCCCAGTGTGAATGACTTGTTAAGAAACTCTATGTAAGTTTGCGGCAATGCCGCCGTAATCCTGGCATACCTTTCAAACAGGGAGTAAACAGGCAACTGCTTGTCGGGTTCCGGGGAAAGGCCAAAAGCGTCATCCATTGCGCCGGTTAAAACCGCATCAGCCAGGAATTTGCCCATTACATCAATAACCACGTTCACATCGCGCGATTCATCTTTTGTCAGGCCGTTTTTTTGTGCAACTGGCGCTCCAAACCTTTTCGTATCCTTCATCAGGCCTGCTCTTTGCATCGCGGCCCAGGATATTCGGGAGTTGAAAATGGCTTCGATGTACCTGCTGCCCTGGGTCAGGCGCTTGTAAGTCTTCGCTGCTTCGGCAGCGAGCGGTGTTGAGGCGTATTGGCCTGATGCCACCCCGTCTATGTACTTCTCCGTTGCAATGCCGATAAGTGATTTGAAGAAGCCCTGCTGGTTAACAAGGTCTGCCAGGCTCAACACTTCCATGCCAGTGACTGGCTCTCCCGTGTAAAGCCCCCTTGCCAGTTTTGGAAGGTCTTTCGCAGTCTCCTCATGCTGCCTGCTGCCGTTGTGCTCAACTTTTATGCGCTGGACGCTCTCTACTCTTACCGGTGAGAAATCATCGTTGAATTCTCCCACGAACTGGCTGAACGCGCTCCTCACTGCATTATGAAGGCCGTCAAAGCCCGACTTTGGCTGCCTTGTTGAATAAGCTTTGCCTTCTGTGTTATTGACAAGTTTTCTGATATCCGGCTTGCCTCTCTTGAGATAGTTTCCAGCATCCTGCCTGAAAAGCACGTAAAAGCTGTAATCCCTCCAGAAGCCGGTTGAAAGGCCTGCGGTATCGTTTGACTGCCCGTGCCATTCCCTGAATGTTTCGCTGCCGGTTGCATGTGACAGGTAGCCAAAAGTTTCGTAGCTGTCCGGAGCCAGTGTTCTGCCGGTAAGCCAGCTTCTTATCGTTTCTGCCGGGTTTTTCGTCTCGCCTGAAAGCCACCTTGTCAGAATATCGGGCGTCTTTTCACCATTTAAAGGTACATATCCACGGGCGGCTGAAACAAGGCTCCGGTAAAGTTCATTTGCCATTGCGGTATATTCCTGTTGAGTGAAGTCGCTCCCGTTTTCCCTCATTACCTTGGCTTCAAGGTCATCCGGACTGATTAGCCCTGGTGAACTTGCGGCGAGCGCATTTACCAGCTCAATCCTGAACCTTGGAATCCTTGCGCCAGATTTGTTCGTGGCAAAAACGCCTTCCTCGGCAAGGGCGTATAAGGGCTGGCTGCGAAGCTGCGGCTCAATTTCCTCAAGCGTTTTGTCTATGCGTTGGTTATGCCACATGGCCAGCTCATTGGCCGTAAGTTCTCCAATCGGCTTCCTGAAGTAGAGCTTGCCGCCAATGTTTGTGTAGCCCTGTGCCTGCGTGTTCTCCGGGTACAGTCTTGTCCCTGGAAGCGTGTCCACCTGCAGCATCCTGGTTTGTGGCATTTTTTCACGGCCTCATGAGACTTCAATATGCAGCTTATACCTTGCCATGTCATTTCCCGGAATGCTCTCCCGGCAGGCGTTTCTCATGTGGGAAAGGAACTTGTCCAGCCCCTCCACGGATTTTGCAGCGTAATCCAGGTTGTTGTCATATAAATTGATGATATTATTTGGTGCTCCCCGTTGTTTTAGCGGTGCCATGAAATCAACCCAAAACTCGGGGTCATTCGAATCTTCGGACGGGTAGTAAGCGACCATGATGAGTATCAGCCCTCCAGAAATTCCAACTACCTGCTTGGCACTGGTCCTGGTGCTGTTTTCAAAAACCGCGGCTTTTTTACTGTGTGTTACTCTGCATCCCGGCGCCCAAATTTCCTCCACGAGGTATTCTGACTTTTTCATCGGCTCAACGACACGGAAAGAAGGATCAAACACAACAGCGTTGCCGTCAAGCAAAGCCTGCGTGGCATCCTTGCCTGAGAGCGACTGCCCGTGCGGAACCACTCTTTTGTCAGTGACTGCAAGAAATAGGTGCGCGCCGGCATTCTGCCTTGGGACATTTGTGACAACTTTGGTTTCATTATTAGTCATTCTTGCCGGTGGCATGCTGAAATAAACCGGGTCTCCTCCCTTCACTCTATAGAGCCTGCCTTCATCGTAGAGGCGTCCGAATCGCTTATCATTGGTAATGTCTAAATATGCCTGCAACATCAGCTCATTGCAAATCCCTGTTCGGTCATGGCCTTTTTCGGAGTAGAAGCCGTCCAAAACAATGGCTCTTTGGCCAGGGAAGGTTATGGGGCTGCCTATCCTGGTCACCCAGTCAAGTCCCCGGTACGTGTATCGGGGCGCTATTTTTTCCAACCTCTCCACCAAGTCGTTTCCCATCAGTACCTGCTATCCTGCCAGTAGCTGCATCGCTCAGGCTCTGTCTTCCTTAGCTGTGATATCTGTGAAAGTGTTGAGTTTATCAGTGGACTGACTTCGCTGGCCATACGCTCAAGGTTTTTTGCTGTTATTTTCACTTCAGAATCCGGGCCATTATCGCGATTGACTTGAAGGGAGTCGCCTATGCTGAGTTCCAAGTTGCCATCCCGGTCAGTGAAGAAATAACCGACAACGCCATTGGTCACTCCATGGTTCGATAGAAGGAGTTTCCCGACTGTTTTGTAGCCAATGAGCCCTATTTCAGGTCTTTCGGCATAAGACACTGACTGGTCTTCGGTAGTGCGGCCTCTGCAATGAAGTTCAGGGTGCACGGGTTTTGCCGTTCGTATCATCGAAACATATTCCATAGCTGCTGGAGCTACTGGCCATTGTATTGCCCTGATAGAAACCCAGTACGCAGTTCCAACCGCAAGGACGCTTAGGAAAATTGCAGAAGCTATTGCCTGCCGCCCTGCAAGGTCCCAAAAGCCGTTGAATTTTCTTGGTTGATATTGGACTACAAATGGGCCTATCTTTATTTCCATTGGCGTTTTCACACCGCGGTTTGCGCCCTGAGTTTCCACAGTTTCATCAGGCATTTTCAAAATCTCCATACATTCATAACTTATTAGTGACTACATTAATAGCTACAGGTATATTAACTTTCTTGTCAGAAAGTTTACGAAAAAGAAATAATTGTTAAGAACATGATAGCTTTAGTAAAATTTTGCAATTTGCTATGGTGGCGACCTGCGCAGCTTGACGGGATTTGTCTTCTGGTTGCCGGCCATATTCCCCGCCAGCGCCAAAGGCCTTACCTGAAGAAGTAAGTCATGCCAGGCGTGGCCTTAAACAATTGTGTCAGTGGCATCCTTTTTCCATCAAGGCCAACAGCATAATTTTGCCCGCTAAAAGACTCTTCGATGGCTTTGCATAATTAATTTCTCTCATGTCCCGAGAAGCTTCCAACTAACCTGTTAATCAGTGGGTGTTGCGAAAGGACTATGTGAGCCACCCCATGCAATGCAGTCACAACATAGCCATTGCGGGTTATCATCAGTCCCTGTCCATTGCCTTTTGGCGTATGTATAGACAACTGCGTAGCTTATGTNNTAACCAGCGCAGTTCTCTATATCACCAGAAGGTTATCTTTAATGCGCCGCTCTGCAACTGAGCGCGGCTCGAAAATCCTGCCCTAAAGGGACAGCATGTCAGCCGCCTGCCTTAACGCTGCCGCTTCTTTTTTGATTGAAATTGTGTCTGGAATCATTTTTTTTATCTCACCGCGAACCTCGCAATGGGGCGGCATTGCATTTTCAGCCAATCTTCCTCAAAATTCAAGTTTCATCACACTATCTGGCGAGGGCTTTCGTGCTTTTGCATAGATGCTGTTTACTGTTAGCCCAAGCGCTGTTGCGTACGCATCAAGCGCATCCATAACTTGAAGCATTGAGAGCCCGCTGCCATTCATATAGCGCCACCCATCTTCTGTTCTTATACCGATGCTTTTGTAAGTATTGACTATTTGCATAAGGCTCATAGTGCCTTTCCTGTTCGCGGCTGGCACCCTGAGAGCTATTTTGCTGCCCTCAGGGAGTTGTGGAGAGTGCAACGAATATAGTGTTAATCCGCTCACTTTGTTACGGTTTACTTCAAACTGCCCTTTGAAAACATCAGGGTCAACAGCAAGTCTTGCATTCGGTGCCGGGACTATCCTGGCTTCCAGTGCATAATTGCTTTCTGCGCCATTCATTGCCTCATAAAGCGTGAGCCTAGCCTCTACCCTGTGTATGGGACGCTCCATTCCGGCGTTTCCGCCAAGGTTGGGATATTCCCCCAGCTTTCCTGAAGTTACCAATTCTGCCAGGCGCTCAATGTCAGCTATTTCAACGGCGAATTCATTCCCGCCTTTTGTTCNNTTTTGTTCTTGCTGCAAATGGATTTTTCATTTGTTCCCCCCTGTTGCGTCACTTCGTTTCCCGCATTGCATTATACGGCTGCTCAATCCTGGCTGTAATGCCGCTCTCGCTTCTCACTCCGCCAACCGCTTCTTCAAGGCGCCCTCTTTCAGCCGCCTGCTGCGTTGTACCTGCTGGGCGCGCTGCCTGGGAAGGCGAGTAGCTGTTGCATCCATACGCAAGTGCGAGTACTCCTGTCACAATAATTGCCAGCCCTAAAGTTCTTACTCCTACAATAAGGCACGCTGTTTCAGGGGCAATATGATGATGACTTCTGTGGTGGTGAGGATGGCTGCCCCGGTATCCGTGGTCGTGCCCGCCAGTAAAACGGACGTGCGTGTTCCCTTCGTCATCCCGCTCAACGTGCAAGCCGTCGTCGTCAAAAACAACTTTTGTCATTTGTCAGTTCACCTTTTCGGCTCCAAGCCTGATGCCTGAGAGTATTCGCTTCCGGTTCCGGTTTCGCCTCCGATTTTGGCCACCTGGGCCCCATACCCTTCGCCTTGCTGACTGGTCTGCCTATTGCGTGATTTGCATTTCTGCCAGCCAGCATATGCAAAAGTACCCATAACTAAAGCCGTTGCTGCTGCAGACAAGCCCACAGTTTCATATCCTGCCGTGTAAAGCATCACATCAATAGGGTTTCCCAAATTGAATATTCTCGCCGCACCGCCTGAAACAAGGGGGCTGGTGCCCAGCCCTATGCTCAGGCACACCCAGTGCTTTGCCACGAGCGTGCTAAGCGTTTCTCCAGCTGATTTCACCATTCCTGCAATCCTGCCGTCAATCCCCATTCTTAACCCCCCGTCACTTTCCCCGCCATGCTGCCGGCAGATTTACCGGTTTCATTTCTGTCCTTCCTGATTTTTAATCCGCTTATACCTGGCGTAGGTATTGATAGCATTCCGCAAATCTGGATCGTTGATGGGATCGTCTTGATCATCGTCGGCGATTTCCTCCAGGAAATCTTCAAGATTCATCCCCCGGCCGCCCTTCCCCGTTGTATTTACCTGCACTTTGCCAATGTCAATTGTTCCTCCTGCAGGTGTTCTTTTTGTTTGAACTGCAACGCCAAACCAGCCTTTTGTTGTTTTTGTAACTTCAACTGTCGGGTTTTTGCCGCCGCGGTAATGAATGTCAACGCCTGAAAAGTCTACCCTTCCGTTGCCGGGCATGTCGTAAACGTGCACGCCCCCGTTGACAGTGGCATACTTGCTGCCGTCATCAGAAATAATAACGCTCTGTAGGCCTCCAAGGTTGATGATTGTTGGGTTTTTGGCAAACTCTTTCGGAAGCTCAACATTGTTGGCGTAAACACGGTGAACGCGGCTGCCTATGTTTTCTTCGTGCGACTGCGTCTCCTGGCCTGGCGGCTCAGCGTAGCTGTACGCGCCGGGAGCCGGCTGCTTCCCGTCTGGAGAGCCACCGGCCTTCCTGGCTCTTTCTGCCTCGCAGATTCTATCATATAAGCTTTTCTTATCCTGATTTCCTAGGACTTGATACGCCCCATTGATTGCTTTCATTCTTAGTTGAGCTGCAGCTCTCTGTTCTTCAGTGTCCTTTATGTGCCTGTCGTCATGCCATATGAGCGCTTGCCTGCGGTAAGCGTCCCGAACCTGTGCAGAGGTTGATGATGGCGACAACGATACACCCTCCAGGCCACGGCTGAGTATCTCGTAATAGTTCCTTATCCCGCCGGTTTCCGGGTTCCTGAAATCCCTTTCAGATGCCATTCCTTTCACCTTGTTTCCTTGATTGCATATGCTTCTTCAAAAAATGTGAACCGGCAGCGAGGACAACGTTTGTGTAGATTGTGCCAACTGGCCTTATGCGCGTTTCACATAACCCTGCAAATTCATTGGCTTGTGACTGGTCTGCGATGAAGTATGCTGACGTTTCAGCCAGCGTAACTAGCAAATTATAGCCGGAAGCAAGATTGTGAGGTGTAGCGCTGCCCTTTACAATTTTCACGTCTTTGCTTTTTGAAGCTTCCATTAACTTGTACCAAAAGCCAAGATGCTTGTAACCCGTAAAGTAGTTCACTATTTCAAGGGCTGCCTGCCCGGAAACGTGAATGCAACCTTTCACTTTTTCTTCAATATTCAACCGCGGCATTTTTCATTCACCTTTTCTGCTGTAAGTTTAACACTTGGGAATATTCGCCGCCAATTCCGGTGCCGCCGATTTTGGCCACCTGAGCCCCAAGCATGAACATTTCGGTTTTTCCGTTTCTCTCGAGTTCCCCTGAATAAGCGCGGCCTGCTCTGTCCAACTTGGTATGAAGTTCGCCAGCGTAACAAAACTTTCCAAGCACATGTTCCAGCTTTTGCATGAACTGTTCCAGTCCTTCCAGCACTAAAGCTGGGTTTATGGTCTGGCTTCCTGGAATTGAGAGTAGCCGCAGCTCATTGCCGCCAAGCCCTGTGTAGTACGGATCCGTTCCCGTGTTTCCTTGCGATTTTAACACAGTCAGGCCAACCTTCTCAATTTCAGGTTTCAGCATCGGCAATTCATAAGACTCTGTCATTCTAGTTACTGCAACATTTGCCTGAATGACGTACTTTGTGACACCCGCCGTGTTAAATTTAACCAATCTTACATCAATTTCGTACACAAAAGGATTGCCTGACTTGTGTTTTCCAATCCGATAAGCTTCAACTGTGTCAGTCATTGGGGCATTCAACGCATTAACTATGGCAGCGAGCCCGCCCTCTGAACCGGCAGATGGCTCTGCCAGCCGAAGATTTATTCCCAGGACATAGCCGCGCATCTGCTTCTCTTCATTAATCTTTTGTTTTCCAAATAATCTTGCAAATGGATTACTCATTTTTTCATTCCTCCGTGAATTTCCGCGAGATCCGCGGCCAGTTTCTTAAGCTGCTGGTACATCGCTGACTCAGCGGGGTTTCCGCCCTGGGCCTGTTGCCAGGTTACTGCCTTCAATCCCCAGCCGTAGCCGCGCAGCCTTTCGAACTGCTCCTTGTTGGGAATTTGCTGCATGGTAAAGTAATCTGAAAGTCTATTGCTGATGATGCCTGTCCTGTCAAGCGCCCTGCCCTGGTTGTAAATCCTCCCGCCTTCCAGCTCGTCACTGTGGGAAATTCCTTTCGCCATCAGCGCGTACGCTTTGGCGTTATTTTCCGGGCTGTCATTTGGAAATTCGTCAGCGAATACGGCGTATCCTTTTGCCATGAAAGAAAAATCAGCCATACGGTTAACGGCCTCCAAACTATCCTGGATGTTAACTAGATGGTTAAACAGGTACAATGCCATCATGGTTGGATCGCTCTCAATTCTGTGCAATACCTTGTGATGGACAGTCCACCGGTTCACCGTTGTGGCAAACTCAAGGCAGAAGCCCTCAATGTCATTCCTGTTTGCCAATTCCATAAGTTTCTGCTCAAGCGCGTCAGTCATTTTAGCCACCCTCCCTTCAGCGAGCCGCTCCCTGTCTGGCATTCGCAGTCACTTTAGCGTATCCCAAATGTGTTTCAACCTTCAGATTGCCAACATCCCTGCCTGCCGGGGGCCTGAAATCCCGAGGCCCGACCGGCGTTTCAACAACCACCCTGCCACTCTGAGTAAGCGTGTAATTAAGAAGCGCTTCAACCTGAAGCTCAACATTGCCGCTGAACGTCTTGATGCTTGCCGCTGTCGCAACGCTTCCTTTTACGGTGCCATCCCCTGTTTCAATAATCAGCTCAAGCAGGCCATACGCTGACCTTGGCACGGTAATCCTTCCATTGAGGTTTCGCAGATTAAGAGAGTCACCCTGCGGCTCGTAACTGTCAAGATTTCCATCAATTGTCAAGTCGCTGCCATCGCACGTTTCAAGAATCACGTCAATTGAGCCGTTCTCAATCCGTATTCTTCGCGGAAGGTTTTCTTTTTTTATCGTGACATTCTGGGATCGGCGTTGATATGCCTCCCCGCTTCCAGAGCCTGAAGAACCAACATCATTGTGAACTCTCCACATTCTTTCAAAATCATCATTACTTGGCATAGCGCCTTTCGCATGGGCGCGTCTGAACGCGTCCTCAACCTCTTTCCGATATGCCTCCTTGCTTTTCGGCGGCGTTCCGGGATTGTTGTTGCTGCGTCCTGCCCTCTCTCCAGCCCTCCTGTCGCGTGCATCTTGTTCCCCGTATGCGCGTTGCCTTTCTGATTCCTCCCACGTTTGCTGGGGTTCAACAGGACCTGAATAGCCAGGGGTCTGCTTTGAAGGGCTGCCTGATGGCTGCGCTGCGCCAGCAACTCTCCTCAACGCATCGTAGTGAATCTTCTTTAACTTGTCAGTCAGGACAGCGTTAGCTTCATTGAGATCTTTCATCCTCTGCTCGGCTTCCTTTTGTTTCGACTCGGATTCTCCTCTGTGCTTGTCTGGGTGCCATTTCATTGCTTTTTTCCGGAAGGCCGCTTTTATCTCAGCATCATTCGCAGTCACTGGTATGTCAAGTATGCCGTAGTAATCCTTGCCAATGAAATCGTCGTTCCCTGTCATTTTAACCTGCCCTGTTGCATTGATTACCTGCCGAAAGATTTCCCGTTTTTAATGTCATCCACAACCTTGTTGTCTCTCCACTGAACAAGTCGCAGCACGTACTCAGAGTTGTTATCAAGAACCTGATATTTCACTCTGAGAAGCTCGACGACTTTGTCTGTTATTGAAGAAGGCTGCTGGTCATACAGCGCTTTGAAATCTGTTTCGTCTTTTTCTGTTCCCCCTTGGATAGCAGCATCCATACCGCTCAGGATAGCAAGCCCGTCAGAAAAATTCCCGTTGTTCCGCTTCATCAGTTCTCTCAACGCGATTGTCTGATCGGCAAATGCCGCATATTTAAATACCCTGTTTGATCTTTCAGGAGTGGTGCCAAACGCAATGCAAGCCGCCCCAAAAACACTTCTGCTTACGTCTGCTGCGCTAATATAGCTGCCACGCCCGCTTTCCTCTTTAACTGTCATATCGCAAAGCAGCATGTACGCCTTGGCAAAAGTGACAGGGTCTCCCTCTTCTCTTTTCGTCTCAGGATTAACCCGCCTTAAAGATTCATCCAGGATATGATACAGGCCATTAACGATGTTGTCATCCGTGCCGCCGCTTTCCAAGAGCCGGTCAACGAGGTCTGGGCTTGTTCTGCGTCCGGAGTTCTGTGCTCCGCCGCTGCCAGTTTGTGAATTATAACCCTGCGCATCTGGCAGTGCCTTTGGTGGCATGCCGTAGCTGCCTTGAGGCGGGTTGGTTCCCATCCCATGTAATGCTCTCCATGCTGGACTTCCCGGGAATGGCTCTTTGCTTGTCATCTCCTTCCCCTCCTTGGCGCAGCCTGTTGGCTGGCGTATTTTCCTTCCATCACTTCAGCTCTTACACGCATGAAAATTTCATCGAGGCTTGTATGCAGGCCGAAGCTGTAGCCAGACCTTATTTCAGCGACCCGGCTGGCAACGTAACCGATAATGGCACTGATTTCTTTTTTGTCCTTCCTGCCAGATTTAGAATTGTCAAATGGGTAACCTTTTGAAATAAGACCTTTCTGCATCAGAAGCTGCCTTGTAAAGTCGTTGATTTTGGCAGGCGCTTCAACCAGCTGCTCAAGCTCGCTTTTCGGGATTACAGTTTCTGTTCCGATTCTAATTGCATAAAGCTGACCATTTCCAACTGCCTCCGAGATGCTGGCCGAATCAACATGCAGCATCACGGCTGCTTCCTCAACCTGGTATGCCATGGTTTCTAGACCGCTGTCTTGAGATGGAGTGTTAGTAACATGACCAGTGCTCTTTTCCGGCATTTTACCACTTATGAAATCCATAAGTGCGCCATACTGAACCCTCACTGCCCCGCCAAACCTGACGCCGGGCAGCTTGCCCTGCGTAAGATACCTGTAAACTGTCTTTTCAGCGACCATTAGTAGTGAAGCTATTTCATGGACTGTCAACAAGTCTTTCGGCTTGTATTCTCTCGTTTCTTTTGCTTTACCGTCAACCATTCCATTCAATCCCCCTTAAAATCATAACTTATTAGTGACTACATTAAGTATAACAAGTATATTAAATTTCCTATCAAAAAATTTACAAAAACGAAAGAATTATAAGAAAAATAGGCTCTTTTACCATGAAATTTGCCGTATAGTTGGACTTGTAGCAACTGCATGGGTGGCTTTTGACAGGATATTGCAGGCCTTCCAGAGGTTGCCCATTTTTGGCTTTTTTATAATATCTGCCTTAGGTAAACCCTCCCAGTTCTGGCGCTGCGTCAACTCAGCGGGAGTCAACCCAGTACGCGATGCTCAAGATCGTAGCTTATCCTCTGCTCGGTATCTGTTAATGTTAACATCGCGGTTCCCACCCTATGAATACGGTGCCCAAATAAAAAATCCCAACCGCAGCNNGGATTTTTTAAGCCTCAAACGGGATAATTATGCCACAGCAGAGCTGTGGGGTATGAAACCCATTTGAGCAATCATTCAGAGCTTGCCTGCACGTTTTCATTATCCGTTCATCGCATTTCAGCTTTTCCCTGCCATCCCGGCGGCGACTATCTTCGCAAGATAATTTTCCGCCTGGACTGTTACTTCTGCAATCGATGGCTGGCGTCCATTGCCGAAGTTTGCAACAGCTTCTTCAAGCTTGAGTGCGTGGCGCGTGTTGTCTTCCTTGAACGTAAACCGCAGGGTTGTGCCGTCCTGCATTCTCACGTCCAGGTAGCTCTGGTCTGTATATGCATAAGATTCGTAAAACCTCACGCTCTCTGCATCCAGCCAGCCGTTATAGTGAAACTCCTTAAAATTGATTGTGCCAACAGCGTGTGCCACACCAAAATATTGCATTCCTCCAACTACAGTCGATAATAACGCGACACATGATAAACCTAGTGTTGCCTGCAAGAAAGCGGCCTTCCTGCCCATCTTAAACGTCCCCTCTCTGCTGATAGTTTCCCATTCGCGGCAGGGCGCCGTCATTGGCTTCCTCCAGTTTCCTCAGGAGATGCTGGACTCCTTTCCTTGAGATGCTGTAAAGTTTTGTGCGTGACTGCCCGTGCATATCGTAGTGTGCCGCAGGTTTGCCAAGGAGGGTCGCAGTGTAATCAGGCTGCCTTGTGAAGTCCGGCTGCCGTGATTGGTTTATCCTGGCTTCCCCTGTTTTGGATGCTTCTGCGCTGTTGAATACTTCGGAAAGAAGCTCGTCAATGGCGCCTTTGTCCTGGCTTGCCAATCCTTCCGTATTGCGCTGATTGTGCAGCAGCGCAAGCTGGAACTTCACAACATACGCTGGTTTCAGCACGCAGCCTTCCTTGGGATTTTCAATGACATACAACGAACGAGGCAGTGTGCCTGCCTTTTCTACGATTCCGACGGCAATCTCGTACGTGACATTTCTTCCGCCTTGAATCCGAAAGTAGTCATCCTGGCCGCTTTCCCTTGCCGTGACTGCTGCCGCATAGTGGCCTTTTTCAAGGCCATCCACGCCAACCGCCCGGGCTTCAAATATTCCAGTGTCTGAACCGATGGTCAAGAGCATTTCATCAAGTGTTTCAGCAAACGTTTTGGCCACTGCCAAAATTCTTTGTTCTGCGGGAGGAAGCCCGAACATTAACTCAAGGCTGCCGGGCTGACTTGGTACCGGCAGGTTTCCGCGAACGCTCATGCCTGAATTGGATGTGCTCATTTTGTTCATCACCTCAAAGGTGGCGGAACTGGCGCTTTAACCTGGCTGGTGCCAGCTCCATCATGATAATGAACGGCAAAACCGATTGGGTAGCCGATCTTTAACTGTTTCCCGAGTGCATCCATTGTTGTTTCGAGGCTCATTTTGTTTTCCCGCTTGATGCCACGAATTTGTGCACATCACGCCGTGGCGCCGGAGGCATTCATGAACGCAAAACCTTCACGCATGCTGCTGCCTGTTTTTAACGCAAGCTGCCTTAACAGGTTATAATTCAATGGGACTTTTCCGGCCATATCCTCCCGGAATCCTGGCGTGAATCTTTGCTCATTCGCGAAATAACCTGCCATTGCAAGCGCGGTAAATCCTCCCGTATAAATGCGGTTGGCAAGCGTTTGATTGGCAAAGCCAGCCGTGTTTTCCGGAAGCCTTGCGGTCACCGCATTTTGGAGGTGCAGCATTGCGTTGAATGGTTCATCCAGAGGCTTGCCTTGCATGGACGCCCTTGTCCATAGCGTGTTGACGCCGTCAGCCATGTCTTCGGCAAGGTCATTGAGGTCGTCTATGAGCTGGAAAACCGTGCCTCCCTCGTAAAAGAACGCGGCTTCCTTCCATGTCAGGCCGCCAAACGCTATGTATCCCATGGCCAAAAGGCTCAGGCCGCCTTTTTCAAACGAGAGGTCAACAATCCGCTCGTCGGCAATTGCAGGATTTTTTTGTTCTTCCGCTTTTATCTGCGCGCCGTGAAGCCGCTGTAGGATGTGCACGAGGGTTGGGTGTTCACTGGCAGGATAAGCTGCATACATGTCGTTGACGAGGCCGTAGATTGCCGCTTCTGATCGGTTTCGGGCAGGCACATCCATGCCCTGCAGCTNNGAAGCAGTCATCGGTCAGCGGGTGGAGCAGCGCCAGGGCGTACATCGCATCATTGGGAGGGCAAGGCTTCCCATTTGCCTGTGCAAACAGCCTCATAGCCATGACATTATATGATGCCCGCGCCACGACTGCCGGGGTGAAAAGTTCGTGTCCGTATTTCTTCTCACGCTCACGCATCCCCTCCGCGCAGTCTTCACTGTACTTCACGACAACGCAATGGGAGCCGTCACTTTCAATTGTTATCCCGTTTCCGTATCGCACTTTCTGGACCTTCATTGCAACCCATGCGAGATAGCGCGCGGGCGATAGCTTTGCCTGTGAATCCTCAAGCACGGATGCAAGGTGTTCCAGCTCCCGCAGGTTCAGTGTGGATATGTTTTCAAGGGAATAACCTGCTGAGTTGAGCGTGCGCATCGCATCCTTCAATATCAGGCCGTTGAGCAGCCGGTCAAACGGTGAAGCGTTCACCAAATGAGGCCTTCCTGAGTGATGGCCGAGAAGTGCTTCCCGCATCGCGGCAGTTGAGCTGCTTATGATGGCATCAAGGTCGTGCGGAAGGACATTTGCGGTTTCTAATGCTTCGGCGGCAGTGCTCATTTGTTCATCACCTTTCCCAGGGCTTCATACTCCCTGGGCGTCAAAGTGTAGATAACCGGGGAACCGAGCTTCAAACCCTGGCCAGCCTGAATTATTAAATTCGCAGGTATTGTTTCTAGCTGTGTTTGTTCCATTTTTATCGCCTCGCTTCCCTCGCAACCTGTGCACGGTAGCCTTTTGCCATATCAGCCAGTTTGCTGTTTCCCTTCTCTGCAAACGTGTGCTCGGCCCCGTTCAGGAACCACGTCTCTGCAAGGTAAGGAAGCGTCAACAGAATTCTCCGGACGTATACTGACTGAGATGCGGTTGGGTTTGTTGAGGCGCATGCCTGAGCATCCAACTGGGCCTTTTCAAGCGTTTCATTAACGGCAATTTCAAGGAGGAACTGTGCAAGCACGTAATCCTGGCTGGCCTTACGCATAATCGCGGATGCAGTTTCTTCTCCGTGTTTGTAAGCGCCTATTGCAAAGTTTTGAACCGATGCAATAATCCTCGCCTGCTCGTGTCCCGGTACTCCGGTTGTTAAAAACCTGCCTTGCAGCCCTTGAGTTACGTTGTTTAGTACGCCTTCCAGGGTAAGCGGGCTTCTTGCCTCACTTTGTTGATTCAAAAACATTTTTCATTCACTCCCGTATATCATAGACAACTTCAATTACCCCTTTCTTTAGCAAAGCCCAGGGCACCGTAGTTCAGCGGCAATGCGCCAGCCTTTTTGCCTTGTTCAAGCAGGGCAAAACGGAGGGTTTCACCCAACTGATAACTCTCCGCAAACTCCCGCTCAAAGCCAGCGTTTCGGCGCTTAATGACGTAACCGGCAGGTATACCTGCAGCCACTCCTATGAAGAATGCAGGATGAATGGCAAGGCTGCCTACAACCGCCACAGTCCCCCCGGCAAGGCCTATCATCAAGCCTGGCGCGTTCCTTCTAAGCGTTGGCAGGAACTTTTTCTTCTGCGCCACCTTAGTGAAAGCCTGATAAACGATTTCAGCAAGCTCTGCCAAGCTGCTCGCCTGGCCATTTGGCAGCGTAACCGGACTTGACTGGTCAATGTCGAGCTCAGTATATGAGGCACGCTGGGCGTGCTTAAGGTTGAATCCTGCTGATGCCATGACATCCAAAGTGTTTTCTGACACAAGTTGTCCAATGTCAAGTGACGTGCCGCCATCATATAAATGAACATTAACGCCATCAGGATATCTGGCTGTTTTTATTGTCTGGCCGAACTCGTAAGTAACCAACGGGAGCTTATGCCCGATTCCTGTTTTGCCGCTTGTCATTTTTTTATCTTCCATCATTGTTTTATCAGATTCCAGCCTCTGCTGCAATCCGGGCGTATGTGGCGGCTGCCGAATCAAGGGCTGCCTGCACTTCCTGGCTGTGTTGTGCTCCAACATTGTACGCCTGCCTTCCAAGTGTGATTGCATCCCCGGCATCCATTTCGCCGTTCCTGTTTGCATCCCAGCACGTCACGACCCTGCCGTCGGAAGTTTCTATAGTCAGGTTGTAGGCGCTCTTGCGGTCGCCTCCAAAAAGTTTTATCGGGCTTTTGGCTTTGGAGAACACGTAGTTCTCGGAGCGGGANNCAGTCTGGCAGCCCGCCAGTGTTACCACGGCAACTGCCGCAGCTATCCCGGTTAATGCCCTCTTCACGGTTGTTCTTGTTAGTTGCTCAAGCGATTTCATTTTTTTCCCACCCAACATCATTAACTCCGCTGTTGATCTACGTAACTAACTTTAATATTCCCGACTGATGTTTGAAGGTTCAGCCTTCCGATTGGCGTTGCGTTTGGCGGAGTGTAAACTCCACGCCGCTGTAAAACCATTCCCCGTACATCAATCTTACCAACAGAAGTCATTGCAGCAATTTCCAATGGGGAATGCACATAGAGCGAAATGTCGCCTGTACTTGCACGTATGCGCCCCTTGTGCGCAACAGAACCGTT
>DUGG01000051.1 GCA_013331515.1 Candidatus Woesearchaeota archaeon
CGAGGTCAACGTGACAGTGATAACAGGGGCTCCCCCAAGCGAGATTTACGGCACCCTCTCCGTGAACTCCAGCGTGCTGCGCAACGGCAGCTCTGTGCTGTTCGCCTTTGCCGGAAGCGCGACCAACCTGAACATTACCATAAACCAGACAGAGATGCACAAGCTGGACAACACCTCCGGTGCGATGATTCTCAACGACTCTGGCATAAACGGCGACTACCTGATGGATGATGCCGTTTATTCGGCTTCGTACACGCTCAGCATGCTTAACAACGCCTCGGATGGCATGAAGCAGTTGTTTGCCGACGTGAACGACTCGGCTGCCAACCAGTTCAGGGCTGCGGTCAACGTCACGCTTGACAACACCAGGCCGAACGTGACCATAATGGCAAACGACAACGTCTCGCTTACCATCTACCGGATCGTGCAGCTGAAAGTGACAGTCAATGATTCTGTCGGTGTCGGCTCCTGCCGCTTTGCCAATGAGGACCGCGCTTTCACCGGCTGGGAACCGTGCGCTGCCGGCACCGCCCTGAAGGTGTGGCAGCTTTCAACCAGCTCTGCAAACAAAACTGTTGTCGTGCAGGCAAGGGACCTGGCGGGCAACGTGCAGGAGCACAATGATACGATTGAGCTCAAACTGTCGATACCGCTCGGCCCGCTGACCATAAGCCCGCCGGTGGTAAAGAATAATGACAGCATAACGCTCTTTTATGACTCCGGGACCGCCGGCCTGGCGGTGATAATGAATTCAACAGAGCTTCAACGGCTTGACAACACATCGGCAGTTGATGTCGTGCTGCATGATGATGGGGCTTCCCCTGACAGCGTTGCCAACGATGGCATCTACACGACAAACTACAGCATAAGCATCCTGAACAACGTCTCTGATGGCGTGAAGCGGCTCACGCTCACGGCCAACGACTCCGAGGGTAACTACTTCAGGCCCGCCGCCAATGTCACGCTTGACAACACCCGGCCGAATGCCACGGTGGCAATACTCGGGCTGAGCCCTGCCGGGTTTGCAAACGCCAGCACGGAATACACGTTCAGCCGCTCTGTCACCCTTGCTGTCTCGTTCAACGACACGCTTGCAGGCGTTGGCAGCTGCCGCTTTGCAAATGAAAACCTGGAGTTCACCGGGTGGGAGGGCTGCCAGCAGGCAAAGGGCTGGCTGCTGTCTGATGGGAATGGCAACAAGACGGTCGTGGTTGAGGTGCGCGATGCTGCCGGGAACGCCAACAGGACCAATGACACGATATTCCTCAACACCTCCGGGGCCGGCATTGACCTGAGCCCGCCGGCAACCCCAACTGTAGTTGACGACGGCAGGTACACGGGCATTGATAATTCGCTGCACGCAAGGTGGAACTCAACTGACTACGAGAACACACTTCTCGGCAGGTCTCTTGAATGGGAGTACAGGATAGCTTTTGACAGCTTCGCAAGGCGGCTGAATGACACATGGCAGTATTCCGGCACATCATCAGATGTTACCGTCTACGGACTGAACTTGAGCAACGGCACCAATTACATGTTTGAAGTCCGCGCGATAAACACTGCCGGCGTGAGGAGCGCCAATGGCACCAGCGACGGCATAACCGTGGACATCTCGGCGCCTTCTGCCCCTTCAGTAAACAGCACCCATGCTCAGAATGCATGGAGCTCCGGCAGCTCGGTGCAGTTCAACTGGACGTCAACCGACACCATCTCCGGAGTGGTATCTTACAGCTATGTGCTTGACAGGAATGCAACAACGATACCTGACAATGTTCCTGAATCTGAGAACGATCACACCGGCCTTGCCTCATCTTACAACGATGGCAAGTCGACGATAATAAAGTACAACGGCACCGGAACCGCGGCAGCCGTCTTTGTTGAGGTAAGGGCAAACCTGTCATCCAATGACGTTGTCAGGGTGACTGTGCAGCTTGCCGAGGGCTCAACCGAGAGCAGCGATGCCATGGGTCTGAGGGCATACCTGGTACAGGCAGTGCCGACAGCCTTCGCGATGAACTCAAGTAATATCAGCCTGATATCCGACACCAGCCAGGATGTGGCGTTCGCCTCTTCAGTGCTTGATTCAACAGCCTACACGGTTGAGCTGCCTGTTGGCACCGCAGTCACCGGCTCGGCGTTCTTCGTTGCCGTGGCCGGCGATGTTTCAGACGACGGCAACAGGCATAACCTGAGGGTTGCGGCGTCAAACACCTCGATTGACCAGGCTGTCCAGAGCTATGTGTGCACTGAGGGCGGCTCATGCAGCAACACTACGGGCACTGCCGGCTACGCCATAAAAGTTGAGCTGCGCGACCTCAGGCAGGATGAGATATGGGACCGCACCTATACTGTGGGTGATGGCAGCTTCCACTTCCATGTCAAGGCAAGGGACGCTGCGGGAAACATAGGGCAGGCGGCAAACTACACTATACTTGTGGACTCCTCCCAGCCGTCAACGCCACAGCTGAATGAAACGTCCCAGTACACGAATACGACTTCAGTCACGTTCAACTGGACGCATAGCACCGACGCGGACTCCGGCGTGGACAACTATTCCCTCCAGGTTGACAGCAATTCCGACTTCAGCAGCCCTGAATACTATCAATGGGTCGGCAATGTGACCAACAGGACGGTCACCGGCCTCACGGCAGATGCCACTTACCACGCTAGGGTCCATTCGAGGAACCTTGCCGGCGTCAACAGCAGCTGGAGCAGCGCGGTCAGCACGGTGATAGACACCACTGCTCCTTCGATAACGTTCAGCAAGCCCAGCTCGACAGGTGTGGTGGCATCGCAGGATGTCGTGCTTGCCGTCAACACGGACGAGAAGGCCATGTGCACCTACAGGGAGGGCTCTGACCCGTACAGGAACTTCACCTACACCAACAGCACTTATCATGAGGCAAGGGCAAGCACCGGCACCGGCTCCAGGAGCTTTGACGTGCAGTGCAAGGATGTTGTGCTGAACACGGGCACCGCGACGCTCACGTTCACTGTAAGCACAACTTCAACAGCCTCGTCATTGGCGCTGCAAAGCCCGGCGGCGTTCACTGGCGATGTTGTGAAGACAGACGTGATAGTGACGACCTCATTAGGCCAGCGCCTTGGTGAGATTGGCGAGGCAGCGTTCGCGCTGAAGCTGAACGGCGCTGACGTGGCTGACTTTTCAGTGTTTGACAACGGCGCAGGCAACTACACGCTCATGTTTGACGCCCCGCCTGTGAACGGCTCCTACGCGATGCGGGTTGACGTCGGGGCCGCGACAGCCACTGGCACGCTTACTGTGCAGGCGCTGCTGTTTACCGTGCAGTATGTCCAGCCGGGCGTGTCCGCAAGCGCGGCTGACCGGCTGGTCTACTTCGTTGCCGGCAACTTCACCCTTGGGCTGGCAACGGACAGCAGGAGCAGCTTCAGGACGTCAACGTCAACCGCGCTCAACCAGACATCAGACGCCAAGGACGGGACCGCATACATTTTCGTGACCAGGCAAAGCGGCGATGTGGAGAGGGTGGAAGGGCTGCTCAAGGAGAGGAAGTTCCTTGACGCCATCAACCCCAGCTTTGGCTACGCCATAGACAAGGATGCATTTGTCGTCTTCACCGACCTTGAGTACGACGACATTACGCTGAGCGGAAACAGGACGCTGACGACAGGAAGGTACAACCTTATCATAGAGAACAAGGGATTTGACACGACAGTCAACAAGACGAAGCTGGAAGTGAGGGTGCAGTGAATAAGGCGGGCGGAAAAAAAGAAAGAAATGGGTTCCAAAATTGGTCAGAAGAACCATTGGTTACTCCACAGCTATCCGGATTCAAAAATTTTCCCTTGCAACCTGGAGGGATGATATTCCCTGCTCCGGCGCATAATCCTGCTGCAATTGATACTTTTTCATTTTGGGCGTGTTAACTTTGAATAAGCTGCTGAACGGCAAGAAGGGCCAGTTCTACATACTGATAGCCCTCATCCTGATATCCTACGCTTTCACGCTTGCAAGGCAGGACGTCCCTGTGCGGAAGCAGAAGGACTCATTCCAGCTCCTGCACGAGGGCTACATGGCCGAAGCCCCCATAGTCGTGAACAACGCGGTTTACGATGAGGCCAACGCGACTGCGCGGCTGGCCAACTTCACCAATGTTTACATGGAGTTTGCACGGTCAAGCGAGCCCGGCTTTAGGATGGCCTACCTTTTCAGCCACGATGGCGCACTGACGACAGGCAACCGGCTGGAGGAACCTCTCAACGTGACGCTCGGAAGCTCCAGCTACATAATCAACCCTGACGCTGAACTCACCCTGGGCGCTGCCAATGAAACCTTGCAGCTTGGCGGGTTGTCTTACCTGTTCCAGTTTTCCCCGGAAAGGCTTCAGCTCAAGGCAGTTTTCAGGGCAGCTGACAAGCTCACCAAAAGGGTGTTTGTGTATGGCTGACGCCCTGCCGACCGAAAAGCTTTAAACAGGCACTCACAATGGGAATGGGCGGAATGGTGCATGGGTGGAAAAAGAGGGGCGTTTCAGAGTGGCTGTCCTGGGTGCTCCTGACAGCATTTGTGGTGATGGTTGGCGCCTTTGTGATGCAATGGACCCGAAGCCAGACCACGGAGACTGTTGATGACCTCACTGCTAAGGGCGAGGTGCTGGCTGCCTGCCAGGAATCAGGGGTGAGCGTCGATACCTACTGCCAAAATACGCAAACTTTAAATATAAACGTGACAAATAACAACAACCGCAAAGTTGATGGCCTGCTGGTCAGGGCGTTTGACATTTACAACAACCCTCAGGGCGGGAGCAAGAACGTCAGCATAAGCCCGGAAAAGTCAAAGGCGCTGCAGGTTGTGAAGCAGGGCATACTCAAGAGGGCAGAAGTGATGCCAATCATAACGGTTGGCAAAAAAAGGGCGGTGTGCCAGAGCAGGAAGATAACCTTGGAAGACATTGGCTTTTGCTAGGGCAAAAAAGAGGGTGAGCAGTTGTCGCTTCAAAAAAAGGCAAAAACGTCGGTTAACGAGGAGTTGCTGCTCTCGCTTGAAATTGAGAAGTCAAAGCTCAACCGCGAGAAGAGCCTGCTTCTGCTTGACAAATCGCTGCTCATGTATTTTGCCTTCCTTATCATAGGCGTTGTGGGCTTTGTCAACAAGTTCCTTGACGCCAGGTACCTTAACATAATGATTGTGTTGAGCTTTGGCGTCCTTGCAGTAGGGCTGGTGCCGTACATGTTGACAATGGGCCGCGAGGAAAAGCGGCTCAACACGCTGATTCAGGCGTATCAGGGAAAGAAGAAAAAAGGTGGGTAAATAATGGGTTACACTATGGCAGGCAAGAAAGGCGTTTCGCCACTCATAGCAACCGTGCTTCTGATAGCGTTTGCTGTCGCCCTTGGCGCGGTTGTGATGAACTGGGGAAGGGGCTTTGTTCAGCAGCAGACAAGCGAGGCTGAGAAGACGACCCAGACAAAGCTCGGTTGCAGTCTGAAAGTAAACCTGAAAATTGCCGAAATTGATGACACGCCCCAGGCATGCTACGGTGGCGCTGCCGATACCGGCTACATAGAGCTCCGGCTCAACAATGAGGACGAGACCAACCCGATAAAGGCGCTGAGCATATCCGTAAGCGGTGACAAGGGAACCTACAACAATGAAACGATAAACACCACAATCCCCGTTGGGCTGTCGGCATTCCTCAACCTCAGCTATTCATACACATCCTACGGCAAGATTAAGAGCATCAGGGTGGTCCCGCACATACTTATCGGTGGGGTGCAGACGCCGTGCGGCGGAAGCCCGCTTGAGAAAAGCGCCTCTGAGATAAGGAACTGCAGCGCATGACGATGGCCTGCTTTCGCAACGACAGGAGGGGTGGCTTGACAGGGAAAAAAGCCATTGGATTGATATTTCTCGTTATTGGCGTGATGCTGATGTTCTTCATAGTAAGCCAGGGCACCACTATATACCGGGAGTCAAGGGAGGGTGCAGACCAGAAAGGGCTTTCAAGCGTGCGGTGCGTCAGCTTCATTTACACCATCAGCGACATAACCCCTGCAGGCGATGAACTCCAATTTGAATTCAGGAACGAGATTTCGAGCACCGAAGACGTGCATAACCTGACTGTTGCCAGCCCGGGCAGCACATGGACCGGCAGCGTCAGCATACCGGTGGGAACGTCCCAATCGCTTAGGGTGCCTGTGAGGGCGGCCTCAAACTTCACGGTTTACCCTGACAACTGCGCGCTTTTCCCTGCACTGTGCAGTATTGGCGGGGATTGCACACACCACTGAAAATGGGCGACATTGAATCCTGGATAAAGATGCAGCTTAAACGGGGTGTAAGCCCTGACAGCATAAAGGCTGCAATGGCGGCAAGGAGCTATCCTCCCGCAGCGTTGGCAAAGGTTGACAGCATCAGGAAAGCCAGGTTCGTCCAAGGGAAGGCGGCAATTGTTTTTGCATTGGTGGTTGCGGCATCACTGTTCGTTCTTCTTTCCTTTGCAAAAAGCGGCAGGGAACCTGTCATCCCTCCTGTGCAGCACGCATCGCAGCCCTATTATGGCTTATGCGACAGGTGGCATGCCATTGCATCCTACACGGTCAGCTGCGCGGATGCTGTGAAAGCGGCAGAGGCGCAGCTGGGCGGGGCTGAAGCTGTTTCAATCGGGTCGCTGCACGTTCCCGGGCAGGCAGGCACAAAAGAATTTTGGATTATAACCACAGGCAATGGGCAGATTGGGATAGCGGCAGATGGCAGCGGGAGATATGAGCCGGGAATCATGCCTGCTTCGTGAACACCGCAAAAACAAGCCCGTCTACTTCCGCCATTTCAAGCTTGGCGTTGGATTTCATCAGCTTTACTTCCCTCTTTTGCTCAAGGTCGAATGTGCGCTCAAACGTGAACAGGTCAAAACTGCAGCGCTCCGATACTATCCTGCCGATTACCTTCAGCTTGTAGAGCAGCGCGAAGAACGTGCTCTTCGGAATCACTGCCGCGATGTCCTTCATCGGGATGACTGCATTCCGGCTGAACATTTCAAGCAGCGCAAGGAGCTGGACGCTCCGCTTCCTGTCAATCGGGACTATTATCGTATGGGTGTTCATTTTCGTGGGTTGATGCCCCGCCCCTTGGGGCGCAATTTCGCCTATGGCGGAATGCGCAATCGGGCTTTGCCCGATTTGCGTCCGGTTTACCTGCCTGGCATTGAAAAAAGTGTTTCAATGGCATCAACAGTCGCGTAACCGGCGCTATAACCGGCATTCAATCCGGCGTTGGCTAACACATACCTTGCAATCCTCTCTGCGCCGCCGCCCCATATGAGGAACGGAGCAGTCAGGAATGCTGTTGCGACAGCCGCTGCACCCGGGTTATAGCCGCCTGAGATGATTCTATCCGCCATGCCTACTCCAAAGCCCAGCAAAGCCGACGTAACAAAAGTGGCTTTCGCGTAGACTTTTGCCTCCAAATCGCCTCCTCTTCTCAACGTATCCATCCAAACCGCCCCCAGAATGTCATTTTTATTAAGTAATGACATCTTTGTCGTAACTCTTGAGGGGCAGTATAATAGATTATTCCTTATAACTTATAAGGGTTTATATAAACCGCCTACCTCAGGTAAAGTGATACCA
>DUGG01000074.1:0-15331 GCA_013331515.1 Candidatus Woesearchaeota archaeon
GGACTAAGGGCCATGGCCACAGTGAAAAGGCGCATTGCATTGTCAAACGGGGAACGAAGGCCTGCGAGGGCTATGACGCGAGGAAGGTTTACGGCTCTGCATATGCCGCCTGCTATGTTGTCCTTATGAATGAAAGAGAGTGCGAGCGCATGGCCTCAAAGATAGCAAAATCAGTCACGAAGCATGTCCACAGGAAGAAGGAAATAGCCTCAAAAGAGATTGCCCGGCTCATCGCAAGAGAATTAAAGAAGCATAACGGGCACGCCGCATTCATGTACGAGACTCACAGGGACCTGGCGTAATTTAGAAAAGCCTTCCACTCCTCAGGTAGGTTCCTGTCAAGCAGCGCCTTTACCTCGGGAAGGCGCCTCAGCAAGTTAAGCGCTTTGGCTTTTCGTTGCCTTGTGCGCTCAATTGTCCGGCCATATTCTTGCTTCACTTCTTCAAGGGTCCTCACCCTGCCACCTGTAACATAACGCGCTTTTAAGATTTCGAGATTACCAAGTGCTGCGTTGGCACTCTTTCGTGTTTTATAATCATCGTTCCCTGACCGTATTCTCTCATGTTCAACAACAGAATCCAGCGCGCCTTGGATTGGAGCACGGATAATTTCTGACATATATTTTACTGATTCAGAAATCATTGCGTGGACCGACTTCTCATAGCCTTCAAAAGTTTCGGTAAGAGGACTAGCATCCATAGCAGCCTTTACTAAAGGCAAGGCCGCTTTGCGAAATATTCTTCTTCCCTTGCCATCTTTTCCTTCGACACTGAAAATAAACATATCTTCATATTTAAGCGCCAAATAAAGATTCATGGGATAAGACACTACAGCCTGATAATGGCCCGCCTCAACCCAGTGTTTCCAAAGTATTTCCTCAAGAGACTCCTTGATTTTAGCAGCATCTGCCCTGCCGTTAGCAAGCGCCTCACGCAGAACATCGTATCTAATTTTAAACGATGTTGCCAAAGGCATTTTTCCTGAAGATGCCAGCTGCGAAGCGATTCTTGATCTTACTTTCTGCTTCTTTTCTGATAAAACCTGCTCTTCTTGGCGTCTGTGCCATTGTTCAAACTGCCGTTTTTTCTCATCACCAAGAACAGCCCCAACTCCAACAGCCAACGCCTTGCTGTACGGTGTGCCACTCTGATAGAAAGGTTTAGCAGCGTTAAAGACATCGGCAACTTCAGAAGGGTAAGACATCTTTTTCCGGTTGGTGGCGGCTGGAAAAATGCCTGCGCGAACAAGCCATCCACTGTAATAGTTATTAAATTGTGTTCTTGTTAATCCGAATTTCACTGCAAAATCCTCGGCTGTATAGCCTCTGATGACTTTTTTCTGCACTGCACCTTCCCTGACCAGAGTTCTAAGCGCCGCATCAACCCTACCTTCACACGCAAATGGGTGCTTGTCCTGCAAGCCGGGCCGTACAGCATTAAGCTGCCTGATTAAGTCGCCCCTGTAACTTTCAGGGCTTGCGCCGATTAAATGCATAACTGCCCTTAACTCAGGTGATTTTTCTGAAGCAATCGCCTCTTCAAGGGCTTTCTGGTTTGCAACAACATATTTCACTTCCGTCATAGGCGAAAGGTAATCTTGTTGCACTTTTAAGCTTTTTCAAAAGCAGCTTTGATTGCTCAAATGGGTTTCATATCCCACAGCTCTGCTGTGGCATAATTATCCCGTTTGAGGCTTAAAAAATCCCGATACTCATAAACGAATACCCCGCAGCTCTGCTGCGGTTGGGATTTTTTATTAAAGCCGTAGAATGTCTCGCGTCAATCGAAAACCGATCGGTTTCCCGCATCGCTTATTGCGCCTGGGCCCAATCGAGTGCTCTCGATTTGTGTCCCAGACATTAATTTTACACCAATATCATCCTCCAACAAAGATACCACCAGTGAAACACTGGTGGAAAATCAGGTTTTATCCCATGGCATCCTCAGGCGCAGCTTTGGCTTCCTCTCCTCGCCTTCCCTGACGCCCGTGCTCAGCTCCTTAAGCCGCTTGAAAGTCAACTCTTCGACAAAGGAGACTATCCTGTCCCTCTTCTCCCCCGCAATTTTCAGAGCCCTCAGGAACTCGTCAAGCTTGCGATTTTTCCCGGAATCGGGCTGCCTTTGCTTCTTTCTTCCTGCCACTTCATCCCTGACATGGCAAACGGACTAGTTAAATCTTTCGCCCCAGCAGGGGGCTTAAAGCGAAACTTTAAATAGTCCCTTCCAATATGTTTTTTCGGGAAACAAAATGGTGGTTGAGCAAAAGTTCCTGCTGTGGATTGCGGCTGCGATGGCAGCGTTTGTGGTTTACAGGCTGGTTTTCAGGGCGAAGGAACCTGCGGTGGCCAGCTATGAAAGGGAAATTGAGGAGATATTGTCTTCTGACAAGTACAAGGTCAAGGGAAGGTTCGAGGATTAGCCCTTTTTCATTATCAGTTGCCCTGCGGTGGCAGGTTCGGTATTATCTTCCCTGTCATGACATCCTTGTACGGGCTTCCTGAAATCTGGCCCATTTCCCTGAAAACATAAGCCCCATCCTTTTCAACTGTGCCTACGCCCGGCCAGATGGAAGTGAGCTGGGCGTATAGCGAGAGGTCGCCTGTCAGTATGACCGTCGGCAAGGCAGTTACATTGTATCTTGTTATCATATCCATGCCTTCCTTGCTGCCTGCGTCAATAGTGCTGACTGTTTCAAGGTAAATCTGGAATCGGCCTTCGACTATCGCCTGATGCATCCTGACATCATAGCATCCTGAGCAGCTGCTGTCGTTAAGCAGGACCATCCGGGCAACCCCGTCAATCCTTCCTGTTGTTACGTTGAAATAAGGCGGGTTTGCCCCAAGGGCTATGGCGCCGCCTTTCTTGGTAGTGCCAACCTGCGCGAGCTGCGCGCCAATCGGGTATTCCATCACGTCGCCGGACACCAGTATTCCCGGCAGCCGCATCATTGAAAATTCAGAAGCAACCTTTTTTCCCTCCCCGCTGCCATAGTCAACAACGCTGAATTTGCCAACTTTTGCCTGCGTCATCAGCTGCTGGACTGCCTGAGTGAGATCCGGGCATTCCCGGCAGGAGGAAACATTCACGTAAGTCAGGGTTACAATGCCTTTTACCTCCCCGCTAAGCGCATCAAGGTAAGGCGGAGGCGTTTGCTGGTAAACCAGTGCGTCCTTGACCTTTGCAAAGCCCTGGATGGCTGCCTTGTCAATCTCGCCTTTCACTATCACGGCTGGCAGCCGTTTAATGTCATATCCTGCGATGAGCTGCCTTGCGGCCGCGTCGTTCTGCCGCAATTCAACAGTCCTTGTTATGTTGACTTTGCCACCTCCAAGCGTTGAAAGCAACTGGCTCACGGGCGTGCAATCAGCGCAGTCAGTGGTTATTGTTGTCACGTCAACAGATGGGGGCCTTGCGGCTTCCCTTGCCTCAGCCAGTATGCCGTCGACCTTGCTTGCAAGCGACCATGCCTGGAAGGACTGGAAAAGAACTACAACGAGCAATATCACAGCCGCGATGGTGGCGAGCGAGCTGGAGTTTATTCCACTCAGCCCCGGAAGGGTTATGGTTATCTCTTTTTTTTCAGGTGCGTGATGCACAGCATGATGGCTGTCATGGCCTGCCTTTGTCGCGCCACCATGGTGTGGCTTGCCCTTTTCAGTTGACATTCAAACATCCCTTTTCTCGTTCCTGGTCAGCATCCGCCAACCATGCTTGGCAGATCTGCAATGCTGCTCGCCGCCCCTGCGCCTGAATTTGCAACAGAAGGGGTAGCCCCGACTGGTGAAACGGCGCCTTTCGCTCCTGAAGAGACGGAAAGCTTTCCTTCAGAAAGCTTCTCCTTCAGCGAATTAAGCTGGAACGCCTGCACTGCCGAAACCAGCACAAGCGCCACCAAAATCACCGGCAAAACCCTGCTCACTTCAATCATACCTGTTCACCTCGCTTGTTCAGCATCCGCCAACCATTGCTGGCAGGTCACCAATACTTGTAGTATCGCCGCCCTTTATCTTTTTCAACAGGTCCCTGTCGTTGAGCACTGAGGGAGTCAGCTCAAGCCCGTTCTCCAATGCCGCAACGGCCTTCTCGACCATGTTTTTGGGATAATACAGTGCCTTCCACTTTGTCAGTTCAAGTAGTATCTGGTCATCAGTCCACTCAGAGGGGTGGTTCTTCACGAGGTATTTTGACAGGCCAAGGAAGGAAAGGGCGTGGGCGCAGCCGCAGAGTGCCCTTCCGCTCTGGTCAACAACCGCCCTGGCGCCGCAGCAGAATTCGCAGCTTATCTTTGTGCCTATGTTTATGAACCTGGCTTTTTCTTCTTCAGTTAATGAGCTAGTTGGCACTTGGCTGTCAAGCTTCGCCAGGATGTTCAGGCTGTTAACCGGGTCGTCAAAACTGACCCCCAGCTCAGTACCGTATTCCGGCGTGCCAGTCGGGATGACGGCTTTTATGGCATCTTGGACAACATCGCCAGACAGCTTAACGCTGAGCTTGGTGCCCTTTGAAGAAGCGTCGCCAGCCATTCCTGAGATAGCCATTATCTGCCACTGGTTGATGAGAAGGGCTGCTGCGACTATCGCAACCAAAATCAGCACCTTTGTGTTTTTTTCCATACCCATCGCTTCCCGGCAAAATCGCACAACTATTTAAAACTTTCTGTGTAAAGCTTTACAACTTTAGAAAAGTATTTATAGGCGCTTGGCTGCCAGCCCTCCCTGAATGAAAGCGCTTGAAAGAGGCACCGGATTTGACGTCCTGAGCCCGCTCGAGAGTGACGTGCTTGAAGCACTCTGGCCGGCTGGCGAGATGCGTGTGAGGCAGCTATACGCGATACTGCGCAAGCGCAGGAAAGTAGCTTTGACAAGCGTTGCAGTGATACTTGACCGCCTGTTTGAGAAGGGAGTGGTTGACAGGCGGATAGAGACCGGCAGGGGCGGGCTTAGGTATGTGTATTTTCCAAAGAAAGACAGGAAGCAGTTTGAGAAGTCAGTGGTGGAGGAGACGGTCAACAAGCTGATTGGACGTTTTGGCAGCGTGGCGGTGAGCTACTTCAATGAGCGCTTCGTGAGAGGACGGGGCAAGACTTAAAAAGGAATGCTTCTTAGCATGGTAATGGGGGATTAAAATGTGCACTGAATGTAACCTGGCGTTTTTCCTGAGCCCGCTTAAGATGGGCATAGTTGCCGCTTCATTCGCAGCGTCAATTGCCGCGCTGCTCATCCTTAGGAAGATAAAGCATGCCAGCGCCAACAAGCGCCTTATCTTCCTCTACGCGCATGTGTTTGCGTTTGCCTTCCCATTCATATTCTTCCTCATTTTTAGGGGCTGCCAGAACTACTTTTCTGGATGCAGCCAGGCAAAGGCGATAACCGCCCTTGTGGGGCTCACGGCACTCGTTGCAGGCGTGCTTGCATTGGCGCTTGCGCCAGTCGTCCTGGCAAGAAGGTACACCAGGAAAGCCATGCCCATTGGCAGGGCAAGCCGCTGGAGCAGGTTCGTTGAAGAACACTCAAAAAAGCTCGGCATACGCAAGCCAAGCGTTCACGCCATCAACTCAGCAAGACCGGAAGCGTTTTCCGTTTACTTCCTCAAGCCAAGGATTTTCGTTTCGGTAGGGCTCTTTGAAGTACTTGGCCGGCGGGAAATTGAGGCGGTGCTCCTGCACGAGCTTTCCCACATAAGGAGCAGGGCATCGGTTTTCAAGCTTTCCCTGCACGTTGCAAGGGTGCTGTCGCCGTTCGCCGTGCTTGCCAGCTTTTGCGGGAGCCAAAGCGTAAGCAGGGAAGAGGACAGCGCAGACAACTATGCCGCAAATGTCCAGGGAACCTCGCGGTACATAGACTCTGCAAAAGCCAAGGTTACCGATTACGCCCGGAAAAAGAAGACTGGAGTTGTCAGCGAATGAGCGGCAATTCGTGCGCAGAGTGCAGCAGGGAATTCCAGACAGATGAGGCGCTGGGCCAGCACAGGCAGGCAAAGCATACCGCACAGCCGCAGCCACGGCAGCGAAAAAAAACGCCAGGGAAAAAAGTCATCATTGCAGTTCTAGCCGTGATACTGCTTGTCGCTATTGCTTATTTCGCAATGGCTGGAAGGGACAGCGGAGCGCCAAAGCCTATTGTGGGAGGGAACGCCAGCGGATACTTTGACGAGAAGGCGTTCGCGGCAAAGATTCCAAAAGGGGCAATACACTGGCACCCACATGTTACCCTCCTGCTGCAAGGCAAGCCAGTCACGATTCCGGCGAACGTCGGGCTTGAAACTGCCGCCCACAAGCCGGTGCACACCCACGAAACTGACAACATACTGCACTGGGAAGTTGACAGGCCAACAGTTCAGAACATGCAGCTTGGATACTTCTTCAGCACAGTTTGGAAGAAGAAATTTAGCAGCGAATGCATCCTTGACTATTGCAACGGGCCTGAAGGAACCGTGAAGATGTTCGTCAATGGCTCGCCTAATGATGAATTCGAGCACTACCTGCCCCATGATGGCGATGAGATAAAGATAGTATTCGAGTGAAAGGAAAATGGGCAACCTGCCAAGAATGAGTTCATTGTTCATTCTGGTTTTCCTCCTGGTTGCTGTTGTGTTCGCTTCCGCAGACCACGTTCCGCCGGAAAACGGGGATGAAGGCATAGCCAAGCAGCTCAGCGTGCTGGAGAAAATTTCTGACTACAATCGCGCAACCGCAGAGTCAACCCTTCGCAACGTGTCATTCCTTATAGCGTTTCTTGGCGGCGTCCTTAGCTTTCTGGCGCCTTGCAGCGTCGCCCTCCTACCGGCCTTCCTTGCATACACGGCAAAAAGCGGCAGGAACATCACTGTCGCAACGCTTACTTTCTTTTCAGGATTCTCGGCAGCGTTCATTGCCATTGGCGTAGCCCTGACAGCGCTTGGCAGGGTGTCGTTCGTCACGTTCCAGCAGGACTTTTCAGTGCTGGTGCAGGCAGCAGGGGTGATAATGGTATTCCTCGGTGTGCTGATGGCACTCGGCAAGGGTTTCTCGTTCATTCGGCTGAGAAGCAGGATACCAAAAGACGCTCCAGGAATGTTCCTCTTCGGAGCTCTGTTCGCAATCGGCTGGTCTGCGTGCATTGGCCCAATCATTGCAGGGATATTCACCATGGCCGCTGTCTTCCACAATTACGCTTACACTGCCCTGCTGTTGTTCTTCTACTCGCTTGGCCTTGCAATTCCGTTGTTCATCGCCGCGTTCACCTTGGACCGGATTGACATATCCAAAAGCCGCCTTTTGCGGGGGTTCCTGGTGCGGATGAGGATTGGCGGCCGCGAAGTACTGCTTTCAAGCACCAATCTGATGGCTGGAGCGCTTCTTGCATTCATCGGCCTGTTCTTCATCTTCAACAAGGGCACCACAGCCATAACAGCAGCAGACTTGATGGGCATGATAGGGCTGCTTACCCTGCTCGGGCTGGCGGCCATAGCCGTTCACAAGCTGGCAGTTGCCAGGCTCATAAAAAACAGCGGCCTCAGGAAGGCGGTTGCCATTGCCGAGATAGCGGCAGTCACTGCGGCGTTCGCCTACCTGACCCACGCTTACCAGTTCCGCACGACAGGACTTGCAGAGCGCCTAAGCAACGCTGTGCTTGGGCATCCGGCCAGGTATGGCATCATCGCTGCCGCGCTCCTGGCAGCGTTCGGCGCCGCCCTCCTTTACTTCCTCGCCAAAAAACCAAGGGGTGACGGCAAGTGAAACTGAAAACGGCAGCACTGCTTTTCATGATTACGGCGCTTGTGGCGGCAGCCGCGCTCTGGGGCGTGCAGAAGAACAGGGCCCAGGCAAACGAGCCGGGGCAACATGACGAGTTTGCAAAATGCCTGACAGAGAAAGGCGCCATGATGTACGGCGCCTACTGGTGCCAGCATTGCAAAAACCAGAAGGAAATGTTCGGCAACAGCTGGAAGTACGTTGAATACATCGAATGCTCCCTCCCGAACAAGGCAGGGCGGACGGAGTTCTGCAGGAAAGCGGGTATCAATGGATATCCGACTTGGGAGTTTGCTGATGGGAGCAGGGTCAGCAGTGAAATGTCATTTGAGCAGCTTGCAGGGAAAAGCGGCTGCGGCTTGGATGAGGTACAATGAAAAAGGTTGATTGGCGAGCTGTTGGCATAGGATTGGCGCTTGCCCTGGCTGCCGCTTTTGCCTACGCCATAGTCCGGTATAATGTCATTAAAGGCGTTGCGCTCCAGCAGCTCCCGCTTTTCATTTCAAACAAGGCGATTGCGCTTGCTGCCGTCATGCTGATAGCGCTGTCTTATGACCTTGGCCCGCTTGCAAGGTTCTGGCCAGGGGTGTTTGTTCGCGAGCTGCCAACCAGGAAGTACTTCGGCCTGTTCGGTTTCGGGCTTGCAGCAATGCATGTGATAATTTCCCTCCTCATCTTCAGCCCGGCGTATTACCCAAAATTCTTCGCAGAAAGCGGGAAGCTTAACATGACCGGGGAGCTCTCCCTTCTGTTCGGGGTTCTGGCATTCTTTATCTTTTTGGCTGCGGCGCTGACGTCCATTCCCTCAATAGCTTCATCAATGGGCGGCAGGCAGTGGCAGGCGGTGCAGAGGGCAGGATACCTTGCATTCACGCTTGTCATGCTTCATGTGCTCGTTATGGGAATTGAAGGGTGGCTAAAGCCATCGGGATGGCCGGGCGGGCTGCTGCCGATAAGCCTGGTTGCCTTCACAATAATCGCTTCCACATTGCTCATCAGGCTGGCAGCCGTATTTGCCTCGCGAAGGTGAATTTGAGAAATGGGAAACAACGCCAGAATATTGTTCTTTGCACTTATTTTAGGCGCATTGGCTGGCGCGCTTGCGTCTTTTGCAGTTATGAGCTTCCAGAACCAAGAGAAGTCAGAGAGCGACTACATAAGGGAATTCTACCTCACCGAGAATGCCGTGCACGTGAGCCCCCACTCACTGCGGGGCCGGATGGACAAAGGCATTGATGACTTCATCCTCGTTGACCTCAGGAGCGCGGAAGAGTATGAAACTGAACATGTTGTTGGAGCCGTCAGCATCCCTGCTTACAGGGACAAGGACACATCCGACTACGGCGCAGTGGACAGGATAGTGTCATCCTTTGCGGCCCTCCCGAAAGGAAAGGAAATTATAGTTTACTGCTACAGCATGCCCTGCATGACCGGCAGGAAGATTGGCAAGATGCTGGCTGAGCATAGTATCTATGTAAAGCACCTCGGCATAGGATGGAATGAATGGAGGCATTTCTGGCAGCTGTGGAATCATGAGCATGAGTGGAACGCGACAGCAGCGATGGATTATATAAGCGCCGGCATGGAGCCGGGAAAGCCAAAGTCAGGCGCCAACATGACAGCGGCGTGCCCAATAGACGGCGAGTTTGGATGCTAGAGGAGGCGAGACAAAATGAATCCTGAAGACAGATATACCGTAGGGGATTTCATGACAAGGGATTTGGTTGAGGTAACACCGGGCACCACGGCCATAAACTGCGCACAGGTGATGCAGGCAGAGCGCGTCAGCAGCGCAGTTGTAATCGAAGGCGGCCGGCTTGCAGGCATCATCACCGAGAAAGACCTTGCGAGGAAAATAGTTGCCAAGGGACTCGACCCCCAAAAAGTGATGGTCCGGGAAATAATGACTGCAGCACCATTTACTGTTGACCCGGAAACAACGCTGTACGATGCAATGCTCAATCTCAGCAAGCGGAAGATAAAGCACCTGCCCGTTGTCAGAGGTAACGTCCCGCTTGGCATCATCACAGCCATGGACATTCTGAAGGTGCAGCCAGCACTCATGGAGATACTTGGAAAGCCGCGGGAGCCTGAGCAGTAAAAACAGCAAGCTTAAAATACTCCCGGTCAGTGTAAAATGAAACATGGCGGATAATTCTTCAAATCCATTTGAGAATGCCAAGAAACAACTCAAAGCAGCTACTGACCTCCTGCAAATCGGTAAAAAGCAGTTGGATGAGCTGTCGCAGCCAAAAAGGGAGCTTACTGACGACATCCCGGTAAGGATGGACGACGGCAGCACGCAGACGTTCAACTCGTTCAGGATACAGCACAACGACGCGCTTGGGCCGTTCAAGGGCGGCATCCGCTTCGGCCCCGAAGTGTCAATGGACGAAGTTAAGGCCCTCGCAATGTGGATGACGTGGAAGACATCACTTGCAGGGCTTCCATTCGGAGGCGCCAAGGGCGGCATCATTTGCAACCCCAAAAATTTCTCGATGGCAGAGCTTGAGCGCCTGAGCAGGGGATATGTCCAGCAGTATGTGGATTACCTTGGCCCAGACAAGGACATACCTGCACCTGACATGCATACCAATGCCAAGGTGATGGCATGGATGCTTGACGAATATGAAAAACTCACAGGCCATCACGCCCCGGGCACATTCACCGGAAAGCCTGTTGAGCTTGGAGGAATAGCCTCCAGGGAGCCGGCCACCGGCTACGGTGGCTTTGTGGCAGTGCAGGAAACTGCGAAGCTGCTGAAGATAACGCCCAAAACCGCAACATCTGCCATACAGGGCTTTGGCAATGTTGGCCAGTATGCAGCCAAATTCCTGTCAGGCGCCGGCTACAAAATAATCGCCCTGAGCGATTCTCAAGGCGCAATATACAGCAGGAAAGGAATCAGTCCTGAAGACGCAATCAAATGCAAAACTGAAAAAGGCACGCTGGCGCAATGCCGGGCGGCAGAAGGCGCGAAGGCCGCAATAATAACAAATGAGGAACTCCTGGAGCTTGACGTGGACATCCTCATCCCGGCAGCACTCGAGAACCAGATAACGGCAGGGAACGCCGGAAGGATAAATGCAAAGGCGGTGGTTGACCTTGCAAACGGCCCAACAACCCCTGAGGCTGATGCAGTGCTGAAGCAGAAAAAAATACGGGTAGTGCCAGACGTGCTTGCAAACTCCGGAGGCGTGATAGCCAGCTACTTTGAATGGGTACAGAACAACTACGGCTACTACTGGACAGACAAGGAAGTGTTCTCACGCCTGTCAGGAATGATTTCAGGCGCATTCGCCAAAACACTCCAGAAGGCAAAGGAGCACGACACAGACATGAGGACCGGCGCCTACCTCCTCGCGGTCAGCAGGGTGGCCAAGGCAATCTCATTAAGGGGAGGCGCGTAAGATTGGCGCTGCTACTCCTGTGGATACTTCTCAGCGTACTGATAGTCAGCATGGTGTCCATGGTGGGGATACTAACTTTTCTCCTAAAGCGGGCAGCGCTCAATAATCTCCTGTTTGCACTCACGGCATTCGCGGCCGGAACCCTGCTTGGGGCGGCATTCCTCGACCTGATACCTGAAGCCCTTGAAATCGCAGAACAAGCGGGATTCGGCGAAGTGAAAATATTCCTTTTCGTGCTGGCTGGTCTGCTGGTGTTTTATTCGATTGAGCGCTTCATATCCTGGCATCATCACCACCACCGCGAGTCAAGGGACGAGACCCACAAGGAGGCCCATGCGTTCACATACCTCTCCCTGTTCGGGGATGCCGTGCACAACTTTCTGGACGGCACAATAATCGCGGCCAGTTTCATAACCAGCGTGCCCCTGGGCGTGGCAACAACAGTTGCCATCGCGCTGCACGAGATACCCCAGGAGATTGGCGACTTCGCCCTGCTGATTTATGGGGGCTTGGGCAGGAGAAAGGCGCTCCTGTTCAATTTCCTCTCAGCACTGACCGCAGTTGCCGGTGGAATTATCGGCTATTTCTACCTCAGTTCGCTCGCCGGCACCACGCTCTTCCTTCTCGCTTTTGCCGCAGGCGGGTTCATATACGTGGCAAGCGCAGACCTCATCCCTGAGCTGCATAAGGAGAGCGGGATGGCAAAGTCAATCATACAATTCGCCTGCATGGTTGCAGGTATGGCGTTGATATTCCTGATAATCAGCGTGTTTAAGTGATGAAAAATCATGCAGACAGACCCCGTGTGCGGAATGGAAGTGGACGAGAAGGACGCCCTTATCGCAGTCAGAGGAGGCAGGAAAAATTTCTTCTGCAGCAACGAGTGCAGGGATGAGTTCCTGAAGAATAAATCATAAATGGCAAGGAGAAAGCAGAATACGGGGCTAAGGGAAAAGGCGCTGAGCGCAGCCAGCGGCCTGAGCGGTCTTATGGGAGTGTTCAGTTCATGGACCGTCTGCCATAACGTCTGCACCGCAGCCATCGCACTTTTGGCAATCATCGGAATAACCGTGGCAGGAATGCCGCTGCTTTTCCTCCAGAGCGTGGCCGTGCCATTCTGGACCGCCGCAGTTTTAATCTTCGCCGTGCTGGTTGCCCTGAAACTTAAGGGGATGGGCTGCTTGTCCGGAAACGCCTTGATGCTGAACGGAGGGCTGATTCTTTTTGGGATGCCACTGCAGTCGTTGCAGGGTTTTATCCTGCTCTTCAGGCTCGCAGGCTCGGTCCTCATTCTTGCGGCGGTTGCAAGGTATGTCAGTTCCCGTTTCAGGAAGTGAGCGGATTTTTCTGCTGTTGCCCCGTTATATCGATATTAGATATAACGAAAAGTTTATATACTAGAAGCTTTACACTTTTTGAAAAGCTTCGGAGGGACGGGAAAATGGCGATGTCAAAATGGGTTTCTGTTTTAATTATCGTCGTGCTTCTTGCCGGCACAGTTGTTCCGCTATTGAAGCTGTACAGCACAAAGGGCCATGCCGGTGATGTTGGCGGCGATGAGGATGCGGTCACTGCAAACCTTGCCTTGCCGGACTTCGCAACAAGGGATGCCAAGACCCTGAAGGCATACGAAATCGCCTCTACAACCAGAAAGGAGGATTTCGGATTCCTAACATGCCACTGCGGCTGCGGCATGCATGCCATGAGCCACAGGGGAAAGACAATCCCAAAAATGAACAACCTCCGGGACTGCTTCGTCAGGGGTGACGGAACATGGGAGGACCATGCAGCAATTGACTGCCCCTACTGCGTTGACCTCGCCGTGATGGCTGACGACATGCTCAACAAAGGCTACACGCTGAGACAGGTAAGGGAACTCATTGACACCAAGTACAACAGCATTGCGCCTTCCCAAAGGGCGATGGACATGAACCCGCCAATGCCGCAGTGATTAATATGCTCAGAAAAGCCCTTGCAGTCCTTGCAGCAGCAGCCTTCGCCGCGCAACCAGTGGTTGCGCACTGCCCATTGTGCGCGGCTGCAACGGCAGGTGGTGTTGCCGCTACCAGGCTCCTTGGGGTGGATGATACAGTAGTTGGCACATTCATCGGCGGCTTTGCCGTCTCGACAGGGCTTTGGTTCAGCAATTGGCTCTCGAAAAAGCGGCAAGGCGCGGCAATTCCCCTGCAGCGGGCAATTTCTGTCATTGCATCTGTTGCCCTCATGATTCTTACGCTTTACCTGGCAAGGCTCTTGGGTTCGGCAGACCCTTCTTTCCTCATGTTTGGCGTTGACAAGCTTCTTGTGGGCCTTCTTGTCGGTTCTGCGGCCACGGTTGCCGCGTTTGCAGTACACAAGTGGATAAGGGCAGTCAGGGGCAGGAGCCTTATGCCTTACCAGGGTATTGCAGTTACCTTGGCGGCATTGGCCTTTACCGGGGCTGTTTTTTACATAGTGACTTGAAAAAATGGAAAATTTCATCAGGCAGATTGAGGAAGTGAAGAAGAAGACCGGGCTGGACCTCTCCCTTGGCGAGGACCTGAGCATCGGGCTGATGAACCTGATAAGCCTTGAGGAGCATTTNNACATGAAGCTTATTGATACAAAAAAATTTGATCATATACAAAGCAAGGATAATGAGAACACTTTAATGAAAAAGTTTTCAATAGTTGTCAAGAAAATCGTTGACTGCTGCAAGGAGTGAATAAAAAGAGGTGAATGGAAAATGAGCCCTGCCAAGTTCCCTGCAATTGCATATTTTATTCTGCTTTTGGCGGCAATCCTCTTGCTTGCGCCGGCAGCGCTCGCACACGCCGATGAATCTGAAACAGCGGAAGGAAAGGCGATTGTTGAGGAAGGCCTAAGCTGCGACGGGCTTGCCGATGGGCAGCTTGAGGCAGTCGGTGAATACCTCATGGAGCTCATGCATCCTGGCGAGTCGCACGAGCTTACGCATGCAACGATGGGCATTAAGGAGGGCACAGATTACCACGAGAAGTTCCACATAAACCTCGCCCAGTCAATGTATTGCGGCGAGATGCCCATGGCCGGGATGATGGGCATGATGAACTGGTGGAATAGCAACGTTCCCAGGTACAGCTGGGGCGGTCAAATGATGGGACAGCAGGGCTACGGGGCACATGCTTACTGGACATTGACAACCACACTGTATGTAGTGTTGCTCATTGGCATCATAGGCCTTGTTTACTTCTGGTTCCTGAAGTTCTGGAATGGAACAAGGCGAAAATAAGGTGAAAGAAATAGCAGGCCGATTGAAGAACAAGGTCGCGATAGTTACCGGCGCTGGTTCAGGCATAGGGCGGGCTTCGGCAATCCTGTTTGCCAAGGAAGGCGCAAAGGTGGTTGTCGCTGATTACGAGGAAAATGGCGGCAAGGGAACGGTCAGCATCATAAGGAAGGCAAAAGGGAATGCCGTCTTTGTAAAAACTGACGTTTCCTCGCCATCAGACGCCAGGAAGGTTGTTGATGCTGCGGTGAAAAACTACGGCAAGCTGGACATACTCCACAACAACGCAGGCATTGTCCGATGGGGCAATGCTGTTGAGTGCACGGAAGATGATTGGGACAGGGTCATCGACATCAATCTCAAAGGCGCGTGGCTTTGCTCAAAGCATGCGATTCCGGAAATGGTAAAGCAAAAGGGCGGCTCCATAGTTAACACTGCGTCGATTGCAGGATGCGTGGCTTTTGCAAAGATTGCCGCATACTGCGCATCCAAGGGAGGCCTGGTCGAACTGACAAAGTCAATGGCCCTTGACTTTGCGCCGCAGAAGATTCGAGTCAATGCTATTTGCCCAGGCGTTATCAGGACCGGCATGACAAAGGGCATCCTTGACGACAAGAAGACAATGCAGGGCATGCTTCAGGCAACCGTCATCGGAAGGCTTGGCGAGCCGGAAGACATAGCATACGCTGCGCTTTACCTCGCATCCGACGAAGCTTCATTTGTAACTGGCACAACCATTGTCGTGGATGGCGGGTGGACTGTGCAGTGAGGCGTTAATAAGAGTGAACTCTAGTGAACAAAGAAACAGGGTGATTCATAGCAGTAGTCTTAATTTGAACCGGCTGTAGTCTTATTTGCAAAATCTTCCTTAACTTGCTGTGTTGCACAATTAATCTAAGAGTTTGGTATAGAGAAATGCGCTGATTGCTCAAATGGGTTTCA
>DUGG01000074.1:15412-15542 GCA_013331515.1 Candidatus Woesearchaeota archaeon
TTTTTGTGCCCTTTGCTATAATATTACCCGTCAGTTTTGTCTAACCCTGTAGCTCCTTGCGCAGTTCATGCAGCAGAAGTAGAGCAATTTGCCCCTGACGCGTTTCTCGTAGCCGCCCTTGTAGACCTCG
>DUGG01000043.1 GCA_013331515.1 Candidatus Woesearchaeota archaeon
AAGATTGAATTTCCACGCAACGCCAACAGCCCCCAAAGATTTAAATACTATTCGCAACAACGCCATTTTGATGGCCAAGAAGAAACCTGGTTCGGGAAAGGGCGAATACAAGGCGACTCCTGCCGCCGACGCCAAGCCGAAATACGATGCTTCTGAGATTGAGAAGGCAACGGGCATATCCTCCCCTGCGCCTTCGATTGACGAGTTTGAGCTCCTTGCTCCAAAGCTTCCAAAGGATGCGCAGGAGAAGCTTCGCGACATCAAGACCAAGCTGGAAAAGTTCCGTGAGGCCATCCTTGCAAAGTTTGACAAGTACATAATGGGCATAGCTTTATTGCCTCCGCCGATGCCGCAGCAGCCGGGGATGTTCGCGCCGGGCCAGCTTCCGCCGACACTCCAGCCGCAGATGCAGCCGCAACCTGGCGAAACAGCCGATGGAGCCGCGCAGCCGCCGCAGCCCCCGGACCAGGTCAACATAATCGTGCTCATTGACGATTCTGACAGCAAGAAAATGACCAAGGACGAGCTGAAGACAAAACTCTCAACCATAATCCAGGGAATGGCTTCAGAGATTGACAAGAAGCTTGCAATCCAGTGCATCATACTGACAGAGGTGTGGCAGAGCTGCTACGATGCCAAGTATGACGTCCTTCAACTCATTGCATCGTCAGCGCCTGTCTACGACACAGGCATGCTGGCTGCGCTGCGCATTTCTGAAATCCACAAGCAGATGGTCATCAGGAAGTTTGAGCGCTACATCGTGAGCTATGTCCTGGCCGGCTCGCTGATACAAGGCAGGGCCACCGACAAGTCTGACATTGACGTTTTCATAGTCGTTGATGATACAGACGTCAAGAGGATGAGCAGGATTGAACTGAAGGACAAGCTTCGCGCCATAATCATCGGCATGGGCATAGAGGCGGGGGAGATGACCGGTGTAAGGAACAAGCTGAACATCCAGGTCTACATACTGACAGACTTCTGGGAGTCAATCAAGGATGCAAACCCAATAATCTTCACGTTCCTCAGGGACGGTGTGCCTCTCTACGACAGGGGGATTTTCATGCCGTGGAAGCAGCTCCTGCAGATGGGCCGCATCAAGCCAAGCTCAGAGGCAATTGAATTGTACATGAGTTCCGGCGAGCAGCTTCTTGAAAGGGTGCGGTTCAAGCTTCGCGAGATAGGCATGGAGGACCTTTTCTGGGCAATAATCACGCCAACTCAGGCAGCCATAATGCTGTATGGCATACCCCCTCCAACCCCGAAGGAAACGCCAGAGGTTGTAAGGGAGATTTTTGTCAAGAACAGCAAGCTGCTGGAGGAGGCCTTTGTCACCACGCTTGAGATGGTCATCAGGATGAGAAAGGAACTCGAGCACGGCGACAGGAAGGATGTTTCAGGGGCGGAGATTGACAAGCTGCTTGCCGACTGCGATAAGTACCTGAAGCGGATTGGCAAGCTGTTCAAGGAGATACAGGAAATCAAGGAAGAGGAAGGCATAATCCGCATTTACGACACAGCCGTGACCATGATAAGGGACGCGTTGAAGGCAGAGGGCATTGAGAAGGTTGACGACGCCGAGCTGGTCAGCACATTTGAGAACGAAATGATAAGCAAGAACAAGATAGCAGCCAAGCACCTGAGGGCGCTCAATGGCATAATCAAGGTAAAGAAGGACTACGAGGCGAAGAAGCTCAACAAGGCGGACATAGAAAAGGTAAAGAAGGACTCTGGAGAGTTCGTGGCGGCACTCCTGGAATATGTGCAGCGCAAAAGAGGCAGGGAAATTGAAAGAGCCAAAATCCGGGTGAAGCACGGCAGCAAGTATGGGGAGGTCATAATCCTTGAGTCAGACGCTTTCATCATCCGTGACGTGGACCAGCCGCAGAAGGAGGTCTCCAAGGCGAAGCTTACTGAGGAAGGCGGCCTCGCAGCCGTAACCGACTCAAGCACCGAGGAGCTGGAAAGCGCCCTGGCCAAGATGGCAATCCCGCCAAAAACATTCATCAAGGAAAGACTTTTTGAGGACCTCAAGAAGATATTCGGGAACGACGTTGAGATTCTGGTAAACTACTGAGAGACACGGCCCGGATGAACCTGGTGATGCTTGGCTTCGTCGCTGCCGCGGCAGTCATTTACGGCTTCACTTACGCTACAAATCCTAAATACGTTACCGCTGCCCTAAGCTCGGCTGTCAGGCAGCTCTTCCATCCGCAGCACGGCTTCGCATACATAATCGTTTCTGCATTCCTCATCTCAAGCCTGCTGGTGCTGGTGCTTCCTAAAGAGCAAATAGCGGCGTGGCTTGGCAAGGAGTCAGGGTTGCGGGGCATTGTGCTTGGAACCGCGCTTGGTGCGCTGACCCCTGGAGGGCCATTCCTCTCATTTCCCATCCTGGTGAGTTTCTGGAAGGCGGGAGCGAGCATAGGCACGGTCATAGCGTACCTGTCTGCGTGGTCCCTTTTTGGCATACACCGCGTTTTGGTGTGGGAACTCCCGTTCTTCGGTCCAAAGTTTGTCCTGATGAGAATAGCACTTTCACTGGCCGTGCCGGTAGTGCTCGGCATAGCTGGCCAGTGGCTTTTGGGAGCGGTGAAACCAACCTAGCCCCTGTATGATGAATCCTGTGAGCCGCCAGATGCGTATTCTGTGCCAGGGCCTGATGATGCCATGTATCCGGATGGCTGCGCTGCAGGGGAATACTGCTCTACCTTTACCCCGTCAGGGCCACTGTTCTTCATGCTCTGCCCGGTCACGGTCCACTCAGCGCCGCAGTTGCATCCCATCATTACAGTCTCGTGGCGGGAGCCAACTGCCTGCTGTTGCACTCCGTAAAGCTGCTGCGAGCCCTGCGCTGCTTTTCGCTCGTACTCCACTTTTGCGGCTGAGAGCGCGTTGTCCTCCTGCTTTTGCAGGAAAGTACCTGAGTCATCAGAAATCCTGCCCTCAATGCTGCTTGCGATTGACTGCCGGATGAATTCCTGCGAGCCGACCTGGTGAAGCTCCACTACGCTGCCATCATCATGGTGGTGCATCTCCCTGATTTGCTGTTCAGCAACCATTGCCACGCGGCCGGGATGCTCAGCGTCAACCATATCACTCAGCTCGCTGTCGCTCTTTTTCACTGGCTGGAAGTCATCGTTTCGGAATTTCATATTTTACCACTGGTCATTGCAGTCCCTCAAGTAGCCGCAGTTAACGCAGGCAACCCTGCAGTGGGCTTCCACCATAAAAAAGCCGCACCTTGGGCAACATTCAGGCTCATGGCTGGCAGAGTCTGTGCCTGCTTCCACATCCTTGTTTGCAATCACCACATTCAAGTGAAAGCTGCCCTGCTTATTAACCTTTTTCTGTGAGAATTCACTTGGCCATTACTGCGTTGATTGCTCCATGCTGGCCGGGCCTGCTGGTAACAACAGCCTTGCCAGCCTCTGTCTCAATCACGGCGCCCTTCGTGATTATGTTTCCCCTTGTAAAGTGCCTGTTTGCGGGGTTGTTGCTTACCGTCTTTATCTTGGCGACGACATGCTTCCCTGTTCCCGGGTTGTAAACATTGGCGACCGTTGCCTGGAGAACCCTATCCTTCCTTCCTGTCCCTGTTACCCGGTCAGTACGGCACCTCCGTTTAGGGCCGAGCTTCGTGAGCACCGGCTGGCTGCCCTTCTCATACAGCCGCTTCTTCCTGTAAGGATGCTTAAGCCCCCCGCTCGTCTTCCTGAGAGAACGCCCCTGTGTTATCATGAAACCAGCGGAGCCGACAGCCGCTTTATTAAGGTTTCTATTCGGTTCAACGATTTTGCAAAAGATTAATAAGCATTAAAAGCTTACCAGCACATCATGCCAGCAACTTTACAGGATATTACCATAACAGGCGTTGCCGAGCCGCCGCCAAAGCAAACGTTTCCGGTGCTTGAGCCTGTTACAAGGCGCTTGACGGTGGCAGGCGGAGTCCAGGATGGATGCATCAGCGTGATTGAAAACCCATCGCTTGACGGTTACATTGGGCTGATTCTGGCCAGGCACTACTCTGAAGCCCGGCGGATGCCAGTAAGATTCACGGATGTCCTGCATATAAGGTTCAATTCGGAGCTGAACTCTGCGGGGGTTGACCATTTCAACGAAGTCATATCAGACATGGAGCGGGCTACGATGGACTACTACTTCGTAACCGCAGATTCCGGGAGAAGCCTTCCGGCGCAAAGCATCATGCAGTATAAGGTATGCTTCATAAGGCCTGAAGTGTATGACACCCTCTCAAACGTTTTCAACGCCGCCAGGGGCAATGCTGACAGGGTCCGGATGGCGCTTGGAAAGGTGTACAAGATATTTGCTGCAAACAAAATTTTCTGTCTCAAGGAAGGGGCGCTTGAGCTTCCGGAAAGCTATGCAAGCCTGCGAATGCCATGACGCGGGACAGAAACATTTAAATAAGAGTGCGCGTTTGTGGAGGGTATGCGTGGCGGCAGTTGCTGCGCAGCATGGTTGAGCGTTTCTGAGCTGTTGGTCAAGCTGTGGATAAATGGCACCAAGTCGTGCCAAAAAAGGAAAAAACATGGGCGGAATAATAATGGAAGAGCGGCTTTTGGAAAAAGCGAAGCACGGTACAACAACACTTGGCCTGATGTGCAGGGATGGCATAGTTTTGGCTTCAGAGAAGAGAGCAACTGCAGGATATTTCGTGGCTGAGAAGAGGAGCGAGAAGATTTTCAAGATAACCGACAACCTGCTTATCACGACTTCAGGCACGGTCTCTGACGCGCAGCTGCTCACAAAGCTGATAAGGGCCGAGCTGAAGCTGAAGGAAGTCAGGACAGACAGAGAGGCGAGCGCCAAGGAGGCAGCCAACCTGCTTGCTGGGCTTGTTTACGGAAACATCAGGAAATATTCGCTGATTCCAGGAGTTACCCAGTTCCTTCTTGCCGGGCAGGACAGGGAGGGCTTCCACCTCTACGACGTGTTCGTTGACGGCTCAATCATGGAGTGCGATGACTATGTGGCTTCCGGTTCAGGAAGCGTGGTCGCCTATGGTGTTCTTGAGGCAATGTACCGGAAGGACCTGACAGTCAAGGAAGGTGTTGAGCTCTGCATAAAGTGCCTTAACGCCGCAATGCAGCGCGACATTGGAAGCGGAAACGGCATAATTGCATATACCATAACAAAGGAAGGCATAAAGAAAGCCTTCGACAAGGACATTGACGCCACGGTCAAGCCCTGACAATAAGTGACAGGAAAAGCGTAATTCTTCAAAATGCCGAACATCATAAAGGAAATCCTGAAGAGCCTTCCTGAAGAAAAGATAAGCGAGGCGTGCTTTGAGGGAGCCAACATAGTCCTCTATACCAAGGACAAGGAGTTCTTCCTCAATAACGAGGGCGCCATCAGGAAGGTGGTTGACGAGATAAAGAAAAGAATAGAGCTCCGTTCAGACCCAAGTATCCTCATGGAGCAGGAGCTGGCTGAGCAGAAGATAAGGCAGCTCATGCCGGAAGAGGCGGGCGTGTCAAATGTGCTCTTCGATTCCCAGCGCAGCATCGTTGTGATTGAGGCGGAAAAGCTCGGCCTTGCGATAGGCAAGCAGGGAACGCTTCTCCAGGAAATACGGAAAGAGACGCTTTGGGTGCCTGTAATCAGGAGAACCCCTGCCATAAGGTCAAAGATAGTGGAAAACATCCGCGCAGTCCTGTTCCACTACTCGGATTACAGGAGGAAGTTCCTTGACAAGATAGGCCACAGGATTTACGACGGGTGGATTAGAGAGAAGAAGAATGAGTGGGTGAGGGTGACGATGCTTGGCGGAGGAAGGCAGGTAGGCCGCAGCTGCATCTTCCTCCAAACACCCGAGTCAAGGGTGCTGCTCGACTGTGGCGTTGATGTCGCCTCCCAGGACAGCTCATACCCATACCTTGACGCCCCTGAGTTCAACATAGACCAGCTTGACGCAGTCGTTCTGAGCCACGCCCACCTTGACCATGTCGGCTTCCTGCCATACCTTTACAAGCTCGGCTTCCGGGGGCCAACATATTGCACCGCTCCAAGCAGGGACGTTGCCGCGCTGCTGCTTCTTGACTTCGTGAAGATAATGAAATCGGAAAACAAGGAGCCGATATACGACGCAGAGGACGTCAAGGAGCTGATAAAGCACACAGTCACGCTGGAATACGACGAGGTAAGCGACATAACACCGGACGTCCGCATAACGCTTTACAACGCAGGGCACACCCTGGGAAGTGCCATGGTTCACCTTCATGTGGGCAACGGGCTGCACAATATCCTTTACACAGGCGACATGAAGTTCGGGAAGACGCAGGTGCTTGAGCCGGCCTCAACCGTTTTCCCGCGGCTTGAGACGCTCATACTCGAATCAACCTACGGCGGAAAGGAGGTAACTGACCAGGCGAAAGAGGAGAATGACTCTGAATTCGCAGCCCTCGTCAAGGATACCCTGAGCAAGGGCGGGAAGCTGCTCGTGCCAGTGCTTGGTTCGGGAAGGGCACAGGAGATAATGCTCACGCTCCACTACATGATGTTCATTTCCAACGAGCTGCCAAAGGTTCCAGTGTACGTTGACGGTCTCGTCTGGGACATAACAGCCATCCACACGGCATACCCTGAGTACATGAACGGCAACGTGCGCAAGCTCATATTCCACAAGGACCAGAACCCGTTTCTGGCGGAAGTCTTCAAGGAGGTCGGAAGCCAGAAGGAACGCCAGGAGATAATCCAGAGCGGCCAGTCGTGCGTGATACTGGCAACGTCCGGAATGCTCGTCGGCGGCCCGTCAGTTGAGTACCTGCGCGGGTTGGCAGACAACGAGAACAACGCCCTTGCAATCGTTTCATACCAGGGAGAAGGCTCGTTGGGTAGGCGCATACAAAGAGGCGAGCGCGAGATAGCGTTCACCAACGGAGCCAAGCAGGAACTCGTGCAGATACGGTGCAGGATAGAGACGTTCGAAGAGTTCTCAGCCCACTCCAACAGGAAGCAGCTCCTCACTTTCATCTACAAGTGCAGCCCGAGGCCAAAGAAAGTCATAATAAACCACGGCGAGTCGTCAAGGTGCCTTGACCTCGCGAGCGCCATACACAAGACAATGCGCATAGAAACAAGCGCGCCAAGGAACCTTGAGTCTGTAAGGTTGAAGTGAACGCGCAAGTTTCTTACGGGTTACGAATCATTTTTTTCTTTTGACATCCCTCAAATGAACAAATTTCAACAAGCATACCGCAAGCTGCTCAAGTCCTACGGGGAACAGCACTGGTGGCCGACTGTAACGGTTGAAAGGGAGACGGAGGTTATTCTCGGCGCAATCCTTACTCAGTAATGCGCTAATAGTTATTAATTTTTCTGATTTTTACGAGCTTTTGATGTAATGTGGCTATAAAACAATGTCGAGAAGGTTCATAAAGTCCCTGTGCGACTTAATCGCCAGCTTTGTCTGGCAGAAGCTTAGTTCGGGGATAGCTTTGCAGGTCATTTTGGGAGGATTTCTTTCAGTTCCATTAAAGGTATGATTTCTTTCTAAGAAACTGGTCTAATTCCTTCGTTTCAACCAAAGAAATAAATTGTGGGGTATTAATGCCCAATCTCCTGGTGCAAGTATCTCTTATTGTTCCTTCCGTAACATCATACTCTCGTGAAATCATTGTTACTGCCATCTGAAACGTATGTCCCTTATTCATATAATCTGTGACATCCCGTATTTGAGAAATCATTTTACCTGATTTTTTTGAACCGTAGTTGGTCGGCAGTCCTTCTCCGAACCCTTCCGCCCTCATGTCTATTGCCATTTCACGCTCCCTCCTAATTATTTCATCATCACTTTTAGGCGACCCATTTCTTTTGTTAAGCAACCCCGCTCTTTTTCTTAATAAATAGTAAAAACCTCCAATATTTTGAGAGTAAAGACCACGCCGGGTTAATTCTCTTTCGACCATTTTAATAGAACCTTTCAGATTTAATTTTATTGATGAATCATTACTATAAGAAAAAATTCCGCCCCCATCATATCTAAACGAGGATGGCACAACTTTATTTTCTTTTATCTCTTTTAAGTCATTACCTGACTCTTCAGAATAATCCTGATTATAAGCCCAGTAAGGCTGTTTATGCAACACCTTCCCTTCTCTTTTTAAAAGGGATAAGTAAGCATTAACTGTTCTTTCACTCTCATTTACTAATTTTGCAAGTTCTCTGTATTCAAATGCTTTAGCCTTCTCTTTTTTCAGAAAGTCTAAGATTTTATTTTTTGCATTTGAGCTTCCTAATTCGTTAAATTCTTTAAAGTCAATAGCCATAACGACCACCTTGCTAATAGAAATATGAACTAATATATAAATATTGCTATTTTACAAATAATACTATGTTTCTGTTCCCCAGCAACATTTAAATANNGTCAGGAATGAGCCGAGAGCGCGTCAATCACTATCTTAAAATCCTCACCAAAGGGAAATTCATCGCAAGAGTAAAGCCTTTGAATAAAAGGCCATACTACATTGCAAGACGAGATTCTGAACAGTTCAGGCTTGAGAAGCGTTTTTACGGCCTTAACATGCTGAAAGAATCAGGGTTGCTTGAGAGCATCCAGTCCATCACAGGAATCAAATCAGCCATTCTCTTCGGCAGTTTTTGCAGGGGGGACTGGGACAAATCAAGCGACATAGACCTGTTTATTTATGGCAATGCGACAGAGTTGGACAAGGCAAAATTTGAATCAAAACTAAAACATGAAATCCAGTTATTCGCATTCAATTCTCCTGAAGATATAAAAAGGGAGCTTGACTCTAAAGTAATAGATAATATAACGAAAGGATTTAATATTAAAGAAAATCTAGAACCGTTCAAGGTTGAGATAAATGCCTAAAGAAAAAACACCGGAACAAGTCTATAACGACCTAGTAACGCAAGGACTCTATGAAGAGGCCAACCTAGACAAAGACGAGATTCAAAAAGTCAGAAAACTAACAATGGAAGATTATGAGTACGGCAAAAAATTGAGACAGAACAAAGACGCAAATTGGCGGGTCATATTCAACATCCATTATGACGCAATAAGAGAGCTTTGTGACCTGCTAATGCGTTTCAAAGAACAAAAAATAAGCAATCATCAGGGGCTTTTTGCATTTATAATGCTAAATTATCCAGAGCTGGAACTGGACTGGAATTTCTTCGAAAAAGTAAGAAGCATCAGAAACAAAAACAAATACGTCGGTGAGGATATCACCAAAGAAAAATGGAAAGAAGTGGAACTAAGATTTGACTTATACATTTCAACCCTAAACAGGGAAATAGAAAAAAGAAGCTTAAATCTAACTTAAGGCATTAAAAAATGATTGTAAGGAAGGCGTCTTATCAGGAACTCTATCAAAGATTGTATAAATCTTACGGTCCACAAGGCTGGTGGCCTATCATCAGCAACAAGACCCTTCTTTGTGAGTACCATACAGGAGCCCCGAGGAATTCCGCAGAGCGGACTGAAATAGCCATCGGTTGCATCCTAGCACAGGGAACTCAGTGGTATCCTAATGTTGTTCGCGCCCTGCAGCAGTTGAAGATAGGGAGGCAGTTTACAGAGGCAGAGCTTGAATGGGTGAGGCAAGCCGAAATTGAAAGCAGCCAGAATTCACGAAATTCCAAAAAGGCAACTAAAAAAGAGTGGTTTACTCAGAACACGTCATGGAAGAATGTTGAGAAGGCCATAGCCCGCCTTGCCGTTGCCGGGATGGTGGATTTCAGGAAGCTGGCATCGGCCAGCCATGAAAGGGTTGCAGGGCTTATCAGGCCTTCGGGATACTACAACCAGAAGGCGGAGCGGCTGAGGCTGTTCGCAAGGCACGTCTGCAGTCGATACGGTGGGAAAATAAGGCTGCTGCTGCGAAAGGGCCATGTTGAAATCCGTAGCGAGCTACTTCAGCTAAAAGGGATAGGGCATGAAACTGCCGACTCAATCCTGCTTTACGCTGCCAGCAGGCCGGTTTTCGTTGTTGATGCGTACACAAGAAGGATATTCTCAAGGCTGGGGGAATGCAGGGATGATTGCAGTTATGATGGGCTGCAACAGCTCATAGTCAACGCCATGCCAGAGGAGATGCGCACACCAGGCGTGTTCGGCCAATACCACGCCTTACTGGTTGAAGCAGGCAAGAGGACGTGCCTGAAAAGCCGGCCGATGTGCAGGCAGTGCCCGCTGCTGCGCCAATGTAGATACGGCTGGCTGAACAACAAAGTTTAAATAAAAAGGCGGGGCCTTTTAAAGCCCAAGATGGCTGAATTCCTGTTGTTGGCGGCTGTGGCTGTGGTGCTTGTTTCGGGAGTGCTTATTTTCAACATTGTCAAGGGCATTGTCCAGACAATCCTCCTGACGCTTGCGGTCACTGCAATCCTGGTTGCCGTTGCCGGGGGTTTTGTCGTCATGGACGCACTGGAGTTGAAGGACGGGTTTGTTACAGGAGAGAATGCGCTGTTGTTTCACAGCGAAGACGGCAGGCGCATAACCGCAGGGATTATCTTGAATGCAAACCAGCCCGGCATAGTCCCAGCTTCGGGGATTGAGGTGCTCAACCAGCAATTCGCTGCCAGGGACCTTGAGGGAATGAGGGCCGGGTCATACAAGCTGCTGCTTGTGAATGAGACGCTGTTGACTGGGCAAATGCCGGGCATTGCCGGGGATGGTGCGCTCACTGCGGACCAGGCGCAGGCCATTAACCTTGTGTTGGCATCAGGTGACGCTGAGACACGGGCGCTTGCACTTGCAGGCCTTTTCATGCTGAAGGCAAAGGAAAGCCCGGAATGGCTGGTGTCTGCTTTCAAGAGCGGGCGGATAGCGGTTTATCCGGAAACGGCAATGTTCAAGGCCATCAAGATTTTTCCCATCCAGATTTTCAGGGCGATGGCAAAAAAGGCGTTTGGCGGCCCGATAAACGCAATCCAAGCGGGATAAACCAGGCAACAGGCAAAAAGAGGTGTGAAAAAACTTGAACAGGCATGCTGGCAGGCTTGCAACAGCCGCGCTGATTGTCCTGCTTGCAGTTGCTTTCGGCTGGCCGGAAGAGGCAGGGGCGCTCACAACTCCAATCAACGAGTGGATACTCTCGGGTGAAACAATCACAGTGGAAGAGCAGTCATTCACCATACACCTTAGTTCGCGGCTGAACGAGGTGGTTGCCGACTACGGGAAGGGAAGCCTGTTCATAAGGAACAACAGTTGCGAGGCAACCGCGCTTGCAATGGTGTGCATTGACAACATACAGTATGACTACACGGACAAGGCATACAAGTTGAGGGTCAGAGGCGTTTCGCTTGCGCCCATCCTGTCAATCACGCGGGAGGCAAGCAAGACGGAGCTGCTGGCCGGTGACGAGGCCGTCTTTACAGTGACGCTGAAAAACACCGGCGGGCTGGCAAGGAACATGACATTCACAGACCGGTTCCCAAAAGAGTTTGTTGTGACTGAGGCGGACGGGGCTACCGCCCAGTTGGACAGGGCAGTATGGAAGGGAAGGCTTGATGAAGGCGAGTCTGAAACATTCAGCTACAAGGTGAAGGCAGATGACATATTTGACGGCGGCCTTGTCGCGTCGCTGACCTACTCTGACGGCTTGCGGCTCAAGACGCTTTACACCTCCAAGATTGACATGAAATCAACTTCCCCTGTAAAAATAATCTCAGTCCTGGGCAGGAAGGCCACCCTGATTGGGGAAACAAACAATATAACGATAAACGTGACAAACCGGCTTGCCGAAAGCGCAATCGCGGCTGTCAGGGTGCAGTTTGACAATGGAATCAAGGTGGTCTCAAGGCCGTACGGGATAAAAGTGCTCTCGCCACAGGAGTATGAGTGGACAGGGGAAATAGCCAGGGTAACGAACAGGACAACGAACACCACAAACTTGTCCAACGCATGGATAAACCTCACAAAAACACTCTTCTTCGAGTTCAAAAGCCAGAGAACTGGAAGCTCAGACATAGCCACGAAAGTCACTTATTACTCCGTGAGCAACCCGTCAAACCGGAGCGTTACCCCCGACAGGCAAAGCGTGACGGCATCCAACAAGGACGTCATAATCCGGACATCAATTGAGGACGAAACAATTGAAACAAACCAGCGGAAGAACATCAAAATCTGGCTGCAAAACCTCAATCCTTACGTCAAGCTCAAGGAAGTCAAGGCAAACATAAGCACAGACCTTCTATACCTGCCTGACGGGTACATCGCGGAGATGGGCCTGCAAGAGCAGGCCATCCTGGCAAACGCATATTTCTATGCCCCGGCAGTTGACAAGGGCAAGGGGTATGTTGTCACGACAAACGTGAGCTACCTGACAGAGTTCGGGGACAACTTCAGCAAGACGTCCACAAGCACGGTGAGCGTGGTGCCCCTCCAGGAGGTGACACTCACCCAGGCAATACCAGCAACAACAATGAAAGAGGATGAGGAGCTGGAAGTGTCAGTTACCGTGAAGAATTCCCGTCCAACAGGTATTCGGAACGTCAAGGTGCATGATAACGNNAATAATAGGAAAGAGTACGGCAACCATCACAGTCGGAAGCAAGGAAAGCGTCAAAGCGTACACCTACAAGGTAAGGGCTCCCCACGTTGAAAGGGAAAAAACCCTTCACATAAACACCACTGCAGAATACTCGGATGAATACAACACTGATGACTATCTCAGTCCTCAGGGATACATCCTTACAAAAACAGCACAGGTCACGGTTGGCCCGCAGGCGCTTCCCATAACCATCAGTCGTGAAACAACAGATACTGACATCTACGCCGGGGAGGAGTTTGACGTGAAATATGCCATAACAAACACAGCCAAGGACAGGACGGCAATGAATATTGCCATCAAGCTGCCTTTATCCTACTTCTTCGACTTCATCGGAGGGAAGGAAGACATAATCATCCCCTTCCTGGGCCCGGGCGAGACAGTCACGCTTCCGGACACCGATCGCAGGGTGGCAAAGGTCGCAGGGAGCAATGACCTGCCGCAGGCCACGATGGAGTACGAAAATTCTTACGGAAGCAAATACTACGCCAACAGCACCGCGCTTACTGTAGCAGTCAAGGAGAACTACGCCAAAGGCCCAACAGTATTCATAGACAAGACGGCACCAAGCTCGGTAAATAACACGGATGCATTCAACATCATAATAAAACTCACAAACACAGGCACGGAGCCGGCAGATGTAAGGGTTGAGGACGAAGGCGCAGAACTGCTACTGGCGGTGCCAAACGGGACCGAGCGTTTAATAAACCGCAGCCAAAGGCATGCAACACCAGGAGTGATAAAGCTGCCGCAAGCCATAGCATCATACACCTACAACGGAGTTACCCGCAGAACATCCTCAAACCAGCCAAGCATTGAGATAACAGACAACCCCTTCCTGGGCATTGAAAAGAGCGTGCCTGGACAGGCAACAAACGTGGAGCCTTACACGGCAACAATAACGGTGACCAACAGGCAGGAGATGGCGCTGGCCAACGTAACAATTGCAGACGGCGAAAGGAAATGGAACATCCCACTGCTTGAAGGAAAGGCGCAGGCAAACGTGACATACGAGGCAGGGCCGCTCATGATAGGAAGGCACCAGCTTGGTCCAGCCGCAGCCACTTATTACCTTGGCAACACGCCATACACAGCATCCTCAAAATCCCCTGTGCTAAACGTTGAGGCGAAGGAGCTAGTAGCCATTTCAAAGAAGGTAAGCCCTGAAACAGCAAGGCCGGGTGAAAAAGTGAAAATCAGGATAACCGCCAAAAACATCCACACCACCAAGCTTGACATAACGGCAGAAGACGGCAAAAAAGCATTCACGGCCACACTCAACCCCGGACAGGAGAAAGAGTTTGCCTACGAAACTGAAGCTGCAGAGTCAAGCGGCGAGGCAGCAACAATCACGTATGCTGTTAAAGGGCAGGAGGTGGTGTCGCTTTCCCCAAAGCCGCAGTTCACGCTGGCCACAAATGAAAGCGCACGACCGGCAGAACAGCGGCAGGCAAGGAGCGGCAGCGCAATTGCAAGGATGCTAAGGGCAATCCTGAATATCCTGACATGGAAAAGAGGTGAGTGACTTATGGGAATATTCGGAGCAGTGGGCAGGATACTGCCATGGAAAAGAAAGGACGAACTGGGCATGGGTGAAAACATGGGATTCGGAGCGCTCGGCGCGTCTCCTGGAGACCCTGGCATGGGAGGGCTCGGGCCGATGCCCGGCTACCCGCAGCAGTTCCAGCCAGCGCAGCAGCCCCAGATTGACGCGTTCCAGTCAAACCAAGCATACACGGCCGGCAGGGAAATGGAAGTCGTTTCAGCAAAGCTGGATGCAATAAAGGCAACGCTTGAGTCAATAAGCCAGCGCCTCGCGTCAATGGAGCGCTACCAGCAGACAGAGCAGGACTTCAAGAGAAGAGGAGGGCAATGGTAAGCAGGAAGGCCGCCTGCGCCGCACTCGCGGCGGTAGTGATAATAGCAGACCAGCTTGCCAAGGCAGCAGCAAGGGCTACCCTGGCGCCGGCAGAAAACGCAAGCCTGCCCGGCTCATTCTTGCAGATTGTCAATGTGAGCAACACCGGCTCGGTATTTGGTCTGCTGAAAGGCACTTCAGGCTACCTTGCGGCCATTGCAATTGCAGCCATTGCCATCCTGCTGATTAATTACCGGAAAATGCGGCAGGGAACGCAGCAGTTCGCGGCAGCGCTGATAATGGCAGGACTGGCCAGCAACACACTGGACCGGCTGCTGCGCGGAGCGGTTACAGATTTCATCTACATCAGGCCGTGGCCAGCATTCAACCTTGCAGATGCCACACTTACAGCAGGAGCAGCGCTCATGGCATTATCATTCCTGCCACCCAGGCATGGAAGAAGGAAAAGGCATCATACAAAATAGACTTTCATTTCCGCTTTCTTTTGCCGCGCCTTCCTGGAACAGCAGTAGGAATCTCAGCCTTGACATCCTCAAGACGCTCCTTCGCATCGTTCAGCCGCTTCTCGGCAGCAATGAGGCGCCTCGCTTCCCTGCTAAGCACAGCTGGAACAGGTTCTGCCAGAAGCCACACAAGCGAAAAGGCAAGCCCGGCAATTGCAATTGTCAGCGCAGCCAGCCTGGTTGTGCTGATGTGGCCTGAAACAACATAAAGGTAGGCTGAGTTTGCCACAAGTGCAATGAACAGGATGACTGAAACAAACGGCGAAGCAGAGCCGTTACGGGGAGTGGCAAGCGAGGCAACCAGCAGCAGCCCAATCATCGCAAGCAGGAAAAGCTCAAGCGGATAGAAAAATCCCCCCCTTGCAGCAGAAAAAACGCCTGCAATGAATGCAGCAACACCCACAAGGCCAACAATCTCCTTCACAACGCGAACCATGACTGCTTCCGTCAGCGCAGTGATATATAAATTTTTTGATTAGTTCTTTATTCTAAAGTAGTGATTTTTGTCACTGCCTTTGACAAAAATCAGAATTCCTCAAACACCTGCATGTCCTTGAGCAGGCCCTTGTTCCTGAGATACTGGAGTTGCGATCTGCTATACTTGAAAAGGACATCGCCCCTCTTATCACCGGACAGCTCCCACGGCTCTACCAGAATCGTGTCGCCGGCCCTCACCCACAGAAAGCGCTTGAACCTTCCGGGAATCCGGCAAATCCTGAGCTTGCCGTCAAAGCACTTCACCCTCATCCTGGTGCCGCCAAGAAGCTGGTCAACAAGGCCAAAAACCTGCCTTCCCCTTGGCAGCTTGACCCGCCTGATTTCCTCGGCAAGTTGCTCTTGTCTCTCCTCAATCTCTTTCTTCTGGCTCATTTAAACCGGCATCCCCGGCGGCTTATATAAATCTTTTTATGGCGTTGACCAACCCATCACAAGTAGTCAAAACCTTCAACAGGCTAACACGACCGCCGAAAGAATCCCCACTGAGGAAGAATTCACGCCCTTGCGAGCTTCAGCACTTCCTCAATGTTGATGGCTGGTTTTGGGAATTTGTCATAATCATCTATCATCCTGTGGCACGCCGTGTTGATGAAGCATTGGATAAACGGGAAGTTAGCAAGTTGTGCGAAGTCAATGGAATCGCAGATAAGGTAATAAAATTTTTTCTCCGGGAACCGCTGCCGCAGCGAAAAAATCTGCTTCAGTGCAACCTGGACGCCAAGCTGGCCGGGTTTAACGGTAATCAGGACGCCAACCCTGTCGGCATGCAAAAATGCAAGCATCGCGCCCTTCTCTTTTTTCCTTATCCTTTCAGCCCAAGCCCTTCCAAGCTTCCTGAGTCCCTTTGTGAACGGATCAAACACGTAGATGTCCTTGTCCGAGCCAAGCAGGAGCGCTTCAGGATGAAACAATCCATCGCCAACGTAAAGAAATGCATCAGTGTTAGGTGAATCAAACTCCATCCTGCTGTAGCCGCATCCGAGTACCTGGCCGGGATACTTTGAATGTCGCGCTTTAAGCAAAGATGTTTCTTTCCCGTATTTTTCAAGCTGCTGCCGTAATTGCGGAAGTTGCTCCATGAACTGGACGCTTGCAGCCAGGCACAGGCGCTTCGGCAGCTTTGCAATCGCTTTTTGCGGCAATTCAACATCGGCTTTTGCTTTTGTCTCAATAAAAAGCATTTTCATTGACATGGCATCATGAACAAGCCATGGCATTTAAAAAACCTGTGCAGAGAACGGCTTTGAAGCGATGAGAATTCT
>DUGG01000105.1 GCA_013331515.1 Candidatus Woesearchaeota archaeon
AGATATGGTGCTAAGAGAAGGCAGACCTGTGATTACCCTGAAAAGGTTTCCCTGCAAAATTGGCATAATGCGAGGCAACAAGGGCGCTTTTTTATGCTTTTCTGTCACAATTCGGGCAATTCCACAACATTTAAATATAAGCTATGTGCAAAAATTATCCAACTGATTAGCATTATATAATAGTAACGAAAGCGTCTTGGCGTGGTGAGGGGTGCTTTTCAATGGTTGATGAAGACAAAAAATTCTCAAGGCAGCTTATCGGAAAAATTGTCGTAAGCAAGACAGGAAAGCGCTTTGGCGAGGTTTCCGACATAGTGTTTGAGACAAAAACAGGAGAGCTGATACACCTCGTGCTCTCAAACCCAACGCCATACATCCAGAAGCTTGAAATGGAAAGGGATGGCGAAGGCAACATACTCATACCCTTCAGCGCGGTGATGGCAATGGGGGACTTCCTGGTGATTTCTGAAGAGGACATAGTTTAATTGCGCATTCAAAAACATGACGCAATGCTTTGAAATGAATTATTTAAACCTTGTTCCGTTGCCTGCGCTTAGGAAAACTTTATATTAAATCTCCCTTCCGCAACAACCATGGACACTGCTTTGTGGGCGGAAAAATACCGGCCTTCTGATTTCTCAGGTATAGTCGGGCAGCAGGAAATAGTCAGGAGGGTGGAGGCGTTTGTCCGGCACCAGAATATTCCCCACCTGCTGTTTGCAGGGCCGCCCGGTGTCGGGAAAACATCAACTGCGATTGTAATGGCCAAGCAGCTTTACGGGNNTAAGGACAAAAGTCAAGGACTTTGCCAGGACGAAGGCAATAGGGAATGTGCCATTCAAAATGTGTATACTTGACGAGTCCGACTCCCTGACAAGGGAAGCACAGCAGGCGCTTCGTAGGACAATGGAAAACTACACGGCAACATGCAGGTTTGTCCTCCTGGCAAATTACTCGTCCAAGATAATAGAGCCAATCCAGAGCAGGTGCGCGATATTCAGGTTCAAGCCGCTTGCAGACGCGGAAGTGACAAAAATAGTTGAAAGGGTGGCGGAGGCCGAAAATCTTACGGTAACAGAAAAAGCAAGGCAAGCGCTGGTTGAAGTTTCGGAAGGGGATTGCAGGAAGCTGGAAAACGTGCTGCAAAGTTGCGCGGTCCTCTCATTAAACATAACCGACGACCTGATTTATGAGGTTGCAAGCGTGGCAAGGCCAAAGGAAATCAAGGAAGTGATAGCACTTGCATTTTCAAATGAATTCGTGAAGGCAAGGGATAAACTGCTAGAAGCAATGCTCGCCCACGGGTTGTCAGGGCTTGACATAATAAAACAGCTGCAGAAAGAGTTGCTGGACAGCGGCATAGAACCAAAGAAAAAGCTTGTCCTTATAGAGAAGTGCGGCGAGATAGAATTCAGGATGAGTGAGGGAGCCGACGAGTTCGTGCAACTCGAAGCCCTGGTGAGCCAGATAGCGCTTGCCGGGATTAAGGATTAGATTTTTGTGCCCTTGCTATAACCGCAAATTCTCCATAGCAAAGATTAAATACCCATTTGCGCATAAAGCACTGTAAAAAATGAGGTTCGTGAAGGAAAAAGAGGCAAGGGAGGGCGCTCCTGCATGGGCAGACGACACACTTGTCCTTTCCGATTCAGGAGAGACAGGAGCATTCCGCCTGAGGCAGCTTTCAGACCAGTTGGCCAGGAAGACGAAAGACATTGAACGCCTCAGGGACTATGTGACCCAGCTTGAAGAGGGAGAGAAGGGGCTCATACAGGAACTCACAAGGCAGCTTGCGGCAAAGGATGAAGAGATAAACAGAGTGGCTGCACTTTATGCAAAGAGGGAATCCGAGAACAGGCAACTGTCGGAATCGTTTGAAAAGCACGTGGCTGCACAGAAAGGCAATGCCGAAAAAATAAGGGCAATGCTCTTAAGGAAAGAGGAAGAGACGAAATCACTGATAAGCGGCATGCGCGCCCAGTTGGAAGAAAAGAACAATCAAGTCAGCCGACTTAGAAAACAGCTCCTTGAGAAACAGGCACCGGCGATAATCAGCGTGCAAAAACCCCAGGATGGCAGCATTGATATTCTCAGGCAGGGGCTTCAGGAAAAGCAGAGGGAACTCAAAAATACGCAAGACCTGTTTATTGAAGCCCAGAAGCTTGCAATGGCTGCCGAGGCCAAAATCAGCATTCACCTTGCAGCAGCCCAAGGCCGGGTGAACGAACTCACAAAGCTGGTCCTTGAGAAGGACAGGACGATAATGCAGCTTGAGTCAACTATGGAGCGAAGGTTCGCAGAGATAGAACAGGAGATGCTCAAGGCCGGCAAGAGGCAGTCAATGCCTGCGCTTGAACCTGGCAGAATCTTCCATGAAAAAAACCACCAGATAGCGCTCCTGCACAAGGAGATTGAAGCAAAGACAGCTGAAATTGCCTCTCTAAGGCTGCTTTTCTTGAGGCAGCAGCAAACGGCAGCCCAAACCGCCAACAACGCGGTATCCCTGGAAAAAGTGGACGAGCTTGAAAAGGAAGCCGAACGGCAAAACCGCGAGGTAAAGCAGCTTGAATCCTCCCTGATTCAAGAGCAAAAGGCAGCCAGAATGATGCAAAACCAGCTTCATAGCCAACTTGCAGCGAAAAACAGCCATGTTGATGAACTCAAAATTTTCCTCATAGAGAAAGAGAAACTGCTGCAGGAACTTGAGACAGCGTTTGAGAAGCGGCTCACAGCAAAGGATGACGAAATCCGCAACCTCAATGCAGCAACCTCCAAAAGGCCAGAAACGCACCTGCACAAGGAACTGAGCCAACTCTCAGCAGAGATACAGGTAAAAGAGGATGTCGCTAAAAAAATGGCCGAGGAAGTGGCAGCCGTGAAAGAGCAATCAGCACTCCTGAAAAAGCGCCTTGAAGAGCGGCAAAAAATCTACTTTGAAAGCGAGAAGGCATACGAAGAACTCATCTCAAAGTTCAAGGAACAGCACGACGCGAGAATAAAGTCGCTTATAAATGAATCATCAAGGAATGAAGCAGGCCTCAAAAAAGAGCTCGAGGAGGAAAAGGCGGCCCTGAAAAAGGAAAGAGCCCTTTTAAGGGAGAAGGAAGCCCAGATTGATGAGGCAATCCAGACCTTTTCCAGCGCTTCACAACAAATAATTAGCGTTCATAATGCAGCAGCACCGGCAGGCGCAGGAGAGGAGGCAACGGTTTCAGAGTTCAACACGAGCAAGCGCCAGATGCAAATGGAAGCACTGGAAAAAGAGGCCAAAGAACGCGAAAAATACCTTGTTGGCAAGGAAGCAGAAATAAAGAAGTTAATAGAAGCAACAGAGGCAAAAATAGCCGAGCTGAAAGCAAAAGACTCTGAGATTGAAAGAAAGGAACAGCTCCTTGTGAAAGAACAGGAAGCCCTCGGCAAGGAACTGGAAATATTGGCAAATGCGGGCATAGAAATATCAAAGTCAAGGGACTATATCAAGCAAAAGTTGGAGAGGATTGGGCAATCGGAAGGCCCTTCAGCGCAACCGGCGCTATGGCCAAAGCCGCATGTGCAGGAAGCAGCCACAGCAGCAGCCTGGCAGCCAGCAATAGTGCATGAAGCGCCTGAAGATGAAATGGCAAAAACACCGGTGTTCACGCAAAGCCCGATTGAAACACGGACAAAGGTTGAAGAAGCTGTTGAAGAAGCAGAAATGCCATTGAGGAATCCTGTAACCAATGCCCGGCCAGCCAAAAAACCGGCTGCCGCACCCAAATCAGCCAAAGCGCCAAAACAGCAACCGTTAAGAAGGCAGGCGCAGCAAAAGGAACAGCCGCAACCAAAGCCGGCCCCGGTCATTCTAAAATCGCAGAAGGAAGTGCTGATAGGCGCTAGGGATGCAATGAACAGAAACCCCGACCAGGAGCTATTCTCTGAGATGGGAGGATACTCTGAAATTGATGAGATAACATCAATAGCAGAGGTAGGCCTCCAGCATGGAGACTCAATCGAGCAGATAAAAGAATCGCTGATAACCTCCGGCTACTCACGGCCAAACATCGAGAAGGCGCTCGCAAGCATCAAGAAGTAATAGTGAATCTCGTTAATTACCAAACATTTGCGAGTAAAAAGTTCAAATATTTTTGCAATTTGCTATAACCCCCCCCATTTATGACTCTTGTTCAAATTTTTTTAAGACAACTTTGCTATAGAACGGGGATATTGTGCCCTTTGCCATATATCATCTCTGTGTTGGAGGGGCTGGTGCTGCCGGAGGCGCAGGGGTACTCCCACCGCCAGAGCCTGACCCGGACGCAGCGCCTCCTGAAGGAGGAGCCCCACCAGTTGGCGTCCCTCCAAAACCGCCGACAATGGAAGCATCATCAGTAGGAATGTGCTTGATAAGAACACTGGTTGAAGCTGTAATGAGGTGGTTGTACTCGGCAACGATGTTCAGCTTCTTGACAGCATCAACCGCAACGCCTGACTGTATGCAGGTCACAGATGCTTCCCCTCCTGTAAGGCGAAGCTCCTTTGTTGGCGGGGTGCCTGAAAATCCGCTGCATGTGAGCAGGTTGTCAAGACCCGAACTCACAGTAACCTTGACAAAGTTCTCCTCGGCAAAGTTGCCCCTATCGCAGCCGTCCTTTATCGTGGTGCCGATGGGTTCCGGTTTGAAGAAGCTGCCAGGGCCGTTTGCCTTGATTTTGAACTTCAGGATGACCTTGCCTGTGCCGCCCACCGCCTCCTCAAGTGATGTAACCTGGACAGGGCCGCCGGAGCTGAATACCTGCTTCACGCCCTTGATGTTGCAAACGCCTGAAGCAGTCTTTGTAGTATCCTGCCTCATGCAAAAGTCGCCAACAGCCCTTGTCGCATACCTGTAGCAGATGTCGGCCTGTATGGGAAACTCGTTGTTGCCCTGGAGCGATTTCTGGTAGCCCAACTTCTTGAATTCTATCTCCTCAATGGAGCCGGGAATCCTGTCGCCTTCAGGGTCTTTCTTGTTGCCCTTCAGCTCCTTGTTGAAAATGGAATTCTGAAGCAGCGCTGACGTCTTGCCAAAGTCCTCAGGGTAAATGCCCCCAATCGTCGTCTTCAGGTTTTTGGCAGCAACATCCTGCTCGCCGACATTCTCCACCCTCAGTATGATGTCAAAATCCATGACCTGGCTTTTATCACTGGGAGCTGATTTTTCAAGGGGATTGTCAAGAACCTCCCCTGGCGGGGAGTTTTCCATGAAGCTGACCCTGAGCGATTCGGTACCGCCAAAGAATGGCCGGTTGGAAGAACCCGTTTTGCCATCATCACCGCCGCCACTGCACCCGGCAACCAAAAGCGCAACCGCTAATGCCAGCACAAGAACCCCTTTTCTCATTTTAGGCAAACGTGAAAACGGGCTTATTTAAATCTTTCTGTCGGTTTGGCGTTGCGTGGTTATTAGTTGGCGGAAGCCAACTTCGTGAAGTAAGAAAGCCGTCTTCGGTTATGAAGAATA
>DUGG01000039.1 GCA_013331515.1 Candidatus Woesearchaeota archaeon
CAGATATGCTAGAATGATTGCCAGTCGGCGCAGTTCGCGCGTAGGATTAGTAACGCCAATTGCCGGCGTCCCTAGCGGAAACCCGTACCGTATGTTTTTCACGCGATCGTCTGTTGTTGCGTCTTTTAATCCCCACAGCGGCGCAATCTCGGAGGCGAACGCCTCGTAAGTGAATCTTCCATTTCTAATCATGCCGTCAATTGTCCGGCCTATGTCACGGCCAAGCTCCGTGCGATCAATGGGTGTCATGAGATTTCCTCAGATAATCCTGTACCTTCTGGTAGCGGCTGTGTAATTCATCATCCCGGCAGCCCTATCAGACAGCATCCATTCCAGCCCCTTAACAGTCTCGCTGCCACCATAAAGGCAGAGCTTTTCCTCGGAGCGGTTATCGCCTGATGGCACAAGGCGAGGCACTGGCGGCACTCCTCCTGCCAAAGGCGGCAGCGTCGCTGATGCCCATCGGCATGGAGTTATCTGGCCGAAACATTCTGGTTTCGGGGGCTCAATTTCCTTTTATAATGTTTGCGGCTTCAGCCAGGGCAACTAGTTTCTCAGCCCCGCTGGCCATGTCCCGGACCCTGATTTTGCCTTCCTTGACTTCCTTCTCTCCAATAAATGCCGCATAAGGAATCCCCGCTGCTGCCGCGTATTCAAGGTTTCGCTTTATGTCGCGGTTGCTCATGTCAACATCAGCATTAACCCCAAGTTTCCTGAGCTGGCCTGCGATTTTCTTCCCTTCAGCTTCGACTTTGATAGGGATAACATAAACAGCGGCAGCTGTTGTTTTGGCGTTGCTCCCTGTAGTGGTAAGGATGTCCTGTATTATGTCCAGTCCGAATGAGATGCCTACTGCGGGGTATTCCCTCCCGCTGCCGACAAAGTTGCCTATCATTTCGTCGTATCTCCCGCCTGCGGCAACTGCGGACTTTATCCCGGCCAGCTTTTTCTCATTGCCGTCAAGGAATGCCTCAAATACCGTGCCAGTGTAATAAGCGAGCCCCCTTGCGAGCGAAGGGTCAAAAGAAACATTCGTGTCATCTTCAAGGCTTTCCAACACCTGTCGCAGCTCAGCAAGCCCTTTTTTGCCCTCGTTGTCGTTGATTTCTCTTTCAAGTTTTTGCAGTTTTTCGCTGTTGCTGCCATTGGCGGTTATAAGCTCCATAAGTCTCCTTATAGCAGCAGCAGCAACGCCTTTTTCCTCAAGTTCTTTTTCCACCGCCGCCTTCCCCTGCTTCTCCAGCTTGTCAAGCGTGAGGATGATTGTTTCAGCCTTATCAGTTTTAATTCCTGCTGCTGCGGCGATGATTCCGTTCAACAGCTTGCGGTTGTTCACCCTGATTTTGATGCCCAGCTTCAGTCGTTCAAATACACTTTGCGCTGTTTCAACCACTTCAGTGTCAGCAGCCATGGACTTGACTCCGACGATGTCAACGTCGCATTGTGCAAACTCGCGATACCGCCCTATTTTCAAGGGGCCGTCCCTGAACACGCTCCCAATCTGGTACCTTTTGAATGGCATCTTGAGGTTCGGGTTTGTGGCGATGAAGCGGCACATCGGGACGGTAAGGTCATACCTGAGTCCAAGCTCCCTGCCGCCCTGGTCTGTCAGCTTGAACGTCTCTTTCAGAATCTCCGCGCCGCCAGCATACTTTGAGGCGAGTGTTTCAAACTTTTCAAGGATTGGCGTCTCAAGCGGGCTGTAACCGTAAAGCTCAAAGACTTTGCGAAGGGTTGCAACTATTTCCTGACGCAGCAATGCTTCCCTGCCTGCAAAATCACGGGTTCCGCGAGCGCGTTCTGGTTTCATGGTTCTTCTCTCCATTTGTTGGCTTAAATAGTTTTTTGTTCCATAGCCAAGGACAGCTTTTTGCTCATTCANNGCAGGCGCCTTTGCCTTGCTGCTCAACCAGCAGTAAAACAGCATCGCTGTCGCAGTCCACGTAAATCTCCCTGACAACCTGCCAGTCGCCAGAAGTGGCTCCTTTCTGCCATAGCTCATTGCGGGAAGTGCTCCAGTAAGCTGCTTTTCCTGTTTTCAGCGTTTCTTCCCATGCTTGCTGATTCATATAGGCCTGCATAAGCACGGTTTTTGTTGTAACATCCTGCGCTATTGCAACCACCATCCCGCCTCGCTTTGCAAAGTCTGGCTCAAGTTTTTTGTCAAGGCTCATTTTCCAGCCCTGGCATATTGCCGCCTTGCCACTATCTGTCCTGTCCGTATGTTTACTATATCATCAGCCCCGATTCCCAGCAGCCCGAGTATTGCTTTCGGATACTCGCCCTTTGGCAGGACGGTTGACACTACAGCATTCCCTCCGAATACGCTCACTGTGGGCATTTTTGCCGTGTATTGGTTCAGGATGAGGTAGTTTACAATGCACTGTAACCGTTCTTCAGGGACGTTAAAACTGACATATTCAGAGTTCCTGCCTTTTACAACTCCCATCAGCAGCGTTGCCACCTGTCCAATCTTTTCCAGCTTGGCTGGCTCTCCCAGGGCTGATAGCGAGGCATAGAGGCAGGCGGTTGAGTTGAAAATTGTCCCAACAGGCTTAAGGATTGCCTCGGTTAAGCTTCTTCCTGTTTGGGTGTTTTCCACAATCGCATCAATTCCGCTCCCATTGATTGCGCCAACTTCCGTTTTGCCAAATGATTCGCTTATTACCAAGCCCGCAGCCATTCTTTCAATAATTGCGCGCCTTTGCATAATTCTGGTATCGAAAAGCGGTTTTGCGGTGGTACCATATGCCGCCCGCCATGCGTCAGTGCCAGTCACAGAGTTTGCAGCTATAAGCAAATATTCTGTTGACAGTCTCACGAGTGTTGACCTGCTGCTTTCAACCAGCTGCTCAATATTGCCTACAGGGCTTTCGCTTTTCACGGCAAGCACAATGGTTGCTCTGCCATAATCAAGGTCTGTCATTTGGCCTATTTTGATTCCGGCGAGTTCCCATTCCCTTGCCCAGTCGCTGCCAAGTATGGCAAGGTCGTAAACGCCCTCTGATAGTGAAACCGGCATGTTCTGGGGCCGGTCAACAAAAGCTTCTATTTCCTTGTCGTTAACAAACATCGGCCTCATTGATTCTTTGCCGGGCTCGTAGCCGTCTATGTTATACCCTGCATCAGAAAGCAGCTGGCTTGTGTTGCCCCTCCCAGGATTATTCAAGCTGCCAGCAGGCAAGGCAAATTTTATGATCGGTGTTGCGGGTTTCATTGCAGCACCACCCCTTTCAGGTTTAATCCGCTGTCAGGCGCAACATATGCCTTATATCCAAACTTGGCAAGATAGCCTGCCCCCTGCACAAACGCTTTCTTAACAGCGTCCTTTGGAGAGTCTGCACCAACCACAGCTAGTCTTCTTCTTGCATCAAAAAACT
>DUGG01000011.1 GCA_013331515.1 Candidatus Woesearchaeota archaeon
AAGGACTGCGTGAGGCAGCGGCTGGTCAACTATTCGCACCTGGCCAGGCGGATAATCAGGGAATGTGGCATGAAAAGCAGCGATTTTGATGCCGTGCTGATAGCGTGCCGCCGTTTTTACTGGAAGCTCTCCAAGTCGGCCGTGGAGGAAGTGAAAATAACGGGCATCCTGTCAAAGAGCCGTCTGGAAGTCAGGAACAGGATTGCGGTGGCTGTCCTTTACAAGGATGTCCTTCCCGAGGACATGATTGAAGTTGAACGGTATGCCAAGCGGCACCGGGAGGCCTTTTTTGCCATTGAGGGCTCCGCTGCAATCACCCTCGTCATTTCGGAAGAGCTTCTTGGCAGGGTGAAGGCCGCTTTCGGGTCAGGAGTGAAAAGGTGCTGGACCGGCCTGGCGCTCGTGATAATCCTGAGCCCCGAAGGGGTTCAGGATGCAACCCCTGGCTTCCTGTCATTCCTCACCGGGAAGATAAGCCAGGAAGGGATTAACATCCTTGAGATAATGAGCTGCTGGTCCGAGACCCTGTTCGTGGTTGCCGAGGCAAACATCGCGAAGGTGCTGGATGCCTTGAAGTCCCAATAGCCATTTTTTGCTGTTGTGTTATTTCTTTTGAGTGGTTAAATTAGAAAGGTTTAAATAGTTGAGTTGCATCCCTTTTTGTTTATGGTGAAGTTCCTTGAGTTGCTTGTGAGGGAGCTTAATCCTGTGCATGATTTTGACAGGGTGAGGCGTTCAAATAGTTTTACTCCTGACTTTATAGAGAATTATGCGTCCGAGTTTGTGAACCTGGGTTATTTCGCGCTTAATACTGTTAAGCACTTTGTGCGCGGGGGTGTTGCTGGGGCTGGGTTGGGATATGTTGCTGGTCAACTGATTGGTGCAGATGCAAATCAAAGCACCCATTTAGGTCTTGTTTTCGGAAGCGGTTTTGATGTTGCCCAATACTTTTATCGGTTCGCTTTTTGCAATGCCGTGCATCCCGTTGGGAGAGNNATTTTTCTGATAGCAAGGACTGATGTGCGCTTGCAGTCTGGCGAGCTTCTATCTGGTCCATGTTGCCGCAAATCTTTTTAAACGGGGACTGTTGCCCTTTCTGCCGCATGGCTGGCGAGGATGCTGTCAGGGAGAAGCTAGAAAAGGGCTACATGAGGGCCCATGCTGTTATTGAGATAGTCGGCTCTCCAAAGGAGCACGTTGAGGACACCCTGCGGCTGGTTCTTAAGAAGCTTCGTGAGGAGAAGGGCGTTGACATTGTTGGCGGGAAGGTTCACGAGCCAAGGGCCCAGGGCGCTTTTTTCAGCACGTTTGCCGAGCTTGACATTCTAATCAGGGACTTTTCAACCCTGGCTGGCGTGTGCTTCAACTACCTGCCTTCATCTGTTGAGGTCCTTGAGCCTTCCAGCTTCAAGCTTGCCCCTGCCGAGCTTGCGGGACTCTTCAACGACCTTCTGGGGCGGCTTCATGAGATGGACCTGCGCCTTAAGAATACAAATGCCGCCAACATACTTCTTGATGGGAACCTCGGGAATCTTCTGAAGAACTTCGTGCTCATGCTCCTGGGCTCAGGCAGCAGGACGCTTGGTGACTTGTCAAAGGCGGTTGGCATCGCTGAGCAGCCGCTTGAGCCGTTCCTTGCGCGGTTTGCAAGTGAGGGGCTCATACGGAAGGAAGGCCACCACTACACAAGCGTTGTCAAAAGGTAAAATTTTAATAGCAGCAAAGCCGGTTCTGCCTGCATGTCTGAAAATGCCAGGCCTGATTTGAAAAAGCAGCTTGAGGCTGCCCTGTTCGCTTCAGGCAGGAAGATGTCTGTTGAGGAGCTTGCGCGGCTGTGCCGAACTACCAATTCATCAGTGCAGGAGCAGTTGCAGCAGCTGAAGGTGGAATACGAGGCAAAGGATTCATCCCTTTTGCTTATTGATGAGGCGGACGGTTGGAAGCTCAGCGTGAGGGAGCAGTACAGCTCTGTCGTCCAGAAGATAGTTGCCGACACGGAGCTCACGAAGACAGTCATAGAGACACTTGCAGTTATAGCCTGGAAAGCCCCAATCCTGCAGTCTGGCGTCATCAAGGTGCGGACAAATAAGGCCTACGACCACATTGCGGCGCTTGAAAAGGCCGGTTTCATCGTGAGGGAAAAGAAGGGCCGCTCCAAGCTGATAAAGCTTACCGAGCGCTTCTTCAGGTACTTTGACATAAGGGACCAGCAGGAGGTCCGGGAAAAATTTGGCGGCGTCTCAGTGCAGCTGCCATTGCAGGCGGCAGTTCAGCCGCAGGGTGATGCAGCAAAGCCTGTTCAGGGTGCCGATGATGTTCCTTCTTGAGTGCCCAAGGTGCCATAAAAGGATGAAATACGCGCCCGTTGGCGGAGTAAGTGATTTGTCCGGGAAGAAAAAGGCGTGCGTTTACTGCAACCTTTCGTTTGGCGTGCAGAAAGCGGTTGTGCGCCCTGTTTAACGGGCTTTTTTGTATTCAACCAGCCTGGCCAGCATTCGCGCTTCCCTGATGCTGACACTGGCTTGTTCCAGCTCAGCCTGGACTATTTGGGTGAGGTTCCAGTGGTGTTCAGGCTCCAGCCAGAGCGCCGTTTCAGCTTCCTTCAGGGCTTCAGCCGCAGCTTCATACCCCAGGATGGCTGCGGCGTAGCAGCCCATTATCGTCTCAGCATCGGCAACTGCCGCCATGGCCGATGCCTTTCCCACAAGCTCTTTCAGTTCAGCCTGGCTTGAGTTAAGCTCGTAAGGAAGAGTCCGGAGCCGCGCATTCTCCTTCCTTCTCTCTGCCTTGGGCTTCTGCCCGTAAGCCGGTTTCATTGCACATGGGTCGGCGCCAGCCGGGTTTATATTTTTTTTGCTCTTTTTGATGGCTTTGTCCAATACCTTTTTAAAGCGCAGTTTCTCCTTGTTTCTCGTCGGTAAAATGGCGGATTCTGGTGGGGGAACTGGCGGTGAAAGCGATGCCGGAAGGCATGCCATCGTGCAGCGTGAAATTGAAGAGGAGATGAAATCCTCTTATCTTGACTATGCCATGTCTGTTCTTGTTTCAAGGGCATTGCCAGATGTCCGGGACGGCCTGAAACCGGTGCAGCGCCGCATACTTTATGCCATGATGGGACTCGGTCTTGAACACGGCAAGCCACACAAGAAATCAGCAAGGATAGTTGGCGACACGCTTGGCAGGTATCACCCGCATGGGGATGTTTCAATATATGAGTCTCTTGTTCGCATGGCGCAGGATTTCTCGCTGCGCTACCCTCTTGTTGAGGGGCAGGGAAACTTCGGCAGCGTTGACGGGGATGGCGCGGCCCACATGAGGTATTGCGTGACTGGCGAAAGCTTGATTGTAACTGAGAAGGGACTGGTGCGAATTGATGATCTGTCAGACGGGGAGGACATCGATATTAAGGTATTATCCAAGGACAAGAAGGTGCACCGGGCATCGAAGCGTTTTGATTCTGGAATCCATCCGACCTTGAGAATTACTACGAATAAAGGATACTCGTTGACAGGGACGGGAAATCACCCTGTCCTGACATTAAGTGCTGGCGAGATGGGAAGGCCGGCTTTTGCCTGGAAATTGATGGAAACCTTATCGGAAGGTGATGTTGTCGTCCTTGACAGGTCCGCAGACGAGTTTTGGCCTCGGGAGATGGATGTTTCTGCCTATTATCCGGCTGTAAAAACAACAACCCGGGTCAAGGTCCTGCCGCGGCAGCTTAGCGAAGACCTGGCGTTTATTCTGGGCTGCTTTGTTTCGGAAGGAACCTTGAGCGCGGATCATAAGATAGAGTTTTGCACCGGGGATGAAATGTGGATTGATTATCTAATCCAGGTATGGAATCGCGTGTTCCCTGACAGCAAGCTGCATAAATTCGGGAGGCAGCCGAATGCCTACGGGCGGCAGGAATATTTTCGGGTTGAGTGCCATTGCAGGTACACGATAGAATTTTTGAGGAATCTTGGGTTGTCCAATGTAACGTCGCACGCGCGGGCTATCCCTAAGCAGGTCCTGGCGTCTCCCAAACCCGTTGTCGTATCTTTCCTGAAAGCGTATTTTGAGGGCGATGGCGGGATTACATTCTCAGGAAAAAACATGGTCGAGTTAAGCTGCTGCTCAAAGAGCGAGCAGCTGATTTCAGAGCTTCAGGTTGTAATGTTGCGTTTGGGTATAGACTCAACAAAGCGGTTTGACAAGTATGGGCGCATGTGGAAGTTTTATATCCGCGGCTTTAGGAACATGTTGAGGTATTACAGGGAAATTGGCTTTGTTTCGGATATGAAGAATAAGAAGCTGGAATATGTGATTCACAGATGTCAAAAGGATTGGTCGGCATCAGATTATGTTCCCTTCATTTCTGATTATATCAGGGATAAGACCGATGCAAGTTTTGTGAGGAAAAATAACTTCGATCGCTATTCAAAGATGGAGCTGAATTATGAGAAGGCGTCGGCACTCGTCTTCCAGGAACAGGGGGTGGATGTCGGGCAAATGTTTGAATATTTCCTTTCCTATGATTGCCTGTTTGAGAGGGTCGTTGCTGTACAGGAAGCGGGAATGCAGCGGGTCTTTTCGCTAAAGGTTGAGAGTGATTGCCATTCGTTCATCTCGAACGGCTTTATCAGTCATAACACCGAGGCAAGGATGTCGGCCATGGCCGAGCTCCTGCTTGAGGACCTTGACAAGGAGACTGTTGATTTTGCGAAGAATTTTGACGGCTCGCTGGAGGAGCCGGTCGTGCTTCCTGCCCTTTTTCCAAGTCTCCTGGTCAACGGCAGTTCAGGCATTGCTGTTGGAATGGCCACAAATATCCCCCCGCATAACCTGCGCGAGGTAATTGCTGCCATCACTACCGTGATAACAAATCCTTCCATTCCTGATGAGGATCTGCTACGGATTCTGCCGGCGCCTGATTTTCCAACAGGGGGCATAATATATGGCACTGCAGGCATAAGAGAGGCGTATCTTGGCGGGAGGGGCGTGATAAGGGTAAGGGCGCGCACTTCAGTCGAGCAGAAGAAGGATCGGGCGTCCATTATCGTTTCAGAGATTCCATACCAGGTCAACAAGTCGCTCCTTGTAGAGGAGCTTGCCGGCCTTGTCAGGGACAAGGTTATCATGGGAATTGATGACATAAGGGATGAAAGCGACCGCGAAGGCATAAGGGTCGTGATTGACCTGAAAAGGGACGCCAACCCGGAGATTGTGCAGAACCAGATGTTCATGCACAGCCGCCTTGATTCATCTTTTCCGATTGCCCTCATAGCCCTAGTGAACAAGGTGCCGCGGCAGGTGCCCCTGCGCGGGCTTATTGACAATTTCGTAATTCACCGGCGTGAGGTTGTCAGGAAGAGGACGTCCTTCCTTCTGAAAGCCGCTCAGGAAAAGGCCCACCTGCTTGAAGGACTGCTTGTTGCCCTTGGCAATGTTGATGCGATAATTGCGCTTATCCGTGGCAGCGAAGACAAGGCTTCAGCCATGGACTCGCTGGTTTCACAATTCAGCCTTTCAGGGAAGCAGGCCGAGGCGGTCCTGGAAATGAAGCTGCAGCGCCTCGTCTCGTTGGAGCAGCAGAACATAAGGGATGAGCACGGCCAGCTGCTTGCGAGCATTGCAAACTGCACGGCCATACTTGCTTCAGAGTCAAGGGTTTCTGAAATCATAATCTCAGAGCTCACAATCGTAGCCCAGAAACACGGTGATGACCGCAGGACAGAGGTTGTTGAGGTGGGCGAGGAAATCCTCACTGAAGACACCGTCAAGCCGGAGGATGTTGTCGTAACAATAACGCACGCCGGTTACATAAAACGGATATCCGTTGACGCTTACAGGCAGCAGCGCCGGGGCGGTAAGGGCATCATAGCAGCCGCCACTCGCGAAGGTGATTTTGTTGAGAGCGTTTTCGTTGCCAACACGCACTCCCACTTCCTTTTCTTCACCAGCTTCGGAATTGTCCACTGGCTGAATGTTTACGAGGTGCCTGAAGCTTCACGGTACGCCTCAGGCAAGGCAATAGTCAACCTGCTGCGGCTTCGCGATGGCGAGNNCAGAAAATATCCGCCTTCATACCTGTGAAGGAGTTTTCAGGCAACATCATCATGGTCACCCGCAACGGCACAATCAAGAAGACAGAGCTTTCGGCATATTCAAGCCCGAGGAAGGGCGGGATAATCGCAATTACTTTGGAGGATGGGGATGAGCTGGTTAATGTTGCCGCAACTTCCGGCAGCCAGCAGATGATAGTTGCAACCAAGAACGGCCTTGCTGTAAGGTTCAACGAGAGCGACGTCAGGCCTGTTGGCCGGTCTGCGAAGGGCGTGAGGGCCATGCGGCTCAGGGATGGGGACTCTGTGGTTGGGATGGTGGTGGCAAAGGAAACCGAGTCCTTCCTGACGATAACTGCCAACGGATACGGCAAGCGCAGTCCTGTCTCAGATTACCGCCTTATTTCAAGGGGCGGCTCGGGGGTGATTAATATCCAGACCACCGGCAGGAACGGCCCTGTCGCTGCGGTGTCATCAGTGACGGAGAAGGATGACATAATCATAGTCAGCAGGAGCGGCAACATAGTCCGGCTCTCAGTGCTTGGAATTTCCGAGATTGGCCGGAACACCCAGGGCGTAAGGGTAATGCGCCTTGCTGAAGGTGACGCGATAGTTTCAGTGGCCAAGGTTCCTCGCGAGAACGGAAGCGAAGTGCTTCCGGTTGGCAGCCAGGCGTGATTGTTCAAATGGATTTCATACCCCGCAGCTCTGCTGCGGTTGGGACTTTTTGTTATCAGAAACCATTTTAACCGCGACTCTCAACGCAGCATCCAATGGTGTCTGCTGATGTGTTTGCCGGAGCGGTTCTGACCGTGCCGGAGTTTGAGGATGTTGCCGCTGCCGAAGTCAGCGAGCTTGTTGGCTCCGCAGCAACCACGGCAAGAGGCGGCATCGTCACATTCGTTGCCAGAAGCTGGGTTGATTTGTGCAGGGTGTGCTACCTTTCACAGTCGGCAAATCGCGTCTTTCTGCTCACTGGCGTTTCATCTTCAGGAGATGATATGACCTCTGTTGATGTGATAAAAAATGGTGTTTGCCTGACTCCCTTTGATTCTGGGGAAAGAAACTACGAGATTTTTGGAAGACAGGAGTCGCTTCCTGGCAACCTTGCATACCTCATGTTGCGCGCCTCCGGCTACACTGGGAGGGGTTTCTTTTTTGACCCGTTCACAAGGTCTGGCGGGTCTGCAATTGAGGCCGCGCTTTTCAGCTCTGGTTTCCCTGTTAACCGCTACCGGAGGGATGCGCTTTCGTCTTCGCTTTCACGGATGCAGCAATTTGCGAGCATCGACTTTGGCAGGTTCTTTGCAGTCGCAGAAAAAGAAGCCGCCGCCGCTGCGGAAAGGAGGCTTGGCAGGGTAAAATCGCAAATATTCACATCATCCCGGTCAATGGTCAAAGTCCGGTCTGCTGAGAAGAATGCCAAGCTGGCTGGTGTGAAAAAGCAGATAAGGTTCGGCCGCCTGGACATAAGCTGGCTTGATGCAAAGCTTGATGAGAACAGTGTTGACTTGGTGGTGAGTTATCCTCCTCAGTTTAGGAACGGCGTGGATTCGTTTTCTGTAGCTGAAAACAGGAAGCTCAAGGCAATGTACACTGAATTCTTCCACCAGGCGGATTTTTTCCTTAGGCGGAATGGCATGATAGTGCTTGCACTGGAAACCTCAGCCTGGGTTGCCGCAGAGGCTGAAAAGTCGGGATTTTGCCTGTCAGTCCTGAAGGAAATTAGCCTTGAGGCAGCGCATAGGCCATCTGCAACCCGGTTGATTCCGCAAGATTTGCATCTGGAACTGGCGTGTTTCAGGAAGAAGGGGGCAAATCTTTAAAAACGGCTTCAGCCACCCAAGCCCTTATGTTTTCAGCCCTTGAAATCGTGCTGATTGTCGTGTACATCATCACGCTGTACTATACGATTTTCTGGCTTATCGCATTTGTTGACTACGCTCCCCCGGTTAAGGTGCTCCCCAAAAAGCTTCCGAAGGTGTCCGTGATAATCCCTGCGTACAACGAAGAGAAGGCAATAGCGCGGTCAATAGAGTCAGTCCTAGCGCTTGACTACCCTAAACGCCTCCTTCAGGTTATTGTGGTGGACGATGGCTCAACCGACCGCACTTTGGCTGTTGCCAGAAAGGTTACAGCTTCGCATGGCAGGGTAAAAGTCCTGAGCCAGCCGAACGGCGGGAAGTGGAGGGCTATGAATGCCGGCATAACAGCTTCCTCGGGTGAATACGTAGCGTGCCTTGATGCCGACTCTTATGTAAAGCCGGACGCCCTGAACGTCATGCTGCCCAACTTTACGGATGGCATGGTTGCTGCCGTCCTTCCAATGCTTTACGTTGACCGTCCAGGGAACATGCTGCAAAAAATGCAATGGCATGAGTACGTTATAAACATGTTTTACCGGAAGATAGCCGGTATGCTTAACTGCATTCATGTAACTCCCGGCCCTTTCAGCGTCTACCGGAAAAGCATACTCACTGGCATAGGCGGCTTCAGGGAAGGCCACGCTACTGAGGACCTGGAGATTTGCCTGCGCCTTCAGAGTCGCCATTACCGGATCGTTCAGGTCACTGATGCAGAGGTCTTCACTGAGGCGCCTGCCAAGATGTCAGAGCTTTACAAGCAGCGTCTTCGCTGGAATCTCGGCTCAACACTCAATATACTGTCATACAGGCACATGCTTTTCAACAGGAAATACGGCGACTTCGGAGTATTCCAGCTGCCAATAATCTTTCTTGCCACTTTCCTGGCTGTTGCCATCCTGCTGGTGACTTTTTACCTTAGCATCCTGAGGCCCAACTACGAGCGTCTGGTACACCTCAAGCTGGTCAACTTTGACATCCTCTCGCTCTTGCAGAACCTCAAGTTCAGCTTCAGCCTGCTTGACATTGACTACTTCCGCCTCTTCATAGGTATTTCATTCTTTGCCGTGAGCACTTCTCTGGTGGTAATGGCGCACAGGGCCATCAGGAAGAAGGTCAACACGCACGGCCTCCCTGCCCTGCTGGCTTTTATGTTCGTCTATTACCTCTTCCTTGGCTATGTCCGCCTTGTAGTGATTAAAAATCTCATCTTAAGGAAGAGGTCAAGATGGTGACTGGCGGATGAGGGACATAAGGAAGAGGCGATACGTGCTTGCAGGCGTTCTTACCTTGATGGTATTCGTGCTTGGCCTGCTTGTTGGCCTTGTTATTGAAGGGAAGAGGGTTGAGATGATAACCGGTGCCTCCCAGGAGTTGAAGGTTGACATAGGCAGCTTGCAGTTGCAGTACGCCTTTATAGGTCAGCTTGCCCAGGTTGGCAACTGCGGTGCGTTCACAAAGACATTTGACAAGAACCTTGACTCGCTCGAGTCAACGAGGATTAAGCTTGCCGGTTATCAGAACGATGCATCCGTGAACAGGCGCGAGTTTGACCTGTTGCGCAGGACTTACATCCTCTCGCAAGTTGAATACCTTCTCCTCTCCATGAAGTCAAAGGAACTGTGCGGCACAGACGTTGTCAACATGGTTTACTTCTTTTCAAGGGACTGCACGAGCTGTGATGACCAGTCATTCGTGCTCTCATTCCTCAAGCAGAAGTTCAACGAGCGCCTTTTTATTTTCGGCTTTGACGCCTCCTTTGAGCAGGAACCACTGCTGGAACTCCTGGAAACAACGTACAACGTCACCAGCTTTCCCACAACAATAATAAGCGATGACAGGTATGTTGGCTTCATGTCAAAGGACAATCTCACACAAACAATCTGCGGCCTTTACAAGTCAAGGCCTGAATACTGTGGCTCATGAAAAACCCTTTTGCAGCTGGAATCTTGAAGACCCACTGGCCGCTGCTGGCAGTTCTCGCCGTTTTTCTCGCCGCAAAGCTTCCTCATTTGTTGAGCTATCACCTGCCGGAATGGGATGAGGCGGTTTACCTCTCCATGGGAAAGTATGCGTACTCTCTTGGCGCTTCAGGCCTTTGGGAGGTAATACGGCCACTCGGCCTGCCACTCTCGGTTGGCTGGGCGTCTCTTCTTTGGACAGCAGCTTCCTACGCAAAAGTGGCTGAGGTAATTGTCTTTATCAGCAGTGCTGGAGTAATATCACTCACTTACCTCGCAGGTCTTCGGCTTTTCGGCAGAAAAGTTGCCTTCCTGTCCGCGGCCATTCTGGCTTCTTCCCCGCTTTTCTTCCTTAACTCATCATACATAATGACAGAGGTGCCATCTGTCCTGTTTTTGCTTTTCTCCCTCCTGCTATTTGCAAGCAGCCGTTATTTTTCAGCCGGGGTAGCAGCTGCCCTGGCCGTCCTTTTCAAGTTTCCAAACGGCCTCTTGCTTTTGGTGTTTGCCCTGGCCGCGTTTTTGCAGGCAGCTGCTTCCGCACAGCTCCACAGGCGGTTCAGGCAGGCCGCGGTAAGCTTGGCAAAGGCTGCTGGAGCTTTCATGGCCGCCATGCTTCCGTTCTTCACATTCAACTTTTTCTTCTACCGCCGCTTCACAGGCAGTTTCGTTGACGCCCTGCTCAGGCCTTTCATCCTAGCGGGCTGGCACCAGTTCAATCCCGCAAAGGCAGTGTCATCCAAAATTGCGAGCTACACGTATTATGCCACCTCTGCGCTGAAGCAGCATGTTTTTCTTGGCATGGTTGTTGTAGCAACCATTATGTTTGTGAAGCGAAAGTGGCACCTGCACCCTTCAAGGAGGTTGTTTGGCTGCTTTTTGCTGGTGTATGCTGCCTACTTTTCCATAATCCCTAACAAGGACCAGCGCTTTTTGCTGCTTTTCCTGCCGGCAGCGTGCATATTTGCCTCGGCAGCATTCTTCGACCTGCTGTCATACCGCTCCAGGGCAGCAGCCATTGTGCGCGTTTCCCTGGTTGGGCTCTTGCTGGTTTCCTCTTTTCTTGCACTGTCTGTTGATTACCGGCTTTTGGCCTGGTGGCCGCCTTCAGAGCCGGGCTTCGTGCAGGAGCTTTATGGCTCTATCCAGAGGCTCGGCATAACGGGCCAGGTAATGACATCCGACCCTATCTTTTCTGTTTATGGCGAAAACCTTTTCCTTCCCTACTATGACTCATCAAGAGGCATTCCGGAAGAATTAAAGCCGTCCTGGGATGTCTCAGGCAGGCCGTTTGAGGCAGTTGTCTACTCCCCGCAAAACCTCTACTGCCCATGGGGTGATTTTGCCTGCTACTCTGGCAGGGACAAGCTTCACGAGCGCATGCTTTCAAGCTATTCACTGGAATTCAACGGCACGTACTACGGCACATCGTCATACTATGTGTTTGTAAACCGCACCGCGCTCCGGAAGTGACTCACCTTCTCTTAATCTTTATGAGGTCGCCCAGCGTCAACTCATCCTTTTTCGGCTGCGGCACCGCGTTGTCGTCAATTTCAGCCTTCTCAACAAACTTCAGCCCAAGCGCCTTCCCAAGTCGCCTTGCTTCCTCTATGCTCGGCACGAACTGGCTTGTCTCCATCTTGTGCAGTATGGATTCCTTGACGGCAATCTTCCTTGAGAACTCGTCCTGTTTCATGCCAAGCCGCTCCCTTTTCTGTTTCAGGGCGTTTCCGAAGTCTGAAACTACCACTTCAGCTTCCTCATCAGCCATTGGCATCCTTCGCTCGTCCTTCCTTGCCGGGGCAGCGGCAGCAATCCTCCCTACGACCTTGCCATACCTGCCGCAGCCCTGGCACACTGCCAGCACGCTGCCCTCAACAGATGCCCTTACCTCGGCCTCCTGCCTTCCGCACATCTCGCAGTCCATTTTATTCCTTGCCTCTTTTGAGCAGCTTAACAGCTTCGTTAACCAACCTGTCAAATGTTTCGTTGTTAATCCTTGCAAATGGCGCTTCTACGAGACTTTTTTCAATCTGCAGGATTTTGTCAGTTCTGATCCGGCTTTTTAGCGGGAGTGCGCCCTCTGACAGGTTTTCTTGGTTGAGCGTGGTGCTGTACGGTTTAGGCTCAAGTTTTGATGTTACAGCGCACACAACAACATTCTTGCCTTGTCCATTATAGCTGTTATTGGACACTATGACCGCAGGCCTGATTTTGCTTCCGCTGAAATCTGAGAAAGGCAACTTTACCCACACAAGGTCTTGCTGTTTCATTTGTTCACCGGGTTGATACCCGCCGCTTGCTGCGGTTGGGATTTTCATTTTTTTGGCGAGAGACTCTTTTCAGCAATCTTGTCCCACACTTCGTCTTCCTTGCTCCATGCGTTTTGCAGTGCTCTTTTGGACAGAGCATCCCAGAAGTTGTTGTTGAGTCTCTCAAGAAATTCAGACTCCTTTTTGAAGACAAGTCCCTCACTGGATTCCACCAGGACAAGCGTTGAGTTTCCCCTTATCCCAAAATCCTGCCTGATGTCCTCAGGTATCACGATCTGGCCGCGCTCATTCACTCTTACAGTCCTTATCCGCCTTGAAGTTACAGTAGTCATACCAATCATACTGTTCNNAGCCCCCTGCGCCGCAGTCAGAGTCAGATGAGCACTCGGCCGTTACGTTTGGCTGTGGCAAGGGCTGCTGCTGGATTGTCTGGCACGCTGCAATAACAACTGCTGCGGTTATTAGAAACATTTCCAATATCTTCATGCCCTCCTTGCGGGTTCGTCTTTTTATAATTGTTTCGCAGAGCATCACAGCAACGGGCAGAAATTATGGAACTTTAAAATATCGGTTTTCCACCAGTGTTTCACGGTGGTATCTCTGTTGGACGATGTTGTTGGTGGAAAATGCTTTTTGCTGCAGGTCATCTCGCAAGGAAGTTCCACCACGGCTTCTTTACCTTGAGTATTTCGCCTTTTTCAGCGTCAATGTGCGTTTCAATCTCAATTGAAACAGGAATCAGTGATAATATTTTCCCGGCCTTCTTTGCCTTGATGACATATACTGGTCTGCCTGATTCTTGTATTAGCTCTACATCGCTGGCGTTTACAATTCCGGTGCTTGACTCCGCCTTGCTGATGGCTTCTTCCGGCATTACGGTAACCCGCTTTTTTTGGGATGGCTCTGGCATTTGCATGTACAATTTTGAGTTCTCAACGGATAACAGACCGTCTTTGAAATAAGCAGCCGCTTTTGCCGTTTTCAGCACTCCCCGTGCCGTAACTGTGTCTGAGGTAACTGTTGAAAGCTGGTAGTTCTGTGGATGTGTTGTTCCTGCTCGTATTGTTAATATTGTAATAGTTTCATTTTCTTCGGTACCTTGGCATTCTGCCCCAGTGCACGCGCATACTGCCGATGGCGGGTATCCCTCCAGAATATTGCAGCTTGTTCCTTTGAGGCAGTTGAAGTAGCTGCAAGGTTCGGGCTTGGCGCATCTGGGCCCGAATTTCGGAAAGCTAATGCATTCCAGCCCTTCGGGGCATTGCCAGTTCTGGCCGCATTCCTGCGCTTCAGGAAGGCCGGGGTAGCCTATTCCCGCATTTTCTTCAGATAGTGATTTCTTTTCTGGATATTCCTTACCGCCTGATAGGCACCTTACCTCAACTTTATTGAACGCAAACGCCTTCCCTCCGTAAGTGCCGTATTGGTATAGGTCATGCAGGTATGCAAGCCCTGTCATCACTTCCTGCCCGCATCCGCTTGGGAAAAAAGTATAGCCTGAAGGGTACTGGTAGGAGAAGGAATATTCCTCTCCAGGTGCGAAAGTTGTCTTGCTAAATTCTTCATTGTACTGGTTGACATTATTCATCTCATTATAGCCGAAAACAGCTATTCCGGCCTGGCTTAAAGTGACTGGCTGGCTTCCTTCATTCTTGATTTTGACATAAACCCTGTCTGATTCGCCGGAATTGCCGCCTTCTGTGCTGAAAACCTTGCGTGCTGGCTCGTTCTCAACAGTTATCTCCTTTATTTTGATTGGAAACTCCGCATTGCCATTGAGGTAATCAGCGCTGCAATCGCCAATGATGTTTGGGCAGTTTGAGCATGCCGGTGTTTTTGTGAAGAAATCGCTTGCATCAAAAACTTCGTTGTTGCATTGTTCTTTCCTAATCAGGTCAGTATCCCTTGTTACTATGACCGTGGCGGCTGTTGAGTTTATGCTTTCTGCCGCTATCTGGAAATAAATTCTATCAACCGTCTGGTCATCAATAGTGAAGTTGGTAAAGAGTTGGCTGCTGTAATTGAACTCCTTTCCGGTGTTGTTATAGGTCAACCCGTTACTTATCCCTGGAAAAAGCTTCTGTTGCTCGTTGTCATAACCTTCCAGGGAGTCAAAAAATGCCGGGTTTGCAGCATAAAGCGGGTTTTTGCCTTTTATCGTGTACCTTGCCCAGTAGCCGTCGCTGCCGCCATCAATGGACTTCCTTTCCCCTGTCCTGTCAAGCATGATATCTGCATCATATCCGCTAATGTGGTGGCTCTCACCTAAGTTTAGCTCAAACTTGTCCACAAATATTTCTTTTTCCAGCTCTTGCGCAGCAACTGCCTGCATTGCAAAAAGCACGAAAATTACCATTAAGGTTGCAGCTTTTCTCATCCATGCATGGCATACGTCTTTCATTTGTCATTCACGTTGATAATGTGCGCTTTTAATCGTTTTGCAGGTTAACGCCGTTTATCTCAGCCATGTCATCAAGTCCGTTCATCTTTATCATGCTGTCAGAGATTGTATATAGGACGTCACCCATGTAAAGCGACCTCCTGACCGAGCTGGTCTGGTCGAAGTAGCTCTGCCTGCCGCCTTCGCCAATGTGTGTCACCCTTCCCTTGAGCTGGAACCCGTTTTCGGCATCCAGGTTGAACACGTATGCGCCCTGCCACGTGAACTCGCCATACGCGCTCGAAGGCACGTTCCCGTTGGCCTGCAAGTCGGGATTGTATCTCGTCCTGTCAATCTCGGCAAGCGTCACCGGTATCACAAGCAGGCTTTTCTCCCTGCTGAACAGGAATGCCTTGTGGTCCCTGAGCGCTTCTGAGTCAGTCCCCCTGTCGCCAATGTTGTACTTCGCAACCTCCTTTGGGTTTTCCGGGTCTGAAACGTCAAACAATGCAACCTTCAATCCTTGGTACCACGCAAAGTCGCCCTGCTCAGCCTCAACAGCATCTTTTCCTATGCCAATGATGTGGCTTTCATCATAAGGGTGCAGGTAGTCTGAGTATCCGGGTATCTTGAGCTTGCCGAGCACTTTCGGGTTGGTTGGCTCGCTCAGGTCAATGACGAACAGCGGGTCAACCTTCTTGAACGTGACCAGGTAAGCCCTGTTTCCCATGAACCTCGCGGAGTAGATGCTTTCCTCGGGAGCAAGGTCCTCGACTGAGCCGACAGTGTCAAGCTCACTGTCAAGCACGTAAACGTGGTTTTGGGATGTCCGGTCCCATGAGTTGCCGGTGGTGGTTGCCATCCTGAAATTGCCTTCATGCTCGTCCATTGAGAACTGGTTCAGGACGCGGCCGGGGACGCTTCCCTCTGCCCGGTATTCAATTGAGCTGTCGCTTATTGCTATCCTGTGGACGATTGTCTGCTCCCTCTGCTTTGCAATTTCCCTTTCAAGTTCGGCTGCTCTTTCGGCCATGCGCTGCTCCAGTTCCCTGCTCTCCTCCCTGCTGAGGCTGTTGGCATGCCGGTTGATTTCCTCACCAATCCTGCTGCGCTTTTCATCATTGTCCGCGTCAGACCTTTCTATCTCCGAGATGCTTGACTGGACAGACGGTGGCATGGAAGGTAGGATGACCTTTTCCATGATGTTGTCAAAGCTGTCAAGGTTGTTCAGCTTTGTGTACGAGATGTAGATGCTGCCCTCAGAGACATACATGTTCTGGGTGCTTCCGGCAAGGAACGACCTGCTGTTATAGTCCTCGCTATCATCCTGTGTGTCAATTGCAAGTATGTTGACGTAGCCGTAGCTGTAGTCTGGGTTGTCAAAGTAATATATCTCTGTGGCAGGAACTTCCCGCACTTTGCCGCCTTCTGCTATGGCCGGGAGGGGGACAGGTCCGTCTCCATACGGCATCTGCTGGTTTATGACGGCGTATGCGTAATCGCCAATCATCCTTGAATCATGGTAGTTGCCGGTTACAGTGATGTTCCTTATCAAAGCCGGCCTGGTCCTGTCGCTTATGTCATAGACCAGTATTGCAGTATTCACGCCTCCGCCATTTGGAGGTGCGACAATCACGCTTGCCATCTTCGCTGCGGGAGCCGTGGTTTCGTAAGCGTGGTAATTGTAGGCCTGCGCAAAAACAACCAGCCTGTCGTTGTTTACCAGCAGCCCCACAGGGCTACCCTGAATCTCAATCTCTGACACTGCCTTCGCTTGCTCTGCCGGGTAGGCATCGACAATGGCAACTTTGTTTCCACTTACGGCATAGATGTGCCTGCCGTCATTCTTCACTATGTCTGCCTCGTCAACCCCGGAAACCTGTACGTTGGTCCCGGAATAGTCTGAAGCTGCTTGTGAACCCGTTGTGCCAGCTTCTGCCATGGGTGCAGCCATGCTTGATACTTTTGTCAAGCGGTTTCCATAAAAGCCAAATGAATAGGATGCCTTCTCCTGGCCGTTCCTGACAAATTCAACCAGCCCTTCGTAAGAAGCGAACCTCTTCGCTTCATCATGCGATTTTTCCCCTGCTTGATTGCCAGTAAGCAAAAGCGCCCCTGTAGCAATTACGATAAGCGCTGCCAATAACGCAACCCCCGCTCCTATGTTAATCCTGGGCATTCACATCACCTTCCCGGACTGTAAAAGCGTCCTTTTATTAATACCCGTAAGTAAGCTTCAATCGTGGTTGAAGTTACCTGTTTCCTTTTCTCAATATGCCATCAACGACAAGGTAGGCTGCGATTGCAAATACCGCTCCGGCCACGAACCAAAGTGCAATGTTCGGGACTGCCTGGGCCATAGCTGTTCCAACGCTTGTTGTGGCGCTCTCGTTTCCAATGCCCGCAGCCTGCCGTGCTGCTTCCTGCATGGCTGGGGCTGCAATGTCAGCCGCTTTTTGGGCAGAATTATAGCTTGCAAATGTGCCCGCCTTCATGACCGTATTGTAAACCTGTATCGCAAACCCCGTGGCAGCTACAACTGCGACAACAGGCAGTATCCGTTTCAGCTTGTTTGCAAGCGTTTCAGTTACCGTGGCCTTTGGCGCTATGATGATATACCTGTTTGCCAGGCTGTAGTGGAGGACCTCCTTTCCTTTCTCAGAATAGTGGAACTCCCCGGCCTTTACAATGCCGCTCTGGAGAAGCTGCTTGAGATTGTAGTGCACGGTGGAAATGGCTATCACCAGGTCCTTGGCTATTGCAGTTTCAGTAGCGTGCTCCTTTGAAGAGAGATAGTCCAGTATCTTCCGGCAGATGTCATTGCTTACAATCTGTGCAAGCTGCTTTGCCTTGTCCTCCTCCAGGGATACAAGCAGGAAATTCTTTGAAGCCATAGCACTCCGCAGCCACAATCGGTATAAATATCCTTTGAAAGCTTCAATTCCGTTCGCAGTTATTTTATACTGATTAAAACAACCCTTCTGTGATGGATTACATCCTTGAACCTGCCGATGGCGTGAGCGGCCTATACTCACTTTTCAACATAGTGCCTAAAATATTGGTGATTTAATGTGAAATTCTTCAAAACTATCGTTATCACTGGCACGCCGGGCACAGGAAAGACTCTTTTGGCCAAAAAGCTCTCACTTCTTCTGGATTATGCGTACTTTGACGTAAATTCATTCATCAAAAAGGCTCACATTTACATCTCATTTGACCGCAAAAGGCGCTCTTATGTGGTTGACGAGGCAGAATTGGCCAGGGAACTGGCAAAAGTGAGGAAAAAGGCCGTCCAAGAGGGCCAGGAAGACACAATTCGACAACTGTCGAATGAGCCCAATCGCCGCAGCGACCTGGGCATAATCTTTGATTCCCACCTCTCTCACTTCCTGCCAGCCGGCAAGGCGGATTTGTGCATCGTAGCCCGATGCGGCCTTAAGACCCTTCAGAAGCGCCTGCAGGCAAGAGGCTATCCTGCTGCCAAGGTGCGGGAGAACCTTGAAGCCGAGATATTTGAGGTCTGCCTTTCAGAAGCCCGGGAGCTGGGCCACAATGTGCTGGAATTTGACACCACATGTGCGGCTGCTGCCGATGTTGGCGGGCTTGCGGCCAGGATAAGGCGGTTGGTCTGCACTAGGTCCGGATTAGGTTCGCTTTAGGTCCGGATTAGGTTCGTTAACGAACCTGCTCAAGACCCCCTTCAACAGGCATTATGACCTTCTTTGCGCCTCGTTCGCCTTCCCTGATTATTTTTTTATGCTTCAATTCCCTGAGATAGTCAAAGAACGCCGTCCTTCCGCACATTGCCTTTTCTCCGACGACAATTTCCTCAATTTCGCTTGTTGAATGCGTCCCTTTCGCGGCAAGCTCGCAAATCTGCTTCAAAACGTAGTCTTTTTTTCTGCTTCTGAGCATGCTTACAACCCGGTTCTCAAAGTAGGTTCGCTTTAGGTCCGGATTA
>DUGG01000022.1 GCA_013331515.1 Candidatus Woesearchaeota archaeon
AAAAATGCTGGTCCCAGTCATAAATGCCCCAATTGTGGATGCCTGAAAATATTGGCTGAAGAAAGGCCAAAGCGGCAGCAAGCAAAACAATAACCGCCAGAACAGCATAACGCGGCCTCATGGCAACCGACGCTATAAGCACGTATAAAAAGGTTATTGCAAACGGGCAAGAAGGTAAGCGCAGCGGCTGCCACTGCAAAACCGCCTGACAAAGGCATAACCTGACGGAACATGGCCGATGTCAAAAACAACGATGCTACTGTGATTCGCTGCAGCCAAATCATCTGTGCTGTAATACATCCTCAACCTTTTCCCGGAATAATAAGCGACNNAAAATCCCAACCGCCGCAAGCGGCAGGGTATCCGGCTATTAATGTTGGGATCAAATGAAAATTTGCTTAACCTTGAAGCAGAAAGCAGCAGGCCAGTGAAACGCCAGATGCCATTGCCGATAAACGGCAGCGCGAACAGCAGGAACAACAGCAAAAACCTGGAGGCCTCCCATTCCAATCCAACCGGCTTTGAAACACCCCTGCCCACTATGAAAAAGGAATAGGAAGCAGTCACAACAAGGCAGCACAGCAGGTAAAATGCGATGCCACGCTGCTTTAGGCGAAAAACGGAAAAAGCACCCAATGCAAGGAATACAATCAGCATCCCCAGGCTGTCAAGCGCAAGATAAAGGAAAAAAACCAAGCCGCCTCCGCTGCGCTCAACAACAACGTGAAATGCCCTGCCAAAAATGTAGAAAAAGCCCCCGAAACTGGATCGGGAATACAGCAGAAAAGGCGTGACAGCTGCGGCAAAAAACGCCAGGCCGGCAGCAACGGCAGAGAATAGCTTCCGTTTAATTGCGNNGCAAGCAGGAAGTTGGTGAACTTCATCAGGACAGCCAGGCCGGCCAAAATGCCTCCTGCAGCGAAAAAAAAGATTGCCGCACGCCGCCGAAGGCCAAAAACAAAAGCAACAACAGACGAAAAAGCCAGCAAAGATCCCAATGAGTCCGTAAGAATCCAGCGGCTGTTCAGGACGTGGACTGGCAAAAGAGCAGCCAATGCCGCAGCAATAAGCGCTGCCGACCTGCCGAAAACAGCTGCCGTGAGGAAGAAAACCGGAAGAACAACGAACGAATTGAGAAACGCCACAAAAAGCCGGGCAAGCAGCTCGTAAGATACCAGTCCAGCAAATGGCGAAAGCAACAACGGAAGCAGCGGCGGCCTCNNAAAATATAAAAAAAATAAAGAAAAGGCGCTTAAACGCCTTTACGCAGTTGCGCCTGCTGCTGCACCGTCACCTGCCGCGGTTGCGGCATCTGGGGCTGGCTCAGGAGCTGCTTCTACCGGCTTCGGAGCCGGGGGTGGGGCGACTGTTATGTCATTCCACGTTGTACCCGCAACCACAACCTCCGTGCCCTTCAAGGTGCCTTTCTCCTGCCAAGTGGCATAGTCAGCAATTACCCTTGCACCACGCCTGGTGTCCATTGCGCTTGCGCCAGCAACGAGCAGGGCAACGTTGTTGCCGTTTTCAATCAGCTTTATCATTGCCTTGCCGTCCTCAAAGCCCTCTGCGCAGTTATCAGGCGTCCTGCCCATCAGCGCAGCGGCTGCGTTGTTCGCACATGGCCCACCGACAACGATTGCGTTCCTGGATTTGACGTCACCGGCCTCTTCAGCCAGCACGGCAGTCCCAACTGCAATCGGAGTTGTCTCGTAGTAGGTTATCTGACCGGCCTCGCTTGCAGCGATTGTTTTTACCTCAGCACCGGGTGCTGTGACAGTCACTATCGGCAGGCGCTGGCCATTGACTGGGTAGTCAATCTCCAACGAGTCCGGGTCGTTGCTGACTGTCTTCCAGTTCACAAACGCGCCCAGGCTGGTGTACCTCTGCCTGAGGTTGGTGTCAATGCTCGGCGTGACGTATTTCACGTTGACATTAGTCGTATCCTCTGCGATGTCAACCTTGCCACTTGCTGCAGACAAGTTAAAGCCAGTCTCCAAAGGCGCTATGTTGTCATAGTCGTCTGCATCCACCGTCTGCACCGATAATTGGATGTATGGTGTTATGACGGAAGAGGTGTCAGTGACTGTATTTGTCACGTTGCTTGTAGCGTTCAGCGGATAGTACGTCATCAATATCTGAGCGCCGCCCTTTGTGGTAATGTTGACAACATTACGCAGGTCTGGGGCAGTTTGGTTTGTTCCTGCACCTTCAAGAGTGCCGTCGCCATCCAAGTCTATATTCAACGGGAAATTGCTGCTTGTGTCAGCAGTGTTGTTCCACACCTTGAAGGTTCCTCCGCCAAACTTAAGCGTGCCACCAGCGGTACCGCCAGGGAACGTACCGGTGTTTTTCCACTCAACCTCAACCTTGTTGCCCGTGGCCAAGTCCTGAAATTCTACCTTTGGGCTTGACTCGGTGGATGCCAAAGCACTGATGTACCTCAGGCCGTAAGTCCTGCGCTCGCCCTGCTTTTGGGTACTGTCGGTAACGACAAAGTAGTCATTCTTTGTTATAGTCTGGTTTTCAAGTATTACAGTGTCGTCATCGCTGTCACCAAATTTCAGCTGGGTGCTGCCAGAGGTGTATGCCAGTGGTATCTTGACATTTTTGCCAGCGCCATCTGCGAACTCCAGATAGTACTGCGTTGAACCCGACGGAGTCAGCTTTATCTTCTCCGTTGACGTTGGCTCCAAGCCAGTGTACTCAATGTCCCAAGAGTTAAGCAACGCCTGTGGCCTTCTAAGCTGCTTGCTGAGCTTTCCACCAGCAGGGATGTACTCATCCTCGTTTGCCGTAACATTTATCTGTATGCTGGACAGGGTGTACGAGTTGGTGGTTGCAGTGCCGGTTACTACCACTTTTGTGCCGGTTATTGTTTCTGTACCAACCTCGAGGGTTTGTTCACCACCAAATGTCGTGGTAACTGATTGGGTGTCCCTCAACCTGACCTTGTCAGCGCCGAGGTAGAACTCTGTTTTGCGGACGCCGCCGGCGAATTCCTGAGAGATGATGTCCCTCACGCCTATCAGTGTGCCGTCCTTCAGAGTCTGGGTTGAACCCTCAGACAAGGAGTCGGTTACCTCGCCGTTTATTGTCAGCTTGGCGCTTGTGGAGCCAACGAAGTCAAGCGTGACCTCATAGTCCTTGCCACCAATCGTGTATGTCTTGGTGTCGCTCTCGCTCAGGACATCCTTGACCGCACCGCCCATAAGGGTAAAGTCAGTTTCGTTGTGTGTTGTTGCCGAATCCGTCCTTGCCTTGACGATGGACCAGTCCTTGCCGAGCATCTTTATGTTCTTGCCCTCAAAATTCCAGAGGTAGGTGCCTGCTGTTGCGATTGCACCTGCGCTGTCAGTAATGTCTGACTTTGCACTTTCGGTAAACTCAAGCGCATACCTTGCAATCACGTTGCCGCTTGAGCCGTCTATATATACATAGTCGGCTGCCTTGCTTGTGTCAGGGTCCTCTGCATAAACGACCGAGAGCATTGGGCCAGGGTCTCCCTTTGGAGGGTTGCCGTCAAAGTAGATGTATTGCCTGTAGTCATAGTCGCCCTGCGTGTTTGAGAAAATCCCATCAGCAAGCAGCGATGGCAACTCCTCATCACTGATGAAGGTTGTTACGTTGCGGATGTTTTCCTGCTGCACGCTTGCAGCTCCGGCATCCCTTGTTTCAGAGAACTCAAGCTTTTTTGCGCCAAGCTGCACTCTCCATGCATCAGCGCCGCTTATTGAAACCTGCCCACCGCCTGTCGACTGGACGGTCTTCTTGACCTTTGAGGCATACTGCAGGCTTGTTGCGATGTCAACAGAACCTATGACATCGGATGATGCTGCATTGTCGCCAACTACGAGAATGGCGTTGAACTTTCCATCCTTTACGAAAGGAGAGGGGTATTCATTGAGGTTGGCAGCGGCTGTTGCACTTAATATAGTGGCACCAACCATGACTGCGCCTGTGCCTAAAGCTAACATCTTACTGATTGTCTTGCGTAACTTCACTCTCAACACCTCCATGTTGTGATTTCCTTCATCATAACTCTTTTGCTCGTCAGCATTTGCTGCCGTTCCAAACCCAAAATTGCAGGGGGTATATAAAGGTTTTGTTTGCTGTGACAAACAATGATTGCCTTCAAGACCGTTCAGGGCCTTCCTGTCCACCTGTTTTCCGGGTTTCGCCTGCTTTCCGGCAAAAGTCAGCATCGCATACTCCGCAATACTGCGCGCCAGCAATCAAGCTTCCTGTCGCCAGTAGTATTGCAGCTACTTTATAAAGTTTTCGGAACTGGAACATATAAGTCCGACGAAAAATAGCCAAAAACGTATATAGGAATGGGTATTTGTAAGGGCCATGAAAACCCTAGTAAAAAAATCGTGATGCCGGGAATGCTGCCTGGCCAGGGCAATGTTTTTATAATAGGGGAGACCTTACATGCCAGCAGGCCTGAAAGACATGTCTGCCAGGAATAGTTGCGGCAGCCTGATGACAAGGCACACAATTTTTCCGACGGAAAAATCGCGGGGATGCCGCAGCGGCCAACCGGGGCAGGNNCGGTTCGAATCCGCCTCCCCGCATCCCAGCTACTCGCAAGAAAGGATCGCTGAATGAACGAAAGGTATTTATAGTAGTTTTTACTAATTTTTTCTAGTAATTTTGCCTTTAAAAAAGGCGGCTGCGGCCATAACAACAGGAGTTTCCGACGACAAACTGATAACGAGTGGAGGAATGAAAAAAATGGCTGTTTCAAGGGTGACACGGAACTATCAGGTAACAGTGCCAAGGGAGATAAGGGAGACCTGTGACATCCGGGAAGGGGATGTAATCCTGTTCACAAGGGAGGAAGGCGCGATAACGCTCAGGAAGGTAGACAAGAGCCTTATGGCGAAATGCTTTGGCATATGGAAACGCCCGCTNNCATTGATGCAGACGTGTTCGCTGACTACCTGATGGGCGAGCCGCACGCCAGGGAGTTTTTTGAGCAGCTCCCGGAAGGGACATTCCATTATTCAGCGCTGACCAGGATTGAACTGCTATCTGCCGGGCCGTGCTCTGACAGCGGCATAAGAAGCTCCACAGCCGCCCTGCTTTCAATAGGGAGGAAAGCAGACATTGACGAGGCCATAATAAGCTTGGCAGCAGACCTGAAAAGGGAGCACAAGCTGACAATTCCGGATGCTGTAATAGCGGCAACCGCCTTGCATCTGAAGGCTGAGCTGATCACCAAAAACGTCAACCGGTTCAAGAGGATAAACGGGCTCCTCCTGATGAAACCATACTGAACACATTTTTGTCAAGCGCAATCTTTTTAAATGAGGTGCCTTTCCGCTCATTTGGCAAAAAAAATGACAACAACCAAACATGTGGAGACAGTTGCTGGGGCGGACACGCACCAATCGGATTCAAGTGCCGCGAAAACTGAGGCAGAACTCAACCCGCTCGCGGTTGACCCGAACATGCTCATACAGAACCTTGCAAAAGCGCTCAAGAGCGTGCCTCAGATAAAGCCGCCTGAATGGGCAGCATTCGCAAAGACCGGGATCCACAAGGAAAGGCCTCCGGCACAAAGCGACTGGTGGCATTTAAGGGCTGCCGCTGTCCTTAGAAGCGTGGCAAAACTCGGTCCGGTTGGAACCCAGAAGCTCAGGACAAAGTTTGGCGGAAAGCACAGCCGCGGCTTCAAGTCAGAAAGGTTCGCAAAGGGTTCGGGAAACATCCTTAGGAAAGCGCTCCAGCAGCTTGAAAAAGCAGGCCTCGTAAAGCAGGCAGTCAAGGGCGTTCACAAAGGCAGGGTAATCACAGACAAGGCATCTGCCCTCTTTGCTGCCGCAATAAAGGCAGCAGGCGATGGGAAGAGGCAGGCCTGAAACGGATAAGCCAAAAATGGATGAGCTTGAGGAACTGCGGAGAAAACGGGCGGAACAGCTCAGGCAGGCATACTCCAGGCAAATCCATGGGCAGGAGCTGGAAAGGCCCCATGAAGGGGCACGGCAGTTCGCCGCGCTCGAGGACGCCATAAAAGCAAGGATGACCAAGGAAGCCCTGCAGCGGTATTGCGCGGTAAAGTTCGCTCATCCGGAAAGCGCTGCGCACCTCATAATCACGATAGCACAGGCCGTCAGAATGGGCAGGCAGCGGGGCATGCTCGGAGAAGAGCAACTCGTAGCAGCCCTAAAGGCCATCTCGGCAAGGGAACAGAAGAACGGCATCACGATAATAAGGAAGTAAAACAAATGTCAAGACACAAGCATCCGAGCAGGAAACAACGACTGGTCAAGAAAGGCAATCAGACAAAATGGGCGCCATTCTGGACTGTGCCAAAAATTTACGGCAAGGGCAGGAGGATACATCCCGGCAGGCACACTGCCGTGAAGAGGCACTGGAGAAGGCAGAAACTCAAGGCGTGACTTAAAATGGCAACAATCGAGCGCACTATTACACTAAACATCAGGAAGGAACTGATGAAGACCCCGCTTTACAGAAGGGCCAAGAAGGCAATCTCCGCACTAAAAACACAGCTTGCAAGGCACATGAACGTGGCTGAGGAAAAGGTGAAGCTGGGAACCCATCTCAACCTGAAAATCTGGGAACATGGCATCAAGAGGCCGCTGCACAAGATAACCATCCTTGCAAAGAAGGATGACAAAGGAACGGTGACAGCAGAACTGCCAAGCATCCCCCAGAAGAAGCAGAACGCAAGGATGACCAAGGAAAAAGAAAAGCAGGCGAAGAAGGAAAAGAAGAATGCTGATAAGACACTTCCTGAACCTGCAGGGCAAGACAAAACAGGAAATGCCCAACCTTCGGCAAAAGAGTGACTGGGAAACACACTCGTTCTAAGGGGAAAAGTTTATTACCGGCAGCCACGTTAAGCCAGCGTGATGAACCGGCCGGGCGAAAAAGAGGCGATGGCAAAAGCAGCCAGAAAGCTTCTCCTGACAAACAGGAGAACAGTGTGCGGGTACACATTCACCATACCAAGCCCGTACGAATACAAGCACCAGTGGCTCTGGGATAGCTGCTTCCACGCAATTGTCCTGAGACATTTCGACATGCAGGCAGCAGAGGCTGAACTGAGAAGCCTGATGGCGTCCCAGCACAGGGACGGGATGGTGCCCCACGAAAGCAAATACACCCTGTTTGCAGCAATGCTGCCATACACCAGCAGGATAACCCAGCCGCCAATAATAGCAAGGGCAGCGCTTGACGTATACGAAAAAAGCCGCAACAGGAAATTCCTCTCGGAGATTTTCCCAAAGCTCCAGAAATACCATGCCTGGCTGGAATGCAAAAGGGAAACAGGCAACGTGCTGAAGGTGGTTGATTCCAACGAAAGCGGCGAAGACAACTCAATCCTGTGGGATGATGAACTTACAATACCAACCCACATGACGTACCTGAGATGGCTGACGACTTACGTGCCCCTGATGCCGCAACGCGCTGCAATCATAAGCGTCAAGGCAACAGCGTTCTATGCGGATTCAATCGGCTGCATGGCAAAGATTGCAGGAATCCTCGGCAACACGCAGCTTAGCAGGAACTACTCTGCCAAAAAAGCTTGCGTCCTAGCCGCCATGAGAAAGCGATTCAGGCAAAAAGACGGCCTGTACCACAGCTTAACGAGAAAAGGAAAAGTCATTGCATACAAAACAAACTCCCTGTTCGCGCCCATGTTCGCAGGAGCCATAACAAAGCCGGAAGCGAAAAAGCTGGTTGAAGAGCATCTGCTGAACGCAAACGAGTTCTGGACAAACTATCCCATACCAACCGTAGCCATAAGCGAAAAAAAATTCTCCGCGAGAGGCTACTGGCGCGGCCCCACTTGGATTAACATAAACTGGATGGTCCACCGGGGTCTGCGGGCATACGGCTTCAAAACTGTCGCGGAAGAGCTGCTGCAAAAGACACACGCCGTCATCAAAAAGAGCGGCTTCAGGGAATACTACAACCCCATAACAGGCGATGGGCTGGGCGCAAAGCAGTTTGGCTGGAGCACGCTGGTACTGGACATGATGAAGAACAGCAGCTAAATTCTGCCCTTCAGGAATGCCGCCCTCCTGAGCGCCTCATCCTTCCTGAAGTAGCCCATGCTGGCTGACGTCTCATAAGCTTCAGCCGCCTCTTCCACGCAGCCGATCTTCTCCAATGCAACGCCAAGGTTGTAATGCGCCCTGGCGTGCCCCGGAAGCCATGACTTTCCGGGCAATCATCATCCAGGCACCATACAAAGTCCTCGCGATAAGTGTCATTGGCGTAATTGCGCTGAACCAGCGCGTAACCGGCAAACTTCTCATCCTTAACAAGCTCCCTGATTCTGCCAAAATCGCTGCCTGAGATTGCCTCATCTGCATCAAGAACCAAAATCCAGTCGCCAGCCGCGCGCTTAAGGCCCTCGTTCCTTGCGGCAGAGGTGTCATCGTTCAACTCAAAGCTGTAAACCTCGGCCCCAAGCCTTGCAGCGAGCTCAGCCGTGCCATCCCTTGAGCCGGTGTCAACAACCTCAATCTGGCGGGCAAGACCCTTCACAGAAGAGATTGCATTCCCAATCCATTCTGCCTCATCCCGGACTATCATGCACAACGTGATTGACATGCCAGGAAAATGCGCAAGAACCGGAATATATAGACAACTGCGTAGCTTATGTCATGTCTTGTACGCAGTTGTCTGATAGTGAACTGCGCCTCGTCTGTCACATAACCCGCGCAGTTCACTATATCCTGGTTGCCCCCTGCAACACAAATCAGGGATATGTGCTCCTCACCCTGAAGTCAAACCCGGAAAGGGACACTCCAATCCTGACCAGAAATTCATCGGCACGCCTGATGGCTCCTTGCAGCTCATGTTCCTGCTCGTCTGCTGAACGGGAGGTGAAGTAAAACGCATGGCGATATTCCAGCTCAAATTTTTTCCTGTCCTCATCAACCACTTTAAGAGATGCGTAGCAGTCAAAAAAAAATCTGGCACTAATGTCCAGGGATGTTATTCCGCTCACTCCATCCGACTCCATGAAAAGCCGCACGACATCCGCTGTAAGCTTTTGGTGAATGATATATTTCTCCCCACTGCCTTTCCTTACTTTGAACCCCTTAAGGAAAAACCACCCGTCATTGTACTCCATGACCACAGAACCCTGTCCCAACCTGTTCTCATACTCAACCGAAAATTTGCTGAAGACATCGCCAATGCCAATGAGCGCCTGAAACTGCTCATCGGTAAAAGGCAAAGGGCGCTCTCCGTAAAGAGTCACTGAGAGATGTGGATAATCCTGCCTGCCTTTTTCAGGTATCACCGGCAGGCCAAGGTAAGATCCGCCATCTCTGACGAAAACAACGTTTGCCATGGGACAGAGCAGCCTGGCCTGGCCGGCAAGCTCCTCTAGAGTGGAATACCTGCCCAGCCTCTTGTTGCGAACAACAGGAAGATGATTCATAATAGTGCAGGGAATCATTGCATGATTAAAAAGGTGATTGCCAGCGCGACGGCCAGAACAGCAATACCTATTTAAATAGGTGCGTGTTTTCACGGTTTTAACGCATATAAAAAAGGCTTTCCGGCGGGCCCAGAAGCGGCGGAGAACAATGCAAAAGCCGGCTCATCACGCTTTGTTCTCACTTATTTAAATGGAGATGGAAAGGAAAATGAAATTTGAAGAGTTAAATTTGAACCCTGCGCTGCTAAAGGCGGTAAAGGGAATGGGATATGAAGATACAATGCCCATCCAGGAAAAATGCATACCAGAGATAATGAAGGGAAAGGACGTCATGGGCCAGTCAAGCACCGGCTCAGGCAAGACGGCAGCGTTCGGCCTTCCAATCCTTGAAAGAATAGTGCCTGGAAAAGGGCTGCAGGCGCTCATACTTACACCCACCAGGGAGCTCTGCGTTCAGGTAACCGAAGCAATGAACCAGTTCGCCAGGAACACAGGGGCAAGGAGCACCAGCGTTTACGGCGGCGTTGGCATAGAGCCGCAGATAAAAGCCATAAGGACAGCAGACATAGTCATTGGGACGCCAGGCAGGATACTTGACCACATCGAAAGGCGGACCATCCATTTCCAGAACGTCAGGTTCCTGGTGCTGGACGAGGCAGACAAGATGCTTGAGATGGGCTTCATAGATGACGTGGAGAGAATAATAAGCCACGTGCCCAAAGAGAGGCAAACGCTGCTCTTCAGCGCAACCTTCTCCTCAGAAATACACGAGATAGCCAAGAGGCACCTCCGCTCGCCTATGACAGTCAAGGGCGACATATACGTAGACAAGAGCCTTCTGAAGCAGGTCTACTACGACATCAGACCTTATGACAAGTTCTCGCTGCTGGTGCACCTCCTGAAAAAGAGCACTCAAGGGCTGGCGCTCATCTTCTGCGCCACCAGGAGGGAAGTGGACGTAGTTGCCAGAAACCTCAAAATCCAGGGCGTGAACGAAATGGCAATACACGGCGGCCTCTCTCAGAACAAGCGGCTGTATGCCCTTGAGTCGCTCAGGAGGGGGCACATAAACGCGCTTGCTGCAACGGACGTTGCAGCAAGGGGACTGGACATAAAAGACGTCACCCGCGTTTACAATTACGACGTGCCAAAATCATCAGAGGCATACGTGCACAGGATAGGCAGGACCGCGAGG
>DUGG01000081.1 GCA_013331515.1 Candidatus Woesearchaeota archaeon
AAGAACGACACGGGTTATTCGCCTGCCGCGATTGCCGAGGTGCTTAAGATTGCCGGCCTCAAGCCTTCCGGTATCAGCATGGTTGCCATCGCTTCAACCCGGCGCTCCACAAAAGACTGGTTCATGCAGACCGATGCATGGTATAAATCCAGGATTCCTGGTGTTGTTGCAAACGCAGAGTTTGCCTTCCCTCCTATGCGCAGGTTTTACCCGGCCATGAACTTTGTCACGAGGAATTTTCTCAAGCGCGTCCAGTTGGATAACAATGATTTGATTGCCCGAATCAGGAAGGATTTTGGCTTTGAAAACGCGAGGTTCAGCTTTGTTGACCACCACCTGTGTCATGCTGCCGCCTCCTATTACGGCAGGCCTTGGGATGACGAGGCCTTGGTACTGACCCTTGACGGCAGAGGCGATGGCCTGTGCGCTACTGTAAGCACGGGCAGGGGCGCTGAAATAACCCGTATCTCTTCAACAAGGGGCGGGCACTCCATAGCCGAGGTTTACCTTGGTGTTACATCCTTTCTTGGGATGAAGCCCCTGGAGCATGAGTACAAGGTCATGGGCCTTGCGCCTTACGCCTCAAGGCAGCACGGCGACAAGGCGGCAGCCCTGTTTGGCGGCCTTGTGAAGGTCAAAGACGACCTCTCTTTTTCCTCTAAAATCCGGACGAACGTCTCTTACTACTGGATAAGGCAGCGCTTTGCCCAGCAAAGGTTTGACAACGTCGCTTATGCGGTTCAGAAGTTCACTGAGGAAGTCACGCTGGAGTGGGTGAGGAAAGCCATTGCCAGGACAGGCATCCGGAATGTTGTGCTTGGCGGCGGCCTTTTCATGAACGTCAAGCTGAACAAGCTCATCCTTGAGCTTCCGGAAGTCAAGAAGCTGTTTATCATGCCTAGTTGCAGCGACGAGTCATTGATGGTTGGCGCTGCCATGGCTGAGTATGCCAAGGAAACAGGGAAGCGGCCTGAGCCGTTGAAGGACGTCTATTACGGCGGCAGCTTTGGCGATGATTATGTCAGGGATTTCCTTGCCAAAAACAGCGTGTCAAAAAAATACCGCATCCAGCAGTTCAATGACATCGGGGGCACGGTTGCTGAAATCCTGGCAAGGAATCAGGTCGTTGCGCGCTGCTCTGGCAGGATGGAGTTCGGCGCTCGCGCTTTGGGCAACCGCTCCATCCTTTCAAACCCTGGCAGCTTTTCCAATGTCCGGATAATCAACCAGATGATTAAGAGCAGGGACTTCTGGATGCCTTTTGCGCCGTCCATGCTTACAGAAGCCGAGAAGGAGTACATAATCAATCCGAAGTCAATGTCCTCCCCCTACATGATTGTCGCCTTTGACTCTGTCGAGAAGAGCCGCGAAAAGCTTGTGGCTGCGATGCACCAGTATGACTTCACCGTGAGGCCGCAGGTTGTCAGCAGGGAGCACCTCNNAATCAAAAGCTTCCGGAAGGAGGCCGGCATCGGCGCCGTCCTGAACACCTCTTTCAACCTCCACGGCTTCCCGATAGTTTACACTCCGGAAGATGCCTACTACGTCTTTGAGAATTCAGGGTTGGAGCACCTCCAGCTCAACGATTTTCTCGTTTCAAAGAAAAAGTAGCGGCAACAGAAACAGCTAGCGCCAGTATGTTGCTTATTATCATTATGACTATGTAGCCGCCAAGTATCGGCGCTGCAGCATAGCCTGCTTTTTCGAACAGCAGGACCGCTGCTGTTTCCCTTGCGCCAAGCCCGCCTATTGTTACAGGTATTATGGACACGATTATTGATGCCGAGTTTACCAGCAGTATCGTTGTCAAAGGCGCCTTTACCCCTACAGACAGCAGCCCGAGCCATATCATGGCTGCTGAAACATACACTGACAGCAGCGCCAGCCCATAGTTGCACAAGACCAGGAGTTTTTTCCCCCTGAACTAGCCAAAAAAGTAGCTTGCGAATCCCGCAAATTTGCTTTCATACTTCATGAGGACAAATTTTCTTACCAGCAGCCTTGCCTGTGGCAGGGCAACCAGCCCGACTGCCGTTATGAGCCCCGTCGTTGCCGCCACCGTTACCTTGATTGCAGTTGCAGTATCGAGGTACATGAGCAGTCCTGCTGCCGCTATTGCAGTGAGCGTGCTTATCGTCACCAGCTTGTCAAGGATGCTCGCTGCCGTTGCGGCTCCAAGCGGCACCCCCTCATTTTTCAGGAAGTAGATGGCCGAGAACTCCCCAATTTTGCCTGGCGCGAACATCCCTGCCGCCCAGCTTAGCATGCTTATCTTCAACAGTTTTGCAATGCTTATTGTCCTGGCGGCAGAGGTTAAAAGGCGGTAGTTGACGGCCTTGATTGCGAATGACAGGAGGAATACAAGCACAATAAGCGGCGCATACCTCATGTCAGCCGACTTCAAGGCTTCCAAGACGGCATTCAGCGTTATCCTGCTTATTATATACCACAAAAGGAGCCCACTTGCTGCAATCTTGAGCGCTGTCTGGAGCTGCTTGTTCATTTCTACCTCAGCTTCACCAGCTCGCTGTTGAGCTTCCTTGCAAGTTTCTCCCATGAATACTGCTGGACGATGTGCTTGTAGCTTGGCTTCTTCTTCGAGGTGATTGCCGAGATTATATTCTGTGCGATATCGCTGGCGTTGCCGGGCTGGGCGAGGCATTCGGGATATTTGCTGAGCACTTCCCTCACGTCCCCAACTGCAGTTGCGACCACCGGGACGCCACATGCCATGTATTCGAGCAGCTTGTAGGGGAATGCATATTTCGTTGTGTCGTTTTCGGGCTGCGGCACTGCCGCAACGTTGCCGCAGTTTATCCCCGTGACCACATCGTTTCTTCTTGGCAGCTCCTTGTAGACTATTCCTGGCTGGCTTATGTTTATTTCCTTGTCAACCTGCCCGCTGAGCAGCAGCATTGCATCAGGATGCTTCTGCCTTACCTGCGTGAACGCCTCAATCAGGGTGTTGGCGCCTCTTTCCCGTGATATGTGGCCGGTGTAAACTATGATTGGCACTCTTTCCGGCAGGCCAAGCTTTTTCCTGCACCTTTCCCTGTTGAGTGGCCTGAAAAGTTTAGTGCCTGCCCCGTTCTGTATGGTAATTGTCGGCTTGTTTGCCCTTTGCCCTGCAATCTTCTGCTTCAGGGATTCGCTGACGCATATGGCAAGGTCGCAGCTTCTTATGACGTGGTTGTTGATTGAGTTTGGGAGGTGGCCTCTTTTGAGGAATGGAATGTTGGTGAAGTTGTAAGTTTCGTAGTTGTCCCTCAGGTCATACACCATTTTCCTTCCGCTTGCCTTCGCTGCCAGGTGCGCTATGTAGCCGAGGAGCGGATGGGTGGCTCCTACTATGACATCGTTTTCCGCGGCCATCCTTCTGGCTGTCGCGACTAATTTTGGTATTCCCTGGACGGTGAACGGATGTATCTCAACGTCCATCCCGTTGAGCTTCGTTGTGATTCTTTCTTTCTTCACCTGGTCCGCGCACAGAACGGTCACAGTCTGCCCGAGCTTGTTTATTTCAGAAAAGAGCCGCACTTCCCTGCCAAAGTTCTCCGTTATCATGTCGCGGTTTGTGGAGAACCGCTTCATCAGGAGCAGTATCTTCATGCCGCGGTGTTGTTAGATGGCCTTATTTAAATGTTGATGTTTCCTGCCGTAGTGGTGTTTCATAGCCGCCAGCACGAGGTTGAATGTTATCCCGGTCACGTTGGCGGATATTATTGAGACTGATTTCTGGCTTATGCCGTAAGCGAGCCACATTGAGAATCCGGTCAGCAGGAGGATATTCATCCCATATGAGATGTCTTTCAGGTGCTTGGTCCTGTAGCCCTTTATGATTTGAGGCACGAACCCTGCCGATGTTACCGTCCCGGCAACAATGCCCCAAAGCTCCCAGTTCATTTTGCCAGCCCGTTTTTTTTTTTTAACTACTCACTATGGGTTTCATACGATATTTCCTGTACCAGTCTATCGTTTCCTTCAGCCCGTCATCAAGTCCGTATTTCGGCTTCCATTCGAGGATTCGTTTTGCCTTGCTCCAGTCAAGGTATTGCGCCTGAAGCTCGTTTTTCGCCTGGCCGAGTATGTTTGGCTCAAGTTTCTTTCCTGTAGCAATGATTATCTTTTTTGTCAGTTCCAGCACGCTTATCGGCTGCTCTGTGCCGAAGTTGAACGCCTCTCCGGCAACCTCTTTCCGGTCGAGTTGTTCGGCCAGCGTGATATATGCGGCAACTGCGTCTAGGACGTATATGTAGTCGCGAACAGGCGTCCCGTCGCTGCGTATGACTGGCCGCTCATCGTTGAGCACTGATTTTATCGTCCCTGGTATTATCCTGCTGAAGTTCAGGTCCCCACCGCCGTAAATATTGCCACAGCGTGTTACCGCAATTTTCAGCCCATACGTTCTGGCATAAGTTCGCGCCAGCAGGTCTGTGCAGCTTTTGGAAGCCTCGTATGGAGTCAGCCCATTAAGTGCAAAGTCTTCCTTGTATGGCAGTTCCCTGTGCTCGCCATACGCCTTGTCGCTTGATGCAACGATTGTCCTTGCCACGCTCAGTTGCCTGCACGCCTCCAGCACGTTCCAAGTCCCTTTTATGTTTGCCTCAAATGTTGGCATCGGGCTCTTGTTTGCCAACCCGACTATTGCCTGCGCCGCAAGGTGGAAGACAACCTCTGCTTCAAACTCGTTCATCGCCCTTTCAACCGTGCGGTAATCCTCTATCGTCCCTGCAACGGCATTGATTTTGTCCGTCAGCCCAAGCAGCTGGAGGCTGGAGTTTGCAACCGCATCTCTTATGATGCACGTCACCTTCGCCCCTCTCTTTACGAGGTCGTTGACAAGCCAGCTTCCCAGGAAGCCGTTGCCGCCGGTCACGAGCACGTTTTTGCCTTTCCAGTTGAGCATTTTTTCACCTCCATACCTTCCACGGTGCGCCCTTTTCCCACAACTCGTTGAATGTTTGGTAGTCCTTGAATGTGTCCATGCACTGCCAGAAGCCGTCAAATTTGTAAGCCGCTATTTCCTTCTTGGCGGCGAGCGTCTCAAATGGCTTCTTCTCAAGCACGTCATTGTCGCTTATGTGGCTGAATATTTCCCTTTTGAACACGAAGAACCCCCCGTTTATCCAGTGGTCAAGCTTTGGCTTTTCCCTGAAGCTTGTTACTGCGCTGTCGTCTATTTCCACTATGCCGAACTGTGAGTATGGTCTTAGGCAGGTTATTGTTGCAATCCTGCCTTTTTTCCTGTGGCAGTCAAGCAGTTCGTTGATATTGATGCCGGCCAGCCCATCCCCGTATGTTGCAAAGAAGTCTTCACCTGCTGGTATGTATTTCTCGATTTTTTTCAGCCTTCCGCCGGTGTTCGTATCAAGCCCAGTATCAGCGAATGTTATGTTCCAGTCTTCCTCCTCGCTTGTGTGCATCACTCTTTTCCTGTCCTTCATGCTCATCGTGAAGTCAGCAGACCTCCATTCCTCTTCCAGGAAGTACTTTTTTATCATGTCTCCTTTGTACCCCAGGCACAGCACGAAGTCCTTGTAGCCGTAGTGCGAGTAGAGCTTCATTATGTGCCAGAGTATTGGCTTGTTCCCGATTGGTGCAAGCGGCTTTGGTATCTCTTCAGGGTACTCCCTGAACCGCGTTCCCTTTCCGCCGCAGAGGATGACGATTTTCATCGTTTCATCATGTCCGCCAGAAACCCGAAAGTTATTACCTGCACGCCTATGCTCATCAGCAGCACGCTCAGTATGATGCTGGGTATGTGGCCGACTATGCCTGTTGTGAAGTAGAAGTAAAGGAGCCGGAGCCCCAGGATGAAGCCGGCCGCGAACATCGCAGCCCCGGTGAGGCCGAAGAATTTCAGCGGCTCATAGTCCCTCATTATCCTGAGTATATTTATCCACGCCTTTATCGCGTATTCAAGCGGGTTCCTTATCAGGCGGCTTTTGCCTTTCCTTTCGGCGAAATAAACCGGCACTTCGGCAATCCTGAACTTGTTCTTCACCACCCTGATTACCTGCTCCTGCGTGTAGGTGTGGCTTGATATTATCGGGACCTTTTCAGCGACTTCCCGCGTGAATGCCCTGAATCCTGATTGCGGGTCTGAAATCCTTGTCCGGGTTATCTGCGATATGACCTTTGCAAATGCCTTGTTGCCGAGTTTCTTCACGAGCGGCATCCGTTCAATGTGTCCCTTGAACCTTGAGCCCAGGACAAAGTCATTCCCTTCCTCTATTCTCTTCAGGAGTGATGGAATTTCTTCTGCCTTGTACTGGCCGTCGGCGTCTATGTGCACCATCGCATCAGCCTGGGGCTTCATCTTGAGGAATTGGTCCACTTCTGTCCTGAACGTTTCTGCAAGCCCGTAATTCTTCGGGTGCGAGTGAACGGCAGCGCCCTCGTTTTTGGCTGCCTCTGCCGTCCTGTCCGTTGAGCCGTCATCAACGACAAGCACGCGGTAGCTGTAGTTCCTGTGCTTGCCAAGCACAAGCTTTATGTTCCGTATCACCGCCGCTATCGTTGCCTCCTCGTTGTATGCGGGTATGCTGACCACGACGTTCATTTCGGTTCAGAGGCTTCTTGCTGGCTTTAAATATCTTATGCAGGATTTAAGCAGGCTGCAGAAGTGGAGCGCCTGTTTCTTTGGGCATCTCCGGATAGGTTGGAAGAAATACTCCTTTCGGCGAAAGCTTATAGCCGGTCCTAGGCCCATCAGGAAGTTTCAATTGGCTTGCTGTGGCAACATTTTTCTGTATGAGGCGGTTTAGTGCTCGGTGGGCGCAAGAGCCCTGCGGGTTGAGCCCAGCAGGGCGAAACCCGCAGTAGTTTACACCCCTTTATGGGTAGCGGACAAACCGCATTAGCTGCAATAAAAGCAGGGCGAAATTACGAAGGATACGAAATCAAAAAAGAATATTGTGATTTGGCAGAGAAGAGGATAGATGAAATTAAATTGCAAAAGAAGTTAACAATAGACAACTTTGATTATTCCTGTNNTCAACAAAAAAAATTCTCAGGAAATGTAACTCGATTTACGCAACTTGCCCTAATAGCTTTGTTCATTTCAGCATGCAAAAGCCCGAACGGCGATAAACGCGACAATGTAACGTGCTACAACGACTCAGACTGCCCGCCTGCCTCGGCCAGCTACTGTGATTCAAACAACTCAGCTTGTCTCAACACCACTCTTTTCAGGTGCGTTGCATCAGGCACGCAGGACTCGGCGTGCGTCCCGAACGCAACGAGCGTGGCCTGCACGCCTTGCATGAGCGGCTGTGTCAATGGCAGCTGCCTGCTTGGCAATGCTACGCCAGACCTTGTCATCAGGGACATGACTTTCCAGGTGGTTGATAACCTGAGCGATGTAAGACTTAACATAACCGTGTCGGTAATGAACATCGGTGCAGGCTTGGCAGGCCAAAGCGCAACCAACCTGAAGGTGGGTNNCTCGGCCAATACCAGACGCCGCAACTTGCGCCGCAGCAGTCAGTCACGCTGCAGCCTCCGGCAACCTTGCTCCTTCTGAGAGGCACCACTTCCACGCTCACAGCCACGGCAGACACCCAAAACCAGGTTGTTGAATCAAGGGAAGACAATAACCGGCTGACCAGGGCAATTTCATGAAGCCAGGGTTTACGGTAATACACTGGCTTCAACAAACTTTTTATATTTCCCTTTCAGTCACCCTTTTATGAAGATTCTTGTCACAGGCGGCGCTGGCTTCATTGGCAGCCATATTGCTGAGCGCTATGCCATGGAAGGCCACGACGTCACGGTTTTTGACAATCTCTCCCGTGCCGAATTGCTGAAGAGGCCAATCAGGCACGTTGACTTCAACAAAAAATACCTTGAGCAGTTCAGGAATGTCAGGTTTATCAAGGGTGACACAAGGAATGCCCGGCAGCTTGAGTCAGTGGCCAAGGACGCTGAAGTAATCTTCCATACTGCAGCCCAGACTGCTGTCACGACATCTGTTACCGACCCAAGGCCTGACCATGAAGTTAACATCCAGGGCACTTTCAACATGCTGGAGGCCGCGAGGAAGTCTGGCCGCAACCCTTCCATTATTTACTGCTCTACCAACAAGGTTTTCGGCGACAATGTCAACAAGGTCGGCGTTGTTGAGAAGTCTGACCATTACGAGTTTGAGCCCGAGTATAAGGTTGGCATTTCCGAGACGTTTTCTATTGACCTTTGCGAGCACACGCCTTACGGCGTTTCAAAGCTTGCGGGAGACTTGTATGTCCAGGATTATGCCCACGTTTACGGCCTTAAGACCGGCGTTTTCAGGATGAGCTGTATCTACGGCACGAGGCAGCTTGGCGTTGAGGACCAGGGCTGGGTTGCGTGGTTCACCATCGCCACCCTTCTGGGTAAGCCCCTTACGATTTATGGCGATGGGAAGCAGGTCAGGGATGTCTTGTTTGTCACAGACCTCATTGAGCTTTACGACAGCTTCCTCAAGAGCAGCCTGAAGCATGGTGTCTTCACCACTGGAGGCGGCCCGAAGAATACGTTATCCTTGCTGCAGTTGCTTGGCCTTCTTGAAAAATTCACCGGCAAGCGCAGCAAAGTCAGCTTCAGCGATTGGCGCCCCAGCGACCAGAAGGTCTTCGTGGCAGATATTTCGAGTGCCAGGAAAGCCCTTGGCTGGGAGCCCAAAATCAGCCCGGCAGAGGGCGTGAAGAAGCTGGTTGAGTTTGTTTCTGCCAATAAAAATTTGTTTGGGTAGCGCAAAGTGGCATTACCCTCCCGTTGTGTCTCATTTACTTGTATTGCTCAAATGGGTTTCATGCCCCGCAGCTTGCCGTAGTTTGAATTTTTCATTGTTTCTTGAGCTTCAGTCACTGGTTGTCCCTGTACCACTCGTAAGTCCTTTTCAGCCCTTCTGTCAGCGGCACTTCCGGCCTGAATCCCAGCTTTGCTAGCTTGCTTACGTCGGGGCAGCGCCTGGCTGCCGAGCCAGCTGGCGCTTCTTCCAGCCTTACCTTTGGGCTGAATCCGGTTACTTTGAAGAGTTCCTTTGCCAGTTCGCTTATCCTGATTTCCTGGTCGCTTCTTCCGATGTGGACTATCTGGCCGTTTGTTTCGTCCCTTTCCATCACGAGCTGCGTTGCCCTCACGGCATCGTCAACGTAGCAGAATGCCCTGGTTGGCTTCCCTCCGTGGATTGTGAACGGGTCTTCCCTATCGATGATGCGCTGGATGAATTGCGGTATGACATGCTCGTTGCCCATCCTTGGCCCGTATATGTTGTGGTACCTGATTACGGCAAATCTTCCTAGGTTGCGGGCCTTGGCGTAGCTGAACATTGCAACTTCCCCGAGTATCTTGCTTGCGGCGTATGACCATCTTGCGTTGCTTGGATCTTCTATTACCAGCGGCACGCCTTCAGGTGTGGGTATGGGGAACTTCCTTCCCAGGAGCTTTACCATGCCGGCGTATGCCTCTGAGCTGGAGGCGAGCATCAGCTTGCCTTTGCTGTTTTTTTCTGCGAACCATTCCAGGATGTTTATTGTGCCCACTGCTCCTACCTTTAGCACCTTGTCAGGTATCCTGTAGAAGTTGCCGGTGCCGTTGATTGCTGCGAAGTGGAATACCCAGTCATAGCCATCCCCGAGCTTGCTGAAATCTTCCTCTTTTGTCACGTCAACGGTGGCGAGCTTGACGTTCTTCTGCTTGAGCAGTTGTTGCAGTTCGCCGTCTTTTTTTCCCCTCTGGAAGTTGTCGGCTATTACAACTGTGTGCCCCTGCCGGCTGAGGTGCTTTGCGAGGTGGAAGCCTACGAAGCCAGCTCCTCCGGTTATCAGGGCTTTCATCTTTCACGTCCCTATTTCAGATGCCTTGTAGAATACCTTGTTGAGGCCGAGCATGTTCCATATGTCGCAGACAATCGCGTCTTTCTTCGCGTTCTTTTTTATCATTTCCGGGTCAAGGTCCCGGTAGTAGTCGTGGTTCATTGCTATGAAGATGACATCTGCGTCCTTCAGCACGCCTTCTATTGGGTCGTTCTTGACATATGGGTCGTGCATTGCTACTTGTGCGCCCTCAGCGAGGAATATCTTTTTTGCCTTGAATGACAGCGCATTCCTGGTGTCGTCAAGGTTTTTCTTGAAGGCCAGCCCGAGCAGGGCTACCTTGGCGCTTTCGAGGGGCTTCATCTGTTGTATCTTGCTTATGAGGTATGCCGGAACGGATTCGTTGAGCTTCCACGATACCGATATGAGCTCGCTGAACGGTATCTTGTTGATTAGGAAGAAGCCGTCCTTGAAGAGGCAAGGCCCTGCTGTCAGCCCTGGCTGCTTCAGCCCTCCGCGTTTGTAGTCCCTGTTGACAAGCTCTATGATGTCGTAGATGTTCCTGCCGTGCGCGTCGGCTATCATCATGAACTCGTTGGCTATGGCAAAGTTTATGTACCTGTACATGTTGGTGTATATCTTCGCCAGCTCGGCTGATTTCTCGTCAGAATGGAGTATCTTTTTGTTGAAGGTCCTGAAAACCGCTTCCGCCCTTGCAGCGCTTTCCTTGTCCATTGTGCCTATTATCTGGGGTATTTCAGGAAGCTCTTCTATTGAGAAGCCCTCTGCAATCCGTTCCGGGCAGAATGCCAGGAAGAAGTCCTTTCCGACTGTGAAGCCTGAGTGCTTCTCTATGAATCTTTTGATGTATTCTGTGGCGCCGGGTGATACGGTGCTTCTGAGGATGAGGAGCTGGCCTTTCCTCAGGTGGGGCTTGATGCTGAGCAGGGCTGATTCTATTTGCGTGAAGATAGGGTTGACGTGCTCGTCCACCGGGGTCCCGAGGGTGAAGATGATGACGTCTGATTTTTCAACTGCCTCCCCGGAGTTGGTGGTGGCTTTGAACGACATGTTGACGTGCTTTTTGAGCAGCGCATCAGCCCCTTTCTCCAGGAATGGCATCACGCCGCTTCTTATGGCTTCCACGCGCTTTTCGTCTATGTCCACTCCCATGACGCTCTGGCCGTGCTCTGCAAACACGAGCGCAAGCGGCAGCCCGACCCTTCCCATTCCGAAGATGGCTATGTTCATGGCCTTAGCGGCTTTTGGTCAGGTTAAATATTTTTCTGCCGTGTCACCGCAACAATTATTAATCAGATGTTTGCACTTGCATTGTATGAAGTTGGGCAGCGGCGGCTTTGAGCTTTCATTGGTTGTTCCTACTTACAACGAGCGGGAGCACATCAGGGATACCGTCCTGCGCATGCTTGGGAACCTTAAGAAAGAGGGTGTTGGCGCTGAGCTGGTTTTTGTTGATGACAGCAAGGATGGCACTGAGCAGGTCCTTGATGAGCTGGCGCGGGAGCATGGGTCAATGCGCGTCATTCACCGCGTTAACGCGCGCGGGGTTGGCTCGGCCATACGAGGGGGGATTGAGGCTGCTTCGGGGAAATATGTGGTTGTCTTCATGGCTGACGCTCCTGATGACATCAGGTATGTTCCTTCAATCCTCGCCCGGCTCAGGGAAGGATATCATCTTGTCCACACCTCTCGGTTCATGAAGGGCTGCGTTGTTGTTGGCTACCCCCTGATGAAGACGATTGGCAACCGGCTTGTGAACCTTGGCGTCAGGGTGCTTTTCCTCAGGCCGGACCTCAGGGATTTCACGAGCTTGTTCAAGGGCTTTGACCGGGAGGCTGTCATGAAGCTTGGGCTTGAGGCTGGCGAGTTTGACGTCGGCATTGAAATCGCCCTGAAATCAATTAGGAAGGGCTACCGCGTTGTTGAGGTGCCTGTGAGCTGGTATGAGCGCAGCTCGGGCAAGAGCAAGCTCAAGCTCTCGAAGCAGGGGCCGGTATTTATCAGGAGGATTCTGAAGATTTTTTTCATGTATTGGTAATTAAGGCGTGGCTTCCAATCGCTGTTTCTTTCCCTATTCCTGAAAGCTTCCTGCGGTCCTGCCTGGTCATCTTCCAGCCGAGCGCTCCGAGGTTTTCCAGCATGTGTTCCCTGCTTGTTGCTTTTGGTATGGTGACAACCCGCTCCTGGCCGGTCAGCCAGTTCAGCGCTACTTGCGAGGGTGTTTTGCCGTATTTTTGTGCAATGCCATCCAATATGGGTATTCCCTGCTGTGAGAGTTCGCCTTTTGCAAGCGGGCGGTAAGCTATGAGCAGCATTTTCTGTTCGGTGCACATCCTGAGGAGTTCCGTGTTCTGCCTGAGGAGGTTGTGCTCGTCTTGCACTGCGCTGACGCGCTCATTTTTCAGGCATCCCTGCGCTTCAAGCAGGCTGTTTTTCGTGAAATTGCTCACTCCAATGTGCCGTACCAGGCCCTTTTCGTGCAGCTCTTCCAGTGCCTTCATTGTTTCAGCGATTGGCACTTCTTGGCTTGGCCTCTGCGGCATGTAGAGGTCGGCATAGCTTGTTCCAAGGCGTTTCAGGCTTCTCTCGCATGCCTTTACCATCTCCTCCCGGCCGAGGTGCTCCATTCCGGCTTTTGTTGTTATGAATATTTCCTCCCTGTCAAGCCCTTTTATCGCCTCGCCTATGATTTCTTCGGCGAGCCCTCCGGCGTAAATCTCCGAGGCGTCTATGTGCGTCATTCCCAGGTCAATGGCTTCCCTTATCGCCGCAGCCCATTGCTGCCTTTGCTGCCGGGTAACCTGCTCTCTCTCAATCTTCCCGCCTATCCCCCAGGTGCCTACGCCTATTGTTGCAATCTTTGATGAGCTGATTTTCTTGTATTCCATCTTTAGTCAACGTGCGGTTCCGGGCAGGGTATGATGAACTCTCCCTTGTATCCTGCCGCCCTGAGTTTTGGGATGATCTCGTCTTTTATGTTCCATGAGAGTATCAGGGCGTATTCGGGCTGGTCCCTCAGCATCCTGGCTTCCTCAACTATGGGGATGTGCGTGCCCGGAGTGAACCTGCCGATTTTAAGTGGGCTTTTCTCAACAGTGTAGTCCAGCTCGTCCCTGGTGATTGAGCAGTAGTTGAGCAGCGTGCTTCCCTTGGCCGGGGCTCCCACTCCAACAATCCTGCGCCCCTTTTTCTTTGCGTCGCGCAGCAGCTCCTGCAACTTGAATTTTGCCTCGGTGACTTTCTTCGCGAACTGGTCGTATGCCCCGCTTGTGTAAAGGCCTGCTTTTTCCTCTTTTGAGATTATCGTCGCAACGTTTCCTGAAACGGGATGGTCGCCTTTTTTGCACGCATACACCCTTATTGAGCCTCCATGGGTTGTTATGAGTTCTGCGTCAAACACTTCCATGCCGTGCTTTCCAAACAAGTGGATGAGCGGCTTTAGCGAGTAGTACCTTAAATGCTCGTGGTATATTGAGTCGTACTGCATTTGCGTTACCATGCTGAGGAGGTGGTGGGATTCTGTGACGAAAGCCCCGCCTTCGGCAAGGAGGGTTTTTACGCCTCTTACAACAGAGTGCACGTCTTTTATGTGGGCGAAGACGTTGGTTGCAGTTATAACCTTTGCATTGTCGTTTTCCCTCGCAAGCTTCAGGGCGGTTTCCTCGTTGAAGAATTCGTTGGCTGTTGGTATCCCTTTTTGCTTTGCAATTTCTGCTATTGTTGACGGCTCAACGCCGAGCACTTTGATTTTGTAGGGTAGGTAGCCTTCCAGCAGGGTGCCGTCGTTGGAGCCGATGTCAACCGCAAGGTCTTTTTGCCCGAGGTTGAACCTTTCGGCAAGGTGCTTTGTCAGGTTTGCGAAGCTGGCCTTTAAGCTGTTGTTCGCGCCCGTGGTGTATAGGTAGTCCCGGAACATTGCTTCGGGGTCTACGGCGTAGCCGAGTTGCACAAGGTGGCAGCCTGCGCAGTAATAGACGTCAAGCGGGTAGTACGTTTCCGGCTCGTTTAGCTGTTCCTTGGTTACGAAGCTGTCGCTTGGGGGCTGGTGTCCCAGTGACAGGAACCTGTGCGTCTCCTCGCTGCCGCATATCTGGCATTTCATGCGTTTCCTGTTCTGTGGTTGCGTTTAAAAATAATTTGCCCTGCGAGCAGCGCTGCCGTCAGGATAAGTGCAGCCAGAGAGAGTGCCAGTGTTGCCTTCCTGAGCTGGGTGAGTGTTGGCGTTATTTCTATCGTGTGGGTTCCCTTTGGCAGTTCCAGCACGAGCAGGTTGAATGCGCTTTTGTAGTGTTGCGCCTTTTGGCCGTCAATTCTTATTTCCATCCATGGATAGTATGCGTAGCTTAGCTGGGCGTAGCTGTCTGCGCTTGTTTCGGCGATGATGGTGACCTTGCTTGTCTTCACCGTGTGCAGGGCTATTCTCAGGTTAAGCTCCTGCTGTTGCGCCGTTTCCGGGAATCTGAAGCCATTGTTTTCCACGCTGTCCGCAATGAGGATGGTGCCTGCCGTTCCCTTATCCATGTTGATTGCCATCTCGCCGAGCGAGGCGTTCACTCTTTCCCATGGGAATTCCCTTTTCTCAAACTCGCCTTTTGTGAAGAACAGGCCTTTTTCAGTCTCGCTTATGCGAGGGGTTTTCCTGGCTGTGGGTGCTACAATCATTGGCGAGGCGTTGAGCCTGGATATCATCGGCGGCTCTTTTTCAAAGCCCAGCGTTGGTGCCTTGTCTTCAAGGTTTCTCTCGGCAGGAATGCCTTTCTGGTCAGGATGCGTTATCAGGTATCCGATGTTGTACATGTAAAGCCCTTCAAGCACGTCTCTTGACAGTGGTTGGCTGAAATCGTATGTTTCCTGCGCCGCCCTGCTCGCGACAGTGGCAGCGTAGTAGAACGCCTTCGGGTCGCCTGTTGTCAGCACGCTGAATGGCACCTGTGCATTCCGTTGGATGTATACCAACGTCGGGTAGTATGTTCTCCTGTTCGAGTGCAGGTCAAGCACTCTGGTTCCTTCGGCTCCTTGGGGTATTGCGCCGTACGCTGTCTCCTGCTGGCTAAAGTCAGGCATTGGCGGGATGAGCGCCCATGCCCCCAGGTCTGCAATGATTATGATGAGGAGTGCAGCATACGCGGCATTTGCCAGTCTGGGCTTCTTTGCTTGTGCAACGGTTGCAACCATGGCCACTCCCCCTGCTGCCGCCACGCTTATTGCCAGCGCCGCAACTATCCCTGTCCTTTGCGTTACGAAAAGCCCGAGCAGGACGGTCATGGCGCCGTAAGCGGCAATCAGTCTTATGCGCCTGTCCCTTGACTTCACGGCTGCAAATGCCGCCATCGCAATAAGCGTCAGGCCAAGATAGTCAAGCGTGAATTTAATGTTCATCCTCAGTAGTTGTGCAATGCCCGTTGCCGGGAACAGCGCCTTTGCCGCGTCATCCCGTCCTGGAATCTTTGGGGTGTACTCGTAAATTGCCTTTTGTTGGAGCGTGTTGACGTGCTCTGATTCAAGGAGGTATGGCACTGTCCAGTATGCGGTCAGGAGGAGGAAGAGTGTTCCTGCTGCTGTTGCAAGCGCGGCAGCTTTTGCAGCTTGCCGCAGCGGTTTCCCATTCAGCATGGTCCTGAGCACCAGGTAGCCGAACAGCAGCGCAATGGTGACCTGTGCGTCCTGAGGGCTGCTCAGGAACATGGCTGCCGCGATGATTGCCATGCCGGCGACGAGCGCCTTTCTGCCAGTCCTGCCGTCAGCGAAGCGCTCTATGATGAGAATTGCTACTGGCAGCAGCGCGTATATCGGCGCTGCTATTGTCCTTCCGAGGAGCAGCATTTTTATGGTGTGCTCCGGGATGAGCGCGTAGGCCAGCCCTCCCGCAAGGGCTGCCCTGTTGTCCTTGAGAAGGTATTTTACCAGGCAGAAAGCCGTGACTGCCGAGGATATGTGGAGCAGGAATGCTGTTGTCCTGAACGCCGCATCAATGTTGTTGAACAGGAAGTTGGCAGCCCCTGCCAGCGTGAAGAAAACCTGCCCGTGGTATGCCGGATGCATTGAGCCCAGTGCCCAGTTGAAGAAGAAGTGTGGCAGTTGCCCGTCGCTGAGCATCTGGTAATACGAAAATGAAGCAGCCTGGAACACTAGGCCGTCGTAGAGCAGCATTTTGCCTGGGGCAAAGTATGGCAGCAGCAGCCCTGCGCTTATCGTGGTGAGCGTGATTAGCGCGCTTGCAGTGCTTTTCGTTGCTTCAGCCAGCACTTTGGCCGGGTTCATGGCGAGTATGGNNCACGACATTATCCGTTGCCGTTTGTTGTGCGCATTCTGGAAGGGCGTCTTTCAGTGGCGTGCCGTTGCCGAAGTGCTCGGTGAGCATGCACTGCTTCAGTACTGGCAGCAGGAGGAGGCTGGTAATGGCGCTTATGGCAAGGAAGCATGCCAGAGCAGCGTAAAGCCGTTTTTTGCCCATTGCATCCTGGCTCTGCTGCGGCTTTTTTTAAACGTTTTGCACGGCCGTTGCCATAACTTTATATACGGCGCTCTTTCAGTTCGCGCCATGGAGCTTCTTGCTTTGCTCTTGTTTTTCGCCGTCACCTACGGGCTTGGATTTTCCCTCGCGCGCCTGGTAAAGGAGAGTGATGGCTTCCTTGAGCGACATGTCATGAGGGTTGGCTTTGGCTTGTGTGCCCTTGTTGTCCTGGGTATAGCCCTTAATGCATTCCGCATCCCGATTGACTGGCGCATCATCCTTGCCGCCGCGCTTGCCGGGCCGGCTTATTTTGCAATCTTCAGGAAAGGCCATGCGAAGCTTCGGTTCAGCGCGACAATGCGGCTTTCCGGGCTTGGTGCGATTGCAGCTCTGGTTATATTCGGGTTTTCCCTTTTCATGTATTCTTCCGGGGCCTTCAGCTATCCTTACCTTGAGGATGATGACCCGTGGGGGCACGCCTCGGCTGCCTCTTACGTTGCTTCTGAGAAGACCGTGTTTGATTCGCCTTTCCTGAATTTCCAGTACATGGACCCTTACCCGCCAGGCTACGACATGATGTTTGGCATTCTTCGCCAGGTGTCCGGCTCTGTCATGTGGGTTGTGAAGTTTTTCAATGCGCTCATAATCTCGCTTAGCGTGCTTTTCTTTTACTTCTTCGCAAGGCAGTTCACTGGCAGCAGCGGCAGGGCTCTGTTTGCTATGCTTGTCCTTGCGTCAGTTCCTGCTTACCTGAGCCATTTCATTTGGGCTCCTGCCCTTGCCATGGCGGTTTTCTTCCCTGCCGTGTATGCCTTGGTGATGGCTGGGAAGGGTGGCAGGTGGTGGGTTGTTGCCGGTGTTTGCCTTGCTGCGATTGCTTTCTCGCATCCCACTCACGCCGTTAAGCTTTTGGCAATGGTTGCGATTTACGTTTTTGTGAGTATGGTTTCTGCGCGCAGGTTGTGGCTGCGGCAGAGCATATCCTGCTTTAAGGCAATCGCTGTTGGCGCTGCTGTTTCGCTGCTCTGGTGGGGTTCAAAGATTTCGGCGTTTACCGGGCTTGCAAAAGGTGGATTGCGTTCAGGCACCGAGGCAGGACTTGAGCAGATAAGGTCCTCGCCCAATCTTGTGGTGAGGATGTGGAACATCCTGACCCAGGTGCTTAACGCGGAAGGTGGCACTGCAACAAGGGTTTATTCGTTCAGCGATTTTTTTGTTGCGCGCGGCACAAACATGATTAATAACCCCGTGGGCTTCGGCGTTGCCGCATCGCTTCTCGCATTTGCAGGGATTGTTTTTGCTGTTGCGAGGGTTGCCTCTTTTGTTCCAAGGCCCAGGATATCTATTCCTGCAGCGTTTGTTGCCGCCTTTGTTGTGACCCTGCTGCCTTTGGGCATGTCTCCTTTGCAGCTTGTCCTGGCTGCCATCCTGTCCGCTTTTTTCCTGTCCCTTGTGGCTGTCTTTTCAGCAGGTAATGCCGGAAGCGGGGTGCCTTTGTGGATTCCAACCACACTTGGCTGGCTGCTTTTTGCCTTCCTTGGGGTCAACAGCAAGACGTTTGAGCTGCCTGTAGGGCTGTTTGCGTTCAGGTTCTGGATGATTCTTGCTGTGCCTGTTGCCCTGATTGCCGCTGAGGGCCTTTTTGGCGTTTTTGGCCTTGTGAGGATGTTTAGGCTGCCTGCCGTTACAGCATCAGCAGCTAGGCTGGCCATCCTGTCTGTTGTCGTTGCCGGTGTTCTTCTCACTTCAGCAGGGCAGAAGTATGAGGTCAACACTGCCTGCTGGCCTGCCGGTGCTTTCTGGGGCGGTAATTTCATGCTTGAGCCGTCTTCAGGG
>DUGG01000009.1 GCA_013331515.1 Candidatus Woesearchaeota archaeon
ACATCGAAATGCCGCTGCCCGAGCGTGCGGCGTGACGCCTCGCGCACAGCGGCGAACGCTTCGGGCGCCAGCTCAGCGAGCATCGTGCTCTCACTGAGCCCTCGCGCGATGCCCTCCTCGAGGCGCTTCCTGAATTCTTCGGTCTTCGCGCGGAGCGCCTCATCAGAGAGCGCTTTCATCGCTTCTTCGAAGCCATTTGCTGCAGCGACGATTGGCTCAGCAGCTCGCAAGGCCGCGAGGTTCTCATCTCCAAACAATCTCCTCCAAAAGCTCATTCCAGGCATCCTACATCAAATTTCGTGCATACGCACATGAAAAAAACGATCCCTCCGAGTGGAGGGATCGTTTTGAAGAATTACAATCGCTTCTTCTTCTTTGCCTTCTTTGCCTTTTCAAAATACACTGCCGCGTTGCCTTCGACTGATTTGCGGATATCAAGCGTTATTGTTGGCATCAGCCGCCTCCGGCAAGGCCGGTTATGGCTCCTGAGTTTGCAAGTATGCTTTGCGCCAGTGTTATTATCATGAACGCTGCGGTCATCATTATAAGCGAGTGCTTTATGCCTGATGTGAGGTCGCCCTCAGCCAACTTTCCAAGCACCACCCCCGCAAAGAATCCCTGTATCATGGACATCAGCAGGAATATGCCGTTCAGGCTGATTATCCATGTGCCAAGTGACAAGATGAAGTTGACAGGTGAAGAGAGGTCCAGCTCCGCATTCAGGTTTATGCCTCCTGCTGCCTGGCCGGTAGTTATGCCTGTTTCTGTCGCGCTTGTGGCTCCAAACTTGACCATGTATGGTATGAGGAGGTTTTGTATGACTATCATGACTCCCAGGAAAACGAAGAATATAATGTAACTCTGCATTACCTGCGCGTGTATGCTGGACTTCCTTTCCTCCTTGATTTTCTTTATCTGCAGCAGCGACTCGGTTACCGAGGTCAGGACATCCTCTATGTTGCCTCCTGCCTGCTCTGCCTGTATGACTGTTGCTATGGCCCTCCTGATTACCGGGTTTTCAGTTTCCTTGCCGAAGTTGATGAATGCCTTGTGGAACGGGATTGACCACTCAATCTGGTTGGCAAGCTTCTTCAGGTGCGGGGTCAGGGTGCCGTATTCCCCTTCTGTCACGTGCACCACAGCCTGGGCCGCAGGCATCCCCGACTTTATTGCCCCGGTGAGGTTCCTGACAAACTCCGGGAACCTTGCCTCTACCTCTTTCTGGCGCTTGTTCTCCTTCATAACGTCAAGCCAGTAGGGCAGTGTTGCAACTATTGCGACTATCGCGAGCAGCGGCACGAAGAATATCCTGCCCTTGAAGATGTAGATGTCTGCTAACAGAAGGAGCAGGGCTGCACCAAGGGCAATCCTGTGCCTTGCCTCAAATTGTATTCTTATCATGCCCTTTTTACGGCTTGAAGGCGGTTTATTTAGTTTTCTATTGGCATTGTTTACCCTGGTCCAAAGAAGGTCGCGGCAGCTCCCAGAAATGCAGTTGAAGGCAGGGTAATCGCATATGCGCCAGCCATACGGTAAACAGTTCGCCGCCTGGTCGCGTCAATGCACGCTTTTGCCAGCTTTTCGGGGTCGGTCTTCCAAAGTTCCGCGTGGCTCGCTGCAATCTCTGACACGCTGCCGTCCTTCACGCCATTGAGCAGGAAGTGTCTTATCTGGGGAGCGTGTAAAGCTCCCACAACGATGTGCCTGTCCTCACCTCTCTTCCAGTTGCGGAGGAACTCTGCATGGTATGCTGAGCGCCTTTCCACTGAATTGTACCTTGGGGGTGAGCGCTCTTCGTGAAACCCTATGCTGGCATATGGAGGCAGCCCGTTAAGTGACCACGCATCCTGTGGCACGTTCAGATACCAAGCATCATTAGTGAGTATCCTGCTTTTCGTAATGTAGCTGGCCAGGAAGGCAAGCCCGACGAGCAATGGCATGCCAAGTAACATAAGGACATCTTGGAAGCCGTCTGATAAGGCTTCTGTTGCCGGTATGAACATGAAATCGGGGAGCTCCACGCCCGATTTTGCGGCAGGGTACTCTTTGGGCGTTAGCTGCTCAAACAGCCAGTTGCCGCCTTTGCCAACCGTTGAGTTAACTATTGCAGCAATCGTTTTTTTGTTGTGGGCTATCCCGTGTATGCTCACCTTGGCCTGGTCGATAATTACATCCAGCGATGGCAGGCTGGTTGGAGGAGGGGCTTCCTTTGCCTGCATGAGGAGGCGTTCTGTTTCAGCCTTCCAGTCCATTTTCACGACCTTGATAAAGCTGCGCTTGTCGTGGGAAACCGATATGCCTTTCCGGTCATACAGCCCGGCGAGGGCGTCAATAGAGCTTACGCTGGTAATCTCCTCGAACGTCAGGATGGGTTGGTGTGCCATGATGGCGCAGGGAAGCTGCGTGGGTTTAAAAAGATTCATACATCCGGCTGTGTTAACTGAAGGAAGACCAGGAATCCTATGTTGAGCAGGGGTATGACTGCATACGCGCCAACCGCCATTACTATGTCAACGCCTATCCCGCCGAGCGTGCCGCCGAGCAGATTGACCAGGGCCATTGCCGCGACGAAGAAGAGTGGCGCCGCTATGAGCAGGCCGGTGTAAATATCAGAGTAAGTGCTCACCGTCTCATTATACCTCTGCCTTTCAAGATTGTATGTCAGTGTTGCTTGGTCTGCTTCCTGCCTTAAGTAGCTGTCAAGGTCTCCTCCAGTCTCTATTGTGCTTACAACACCTTCAAGGAACTCCTTGAAATGGGGGCTTGGCGTGGTTGCGGCTACTGTCCTCAGGGCGGTCAGAAAATCGTAACCGAATATGTTTGTGAAGTCAACAACTTTTTTTACCTCTGTGCCTATCTCTCCGTATTCCTTTGATGCTGATATCAGCTCGAACATTGATACAGGGGGCACGCCGGATGTTGCGACGGCTGCCATGTGGTTTATAGCGAATGGCATGTTGGTCATTATGTTCCTTCTTCTCTCCTTTATCTTCATGAACGGGTAGGCGTAGAATATGGTGGCGCAGGCAAAGCCGGCTATGCCGCTGAATATCAGAGTTTTGAGGACTATCTGATACAGGGGGTAGTTCAGGATGAAAAATAATATGGTGAGGATGGCAAACGCTGCCGCTGTTGTGAAAAGCGTTGACAGTATCATTATGTTGACATAGGTATTTGACAGAACCTTGACGTTTGCCGCTCTTAATGCGTTGTACAGGAAGCCGAAGAATTCCGGGAAGGTGTCAACCAGGAACAGGCTCATTTTCCTGACAGTCAGGTTGGCTATGAGGCCGATTGAACTGCCCTGATAAACTTCCGGCCTTTCCACTTCAAGTATTTTCTTTACCCTTTTGGCTTCCTGGGCCAGCAGGGTCGTGTCAAATCCGGACAGGCGCTCTTCCTCGTAGAGCTTCTTGCGCATTTCCTTGAGCTTTTTCATGTGGATTGGAACTGCGGTCTTCTCTGCCATTATCGGTCCCTGCTTCGCCCTGAATTTTTCTGTCACTTCATTGAGCAGGCTCCTGATGGAGAACCAGCCGAAGGCGAGTCCTGCCGGCTCTTTTTTCTCCGTGGCAGGCATTTTTTCGCTTTCCTTTGCCTTTTTTTCCATCGCAACGATTTCTTCCACGAATATGCCCCTCTTTGCTTTCCTGATGCCGAGGGCTTCTGCAATGGCCTGCGTTATCCCTTTCCTTTGCTGAGGATATGGCTGTTTTGGTGCTGGCAGGCGATTTGCGGCAGGTGCGCTGCTGAACGTGATTTTTGGAGCCTGCTTTGTTTTCAGAGCGGGCTTTCTTTTGGCTGCCGCCGCCACAATAAGCCCTATTGCCTTGAGAATGCGCGTTAAGGTAAGGAGTGGCAGTCCGGCGGCGTTCCTTGCCATTGCCGCAATTTTCACGCCCAGCCCGGGCCTGTGCGCGCCCGGTTGATTTACTTCTCCGGGAATCTTTACCATGTCTCGCAAGGCAGCCCTTCCTGCTTTGGCTTCGGCCTCCTCTATTTCTTTGGCCACGTCTTCAAGCAAGGGCACGGTTATGCTTACATTTGAGCCCCTAGCTGCTTCCTGCTGAACTTCCCCAACCACTCCGGTGTGGACGCTGCTGGAAAGAAGCATGCTTCTGAGCCGCTCAACTTCATTGTCGATGTTGAATACTTCAATCCTTGCTTCAGGGCGTGATTCGGCTGCTTGCGGCTGCTCCGGTGTTTCTGCTGCCTTTTGTGCGGGCTGTGCAGCAAGTTCATGTTTTGCCTCCTTGCTCTTTTCCGCCTTTGCCTTGAGCGAGTAGCAGGAAGTGTCGTCCTGCACGAGGACGGTTACCTGGCTCACTACAAATTCTGCTTTTTTTAGAAGGGTGAGTGAGGATGCCTTGAAGTAACCGTCCCATTCTTCCCTGCTTCTCCCTCTCAGCAGGGCTTTTTGTTTTTGCTCATACTCAAGGTAGCCGTGCTTTCCGCTTTGGTACTGGTCGGAAAGCGCCTTTGCGCTCTCGGTTAAGGAGCGCTGCTGCACCGACAGGACTTCAAGCTCTGTCAGGAGCTCGCTTACCTCATCCAAAAGTTTTTGGGCGTCCTTATGTGGCATTTCGCGTTTTTTACTGCCTCTGCAGTGACCTGAGCGCGCCTTTCATGGCCTGCAGCTCTGCTATTATGTCCTGCTTTATGATTTTCATCTCGCTTTGGGCATGTTCAAGGGCTGCCTGGCTTTTCGGCTCAGAATTTGCCCTTGTAGCATAAAGCCCCATGAGGGCTTTTGCCTTTGCAATATGCTCCCTTACTTCCTGCCGGCTGTTCATTCTGCGGTTTCCTATTTGATGCCGAATTCCTTCAGGACGGCGTCCCTGTCCTTGTAGTAGCTGTTGACAATCCGGGTGACATCCTTGTAGTGTGTAAGGTTCTGCTCAAGCAGCTTGGTGAGCAGCAGGCTCCTCAGCCGTATTTCATTCTCAAGCTCCTTGATTGACGCGCCGGTCCTTTTGCTTATTATTGAGAGTATGTGCGAGTTCCCGTTGTAGATGAATTTGTCATCTATCTGGTTCCACTCAAAGAGCGTGTTGGAGTCAACCGTCCCTATCTGCTGCTTCACCTCTATGATTTCCTTTACGTCCTTGACCCTTCTTATATTCCTGCGCTGGTCCTTGATATGTATTACGCTGCACACGATGTCCAACGAGTCAACCAGCGAGGCGGGAAGGTTTATTGGCGGGGTTTCAAGCCTCCTTACCATTGTCTCGACAGAGGCTGCGTGGAAGGTGCTGAACGAAGGGTGACCGGACGCCATGCCCTGGAACAGCACATAAGTCTCCTTGCCCCTGACCTCCCCCACGACCACATAGTCCGGATTCTGCCTGAACGTCTCCCTGAGCAGGTCAAACATGCTTATCTCGCCATACTGCTTACCGAGGAGGTTGGGGATGCCAAAGCCGACCCTTGCCACTGCCGGAATCCAGTTTTCATGCGCTATATTCAGCTCCCTGGTGTCCTCTATTGAGACGATTCTGGCCTCAGGCGGCACGAACTGAAGGATGGAGTTGAGGAAGGTAGTCTTTCCGGAGGCCGTCTCACCTATGGAAATCACGTTGAACTTGTTCTCAATTGCCAGCCAGAGGAAGCCGAACATCTCGGGGCTTGCGGTCTTGTAGCCAAGCAGGTGCACCGGCGTGAGCGGGTCTTTCGTGAACTTCCTGATTGTGAATGTCGGGCCGTGGGTGGTGACATCGCTGGTGTAGGTTGCGTTGACACGAGATCCGTCCGGAAGCGAGCCGTCGAGCAGCGGCTTGGCAAAGCTCACATACCTGCCTGTCTTCTGGGCCAGCTTTTCAACAAAGTCAATCAGCCGCTTCAGCTCGGAGAAAACGATGTTCGTCCTCATGTTCTGGTACCTTCTGTGGACTATGTATACGGGCGTTTCAGCGCCGTTGCACTCAACGTCTTCTATGTAGAAATCGTGCATCATGGGCTCTATCTCGTTGAGCCCCACAAAGTCGCGGTAGACATAGTACATTATTTTCAGGTACGATTGCTTTGACACCTTTGCGCCAAGCTCTGCCAGTATTGACTGGACATTCTTCTCCAGGTACTTGATTATCAGCTCTGACTTTGCAGCATAGGCGTAGCTTATGTTTATCATTTCTTCAAGCCCGAGCTGTATCAGCTTGAGCAGCTCCTTCTCTGTATCAGTCAGGATTACCTCCTCTACGGAGTAAAGCAGCTCTTTTGACGTGTCATCCCAGTAGATGTGGGCAAACGCGTAGGGTGGCAGCAGCGGGTAGCGTATGTTTATCTTCTCCCTCTCGCTTATGTCCGGCAGCTTGACAAACCTTGGCCTCAGGTCTATGAAGAACTCCGGCGCCCCTTCACCATGGGTGCCGGCATTTTCTGCTACCGTGGCTTCCTGTGCGCTTCCACTTGTGACCTGGACTACAGAAACCGCTTCAGCCATGTTTAACTTCCGCCATCACGCCAAATAAGCAGCACAGCTGATGCTGCAGCCGCTGGGCGTTACATTTTCCCTTTTTTGTTGATATTCGTATACTGGAATATTTAAATGTTTAGGTTGGGTTGGCAGCCTACATAGTGGCCAGCCGCAGCAGGAGCTTCCCGAAGAGGGTAAAGACCAGCAGGTTGAACGCGGTGTTGGTGATGGTGAAGTATACGACCTTGAGCTTTGCCTCCACATCGCCAGATACTATGTAAATGAAGTCTGAAATTGCGTGGAATATGACCAGCGCTGTCATCCCCATCGCTACCATGCCGAAGCCCCAGTTGTTGACTGCGTAGAACGCCACAGCCCCGGATATGCCCCTTGCTGTGGCATAGAACAGGGTGAACACGTCAACACCTGAGCTTATGATTTCAGAGGCAATGGTCGTTATGATGCCGAATGCGGCTCCAACCAGCGGTCCGTAAGCCGCGCCCGTGACAACAGTGCCAAGGGTCACCAGCTCAACGGCAGAGGGCACCCTTATGGTCCTCTTGTATATCGTGGAGTAAGACGCTGCTGTTCCCAGTACCGCAACAAGCAGGATGTCCTTGATGCCGCTGCCAAAAATCAGCAACATTGAAATAGCAAAAGCAGCTATGACCGCGTTCTTCAGGGTGAGCGCGTGCCTTGCGTTCCTCAACCCCTCAACAGCCTGCTTCTTTAGCAACTTAAAGAATGCTGATGTATCCCCCTTCATCAGGCGGGGTAATTCACTTCCGCCTTCCTTTTTCCTTTTGGCCATGGCCAGCGCCTTGTTTCAAGGCGAAATAAGCCCTCCTTTATTTAAACATTGACAAAAGGTGTGCCGTGGCGCACTTCAGTCTATTTTGGGTTCATTGACCTTTGGTCAAATGGAATTTGACAGAATAACTGGCCAACTACTGAACATTAAAGATAAAAAAGGGAATAAATTCCCCCTCAATGAAAAGGAAAAATTGCCGTTTTCACGGCTTTCTCATCAGCTTTATCAGCAGCGCAGCTCCGCCGCCGAGCACCACAACATAGCCGAGGCCAAGTATGGCAAGGTAAGCCGGTGATTCGAGCAGCGACTTCTTTTCCTGCTGCTGGGGTGGCGTTACGTTTGTCGGCTGTGCCAAAGGCGGGACTGTGATGACTGTAACCGGCAGCTTCTCCTCCTTTACAGGCAACTGCTCCTCTTCCTCCTGTACGGCGGCGGGAGCGCACTTTTGCACACTGAGCAGTGCAACATCGCTGTTGCTCTTGACACTTGTGTCATAGTATGTCTCAACCGTTATCCTGTAGTTTGCAGGCCTTGGCAGGCTTTCCGGGACAGGCACAGCGAATGATGCTGTGTCCTCGTCGTTCTCGTCAAGCTCTATTGGGTCTGACATGGCGCCAAAGCCAAGGTCAGGGCTTGCAACGCGCACAACCACAGATTTCTCGTTGTTCTTGCCGGAATTCCTTATGCTGGTTGTCAGCCGCGCTTCCTTCTCGCAGGCGACTGTTGGCGGGTTCACAATAATTCCCTTTATCTCAATCTCGTGGGATTTCCTCTTGATTTCAAACCTTATGACTATCCTTTCGCCGTGCCTTGCGCCGAACTCGTCCTTTCCGTCAGCAGTTACCTCGACGTCATAGGTGTTGTCGTCAGCGTCCTCGTCAATGGTCGTTGTGAACTTCACGGTTTCCTTGTCCTGGGGTGATATGTCGCCCAGGTCGTCCTCCTCGTCTATGTCAAGGGTGCCACTTGTGACCCTGACCGTGACGTCCTGAATGTCAATGTTCTCCCGCTCTGTGAAAGTGTTCTTTACGGTAACTTCTATGTCCACTGCCTGGCCGGCCCTTACGTCCTTGACAAGCTCATCATTGCTTGCCGACTTTGTCTTGCCGCCATATGTGAACTTGACGTTGTCAATCACGTCAAGGTGGTTGTCTGTCTGGAGTGTTATGGCCGTTACCGCCTTGACAGCCGCGCCGCTTGTTGCCGATACTGCGCTGAACTCAAGCGTTCCAACGCTTACAGGCTCAGGATTGAGCAGCTTTAAGCTTACCGCATCCAGCTTCTCTGGTATCCTGACTATGACCGGGATTGTCATACTTTCGCCCGGCGCAAGTGCCGTCTTCGGCAAGCTAAAGTTTACCTTGAGATCGCTTTCTGTGAATCCTGCCTGTGGCACCATCTTCACTGTTATGGATGTGATTGTCTCAGGCGCAGGGCCTTCGTTTGACAGCGTTATTGAGCCTGTGGCGTTCTGCCCCCTTGCTGTTTCAGTATCATGGAGCGGGTTTGTCTTTTGCTGGGCAGCGTTTCCAAGCGCAAGCGCTCCGGTGCCGCCCAGTCTCGGGGGCACGTCAACGACTGTTACCTTGAGCGTCCTGTTGCTTGTTGAATCGCTATCAGCCACGCTTATGTTGAAGTAGTATGTCCCTGCCTGGGTGAAGTCGGGAGTCCAGTTGAACTCACCTGCCTTGTTGCTCAGGCTTGATATGTTTGCAATTGTCGTGCCAACATTGATGCTGTTTGCATTGCCCGGGCATGAGCCGGAAGGTGATGTGACCTGGCATACCCTGAATGTGCTTCCTGCGCCTCCGGCAGTGATGTCAATGGTATCATTGGCTGTTGAAGCAAGCGAAATCCTCATGGCTTGCCCTTCATTGATTGTCTGGTCTGATATGGCTGAAAGGACGGGGTCAGGCCCTGCGCTCACGAATGCAGCCGAAAGAACAAGAACTATCATGAACAAAAATGCCTTAAACATGTTTTTCATTGTGCACCCAACCCCCAACTGTTTTTATCAAATGTTAAGTTATTTATTCCCGAGTAGTTACACGTAGTATATAAACGTTTTGTTTCTGGGGTATATATTTCGGGCAACCCGATGCTGCTATAATTATAGGTTCTTAAGAAAGTTTCTGGTATTTTTGGCAATGCACAAACTGTCGCTTGTTCCCCTCACCTCGGATGGAGTGCACTCGCTTTGTTCGGGACTTGCCTTCGCAAAGCTCGGGCAAGCTTCCCCAGGCTTGCTTGCCTCGTGAACATGGTGCGCCAGACCGGGGTTGGGCCCTACGGGGTGTCTGGCGGCTTTTCAGCAGAAATAGAGAAAGACATAACTTCCAACTTAATTTGTTATGCTTTTCTGGTTTTATAGTCAAGGACAGAAATAAATGAGCAAAAAGCTGTCCTTGACTAATAGCAAAGGGCATATTATAGCAGATTGCAGAAATAACAAAACTTTTCGCTTGCAATCTGCTATTTAGCGAATCTCGCAAATGTTTGATAATTAACGAGATTCGCTATTACATGCTCAACTTTTTGTGCCCTTTGCTATAGTAGCGGAAAATGGCAAGCAATGATTAATGTCTGCCACTAAAAAGTCGTCGCACAAAAAATGCATACTTTTTACTGAGCCTTATTGCATAGCTATCGCATAGGACTGCCCAGGAAAAGATTGAAGCGGCGCTTTTGCGCCTACTTCCCAAAATAAAATATCTTCTCAATGGCGACGTCTTCCGGCCTGTACTCCTCTTTTCCTGCCCTGGCCATCATTTGCCTGGGCTTCTCGAACTGGGGTTGCTGGAGCGTTGCCTGCTGGACCTGTTCAGAAACCGGCGCTGCCTCGGCCTTGTGAACCGGCGTGGAAACCGGCTGCTCCTGCCTTGCTGCCAGCCTCATCACCTGGCCGCTCACGTCGCTCATGCTGCTGCCGAGCTTCCTCATCTCATCCTTCATTGAAAGCAGTTCCCTTGCAATGGCATCAAACCTGACTCCCAGCGACCTTATGTCCATATTGATTTCGCTGAGCGCCTGCTGGCCTGCGTGCTGCTCAGTCCTGCCTATTGAAGTATTCGCCGATATTGCAGCAGTCATTGAATCCACGGGGTTTGCCCTGAGCATATCCTTTGCCTTCAGGAGAGCCTCGTCCGATGTTCCTGCAATGCCGTGGCGCATCAGCTCACGCGCAAGCGCATTGACCTTTTGAATCTCTTCGATACCCATTTAACCCACCTCTTGCCCAGTCAAACCCGGAATGCAGCCATACGCCGGCGCTAGTATACAAATATCCGGACTAGGCCCTTTCGTATACCAATATATAAATGTTTCGTTTTTGCCTTTTTGAGGCCGCAAATTTTAAATAAGGCGTGGAGGGCTTGCATTCCATGGGTTCTTTGGTGAAGGTTGCCCGGGTTGGCGAGATACCTCCTGGCTCTGCAACGGTTGTTGATGCCCTGGGCGAGCCGGTTGCCATCTTCAACGTCAAAGGCAGGTTCTATGCCATCCACAACACCTGCGTACACGCCGGCGGCCCCCTTGGCGAGGGATGTGTCAATGAGGCTGAATGCACGGTTGAGTGCCCGTGGCACGGCTGGACGTACAAACTGGAAAGCGGCCAAACGACATTTGACCCTGACAGGAAGGTAAAAACTTATAGGGTCAAAGTCCAGGGCGATGATGTTTTTCTGGAGTTGTAGCTCAGGTACAGTTTGATTAACGCCAGTTTAGTAGCGGACATTAATTGTTACAGTCAAGGACAGAACTA
>DUGG01000096.1:0-986 GCA_013331515.1 Candidatus Woesearchaeota archaeon
CGATAGAGTTCACTGTTGGCAACGGCGACGTCGTAAAGGGATTTGACGAGGCGGTAATCGGGATGAAAAAAGGCGAGCAGAAGAAAATAACAATCCTGCCTGAAAATGGCTATGGCGCAAGGGACGAACGGCTAAAACAGCAGGTGCCCAGGAGCGTATTCCCGCCTGAGATGAAGCTTGACAAGGGGATGGGCTTCAGCTTCAAAACCCCCACAGGGCAGGTCATACATGCAACAATCACTGGAACTAATCCTGAAACAGTCACTGTTGACATGAACCATCCCCTGGCGGGAAGGAACCTCGTCTTTGAGCTAAAAATAGTGGACATAAATTGACCCCAAACGCGTTATTTTTGCCTCACACCATTTTTTTAACAATCTTTTTAAGCTTTTAACAATATCCTGTTTTTATGACACGCCTAGTGGCCTGCCTTGGCGCAGGCAAAGGGACATGGAGCGAAGTGGCAAGGCTGATTGCTTCCGAATCCTGGACTGCCATTTTCCTGATAACAAACGAGTTCGGCAGGGAGAACTTTAGCCAGAAATTTTCAGGGATGAAGGCCGAATTCGTGGTTGTGAACGATCTTGCCCCGGCAGAGCAGCTGCTGCAGGAAATAAAAAAAGGGCTGTTGGGGAAGATAGCAGACACTGAAGTGGCAGTCAACATGGCATCAGGAACCGGTAATGTTCACATGGCGCTTATAACCGCGCTCCTGCAGCTTGGGATGGGGATGCGCTTCGTGGTACCTTCAGAATCAGGGGCAAAGGAGCTGTGAACGCGCACTACCTGAAAGAGATTGCCTGAAACCAGTACTTCTCAACGTTTTCACACGGCCAGAATTTTACATCTTTCGTCTTGAGGACGTAAGTAACTCGCTTTTCAATAACTCTTCCTGTATGCTCCTGACTTACCGGATTCCATTCCCTCAAGACCAGGATATCCCCTGCGCGGCATTCAATGCTTGCATTCCGCCGGTGTTTTCACCA
>DUGG01000096.1:1023-2684 GCA_013331515.1 Candidatus Woesearchaeota archaeon
ACTTGTAAAGTCCGCCGAATATAGGCACGGTTAACTAATACGGAAATTAATGTTCGTACCTATAAGCAGCCGGAAGTGGTTGCTGTTCATGCCACAAATCCTACAAGGTAGGATTGTGCAATTCCGCCATGGGCGGAATTGCACNNATCAGTAAGGCGCAACTCAAACGTCTTTTCCCCATCAACGATTTTCTGGAAAAATTCCTGCTAGACTTTCTTCTCAATTTTCATGAGTCAGCGCCCTTTTCACTTCTTGACTATGCCCAGCCACTGGTAAACTGCCTTGTCGGCGGCTTTAGTGAGGTTCTCCCCGAACCCGCGGATTATTGCGCAGTTGCCGTCAAGCGAGATGCCCGTCTCGTTTGAAACCATGAGGTAGATTACCGAGGCGTTCGTTGAGCATGTGGTTATCGGCCTTGTTGAGCAGCCCTCAGTGAAGTTCCTGGTGCACGCGCCAATGACCTCCCTTTCAAAAACAGCAGTGAGCACGCTGGCCAGGTTGCTTGCCGAAATTGCAACAAAAGCCGTGCTCCGGGTAGTTTCGTTTGAAGGGTCATGGGTTATGAAAACGTAGGGCCACTGACTGAACCTGGTATCCGTCTCACCTTCTACTTCAATGCCGTCTACTTCCCACNNCGGCGCGTTCCTGAACTCAAGGGAGTATTCTGAACCATCCACCCTTTTCCACTCTGTTATCCAGAAGTTGCCGCTCCTGGTGAATTCAAACCCGTTGTACTCCCGCACATCAGAAGGGCCGCTTTCAGGCTTCATGAGGCTGGAAACGCAACTTGCCAAGAGGAAGCCCAGCAGCATAACAACGGTAATTGAAGCAAAGGCGATTATTACCGCCTTCTCGCTGTGATGCTTGCTATTCCTTGATTGGCCTGTATCGTGGCCGGGCTGCTGATTCTCAGTCCCGTCAGGTGAAGTCACTTTTCCCCTCCCTGCAGAATTGCATACTTAAGCCGGTCACCTGCCATCAAAAAGCCGGTATCAGAATCCCCGCCAACAACGATGCAGTTGCTGTTTGAGGAATCCAGCCGTATGCCTGTGTTGTTGGCAGCTTCAAGCAGGATTACCGGCACAAAACCCGTGGCTTCGGCGCAGCCAACAATGGAAGCGTTCATCGGATTGCTGGTTGAGAAGCCCGGCTGCACAAAAACGCCCCATTTCTTTTCAAGCAGGATGGCGGTGTCAAACTGGAAAAGCGCCATCAACTCAGAGCGTGAGCTGTTCCAGTCATACGTTATGTAAGCGGCCCGGCTCCCAGTAATGAGGCNNCCCGCCATAGCGAAAGCCTGCCCCCTGTGCAGAGGGGTTTAGCGAGAACACAAATCCGACAACGCTCATCAGCATCAGTGCGCCAACAAAAATTGCAAACCACTTCTTGCTTCTATTGTTGTCGTTTCTTCCAATGCGAAAAGTCATGCAAGCCCGGCAGCCCACCGCGTATAAATAGGTTTTGGTGGGCGAGGCGCCATGCTGAAAGCTTAAATACTCACTAGGATAATTTCCTGCCATGACCATTGCTGTAAAGCTGATGAACGTGTGGAAAACGTACAACACAGGGGGTGAAGTGGTAAACGCCCTTCGGGGGGTTTCACTTGAAGTTAAAAAAGGGGAATTCCTTGCCATCCAGGGGCCGTCAGGCAGCGGCAAGTC
>DUGG01000008.1 GCA_013331515.1 Candidatus Woesearchaeota archaeon
CGTCCCGATTTCATTCCGCCGTCCGTTGCCCGACTCAAGCTTTATTGGCTCCCTTGTGGGTTTCTGGCTGCCTTCGGCAATGAATCCTCCCCCCTGTACCATGAAGCCTGGAATGACGCGATGGAAAACCGTGCCTTCATAGAAGCCGTCATTGACATACTTCAGGAAGCTGCCGGTTGTTATTGGTGCATCATCAGGAAACAGCTCTATCTCTATGTTCCCCCTTGATGTCTCAAGCACAACAGTTGGCTGCATTTTTGTCGCGCACCCTGCCAGAATAAGGGTTGCCGCAATTGCAATGATGTACAATGCTACCCTGCTCATCTTTTGACATGGCTGTACGTTGCCTCTGGTATTTAAACATGCACCCCATTATACGCACCACCGCCGTAAAGTTTAAATACTCTGCCAACGGAAACAGGGATTATTAATAAAAAAGGAGGTTGCAGGCAAAATGGCTAAAACAGTTTCAAGGGCTAATGATAATTCTATTCAGGCGGTTGGCAGTTGGGCTTTCCTCCTTGGCGTTGTTGTTGCGCTTATTGCAGGGGCGTTCTTGCCAGAAAAATCAAATCCGACAGTTACCTCATTTCTGGTGCTGCTCGGAACGATAGTCGGCCTGCTTAACGTCACGCGGAAGGAAACCACGGCATTCCTGATTGCTTCTGTCAGCCTGGTGATTGTTGCTTCGTTTGGCGGCTCGGTTGTCAGCGGCGTCTTCCAGATTGGCCTGTACCTTGGGGCGATGCTTGACTCAATACTGGTGTTTGTCGTTCCGGCAACAATCGTTGTTGCGCTGAAGTCGATATTTTCGCTCGCCGAAACAAAGTNNTTTTTGATGACTTATGGCTGGGCCATACTTGTCGTCCTGGTTGTCATTGGCGCTCTGGCTTACTTTGGCGTGCTTTCGCCAGCCACGCTGCTTCCTGAGAAGTGCACTTTCCCAGTCTCAATCAGCTGCACAGACCACGGCTTTGACGAAGCAGGCACCACGACCATTGTTGTCGTGCTACAAAACGGTGCAGGGAGGGACATGCAGGTGTGGTCTGTTGACGCAGTATCAGACGCCCTTGGAGGCCCTGGAGGGAATGGTGTGACAAACAACCAGTGCATCACCTGCCTTGATTCCCCACCAATTGATTGCCTGAATCCTTCGGGATACACCCTGCGCAACGGCGAACGCCATGAGTTCCGCATCAACGGCTGGACGCCAAACAGCTTCGATACGTGCAGGCACCGCAACACAGGGAGGGACAAGAACCGCTACGCTGTCAATGTGACATACAGCTGGCTTGACAACCTTAATTTCCGCCACTCCCTGATGGGCGAAATTCTTGCCAGGCGATAGCGGCAAAAGTTTTATATACGCTCCGGGAGAGCCCTGGATAATCCGGGCTCGTGATCTAGTGGCTATGATGCTTCCTTGACGTGGAAGATGTCCCCAGTTCGAATCTGGGCGAGCCCATCCTGCCTTTCAGTGCAAAAGATTTATATTTGGTATGCACTTCTTTTTTCTGAAAAAATGGCAGGTTTTATTAGCATCCGGTTACAAAAACCTGTTGATGGCAAAACGGGCGGGGAGGACAGGTAAAATCAAGCTCACGGTAAGGTATTCTGTGCTTATGGTCCTGGTGCTGGGCTTTTTGACACTTACAGTGTTGAACTCCCTTTTCCGCACGATTGCTGCCGGCCTGATTCTCAGCTACATTTTTTATCCTGTTTACAGGGCAGCTTATGGCCTGCTGAAATTCAGGACTGTTTCCGCGCTTTTCGTGACTATCCTTGTGGTGGTTCTCCTGATTGTGCCTTCATTCTTTGTTGTGAACAAGCTGACAACAGAAGTTTCTGTAGGGTTCGTGGTAGCCAAGCAATACATTGAAGGGGGAACCAGGGCTATCAAGTGCGAGGGCGATGCACTCTGCCAGCTAATCCCGAAAAACCTGAGGGACATTGACCCCAAGATAAAGGCGCTCCTGACAAACTCGCTTGGCAAGGGAACAGAGTTCATACTGGGCAGGAGCACCCAGTTGCTGCTTTCCCTTCCGTCCATGCTTCTTACGCTGTTTATAGTATTCTTCACCATGTACTACATGCTCAAGGATGGCGACCGGCTCATTGAGCGGATTAAGAGCGGCATTCCGCTGAAGAAACACAGGCAGGACGCCCTTGTCGCTCAATTCAGCAGCGTAGCTTCGGCGGTGGTTTACGGTACAGTTGTTGTTGCAATCCTCCAGGGCATCCTTGCTGGCATTGGCTTCTTCCTTTTTGGCGTGCCTTCGCCGGTGGTATGGGGGTTAGTGACGCTGCTCGCCTCCCTCGTGCCGTTCCTTGGCCCCTTTGTGGTGTGGCTGCCAATAGCCCTGCTGCTTGTCTTCAGCGGCCACTATTCAGGTGACGGGCTCATGCTGCTCAGGGGAATCGGGCTTCTGCTTTACGGCACCCTGGTAGTGAGCGGCATTGATAACGTCCTCAAGCCGAGAATAATAGGTAAAAAGGCCAACGTCCACCCCGCGCTTGTCCTTCTTGGGATAATGGGCGGGATGAACCTTTTTGGTATTGTCGGGATTGTCCTTGGCCCGGTAATCGTGGCCATGTTCGTGACAGCATATGACGCTTACGTTCAGGAAAAGGCCCAAATCATGAAGGCTGAACAGCAATAATGAAAAATCCAACCGCAGCAGAGCTGCGGGTATTGTTTATGAGTCGGGATTTTTTAATCCTCAAACGGGACAATTATGCTACAGCAGAACTGTAGGGTATGAAATCCATTTGAGCAATAAACTCAGGTAGCGTTTGGGAATGCTTCCCTGACAGCATCCACGCAGTTCTGCCTGAACACTGAGGATACCCTGTTGCACAACTCCACATTTCCCGTCTTCTTGGCAATCCTGTGGTAGCAAGTCCACCTATCAGCCGGCTCCGCTATCTCTGCACAGAGGAGCGGGTCTGAATTGGCTGTTCCAACCGTGAGAAAACACTTGTCCTTCTTTACCTGGTCAATAATGTAGGCGCACGCCGGGCCTGAACTGGCATTCTTGGCAAGCGCAAGATAGCACTCTGCTGCATAGTCGCTTCCTTCAATCTGGGTGCAAGAGTCTGGCTTTCCGGTCAGCAGCGCCAGCTGGGTATAGCAGTGGTTTTTCCATGTGCGGTCGTCAATGTTATTGCAAAGAGGCATCTCCACCCTTGTAATCGCCAGCTCAAACGTGCAGAATCCCCTGGCCTTGACATCGTTTATGTCATCGCACAGCTTCTTGCTGTTGGCTTCTATTGCCAGCTTGGCAAAGCAGCTTGTGCTTATCGATGACGAATTGAATACCTTGCCGCAAAAGTATGTGTTGTTGGCCGAAAAGGCGAGTTCCCTGTAGCAGTTGTTCCTTGCAGCAAGGTCGCTTTCAACCTTGCAGGTGTCAAGCTTCTCAAGGGCCTTATCAACCGTTCTTGCCTTGAAAAGGCCGTCAAACCTTGATGGCCAAGTTATGACAACAAGCACAACCACCAAGACCGCCAGCATGGCCAAGACATTTCTGCTGCCAAGCAGCCTCCTGATGCGGCTGCCTCCCGCGCTTTCTAGTCCTGGTTTGTCATTAGCCATGCCCTCCCCAGATTGGCGGCCCCCCTATAAAAAGTTTGCGAAGGAAATAACGCCGGGACAGGGATTTGAACCCTGAAGGCCTTTCGGCCACTGGTTGGCTTGCTGTTTTTCAAGACCAGCGCAATACCAGGTTATGCGATCCCGGCATGTTGATGTTGTCCTGCCGGAGCTTATTTAAATTTAATCATTCCCGGATACTGTCTACTTAACGAATGATTAACATATGAGTGTATCTTTTTCTTTGTTATTGAGAGATGTAACCTATTGATTGCATATACTGTAAGTCAAAGAATGTTATTGAAAATGGTAAAAGGTACAGGAAAGTAAGAGTAAAACAAAGTTACCTGTGTAACGATTGCCAAGGGCAATTCGTGGAGCCTGATGGTTTTGAACGAATGCGCCACAGAAAAGAGGATATTGTCCGTGCGGTTCAACAGCATGATGATGGCTTGTCTTTGTCTAAAGCCCAGAATCAGTTGTGGCAGCATGATGACGTGAAAGTTACGCGTTGGACAATCGCTGAATGGCACCATAAATTCGGTGTTTTTTAAAATCCGCTAAGTGAGCAAGTCACGCCAGCTAATGAAAAATCCCAACCACAGCAGAGCTGCGGGGTATGAAACCCATTTGAGCAA
>DUGG01000104.1 GCA_013331515.1 Candidatus Woesearchaeota archaeon
GCTGAAAGTGCCGAAGGAGAAGATATCTGACAAGTTCATTTCTGATGTCAAGCAAAGGGTGACATCGGTAACGGACATAAACCCCGCCATTAGTGAGCAGCAGCTGAAAGACGCTCTTATTGCCGCGTTTACGGAAGGAAAGGAGTCCGGGTTCGGCAAACCAAGCGACAAGGAAATGGCTGAGGCTGAAAAACTTGCGAGGGAAAGATATTCTTCTGAAGAGTGGAATAATTTGAGATAAAACTGTGGGCGCAAGTCGGCAGTAGCCGACTGTGCAGTCCTGCTACAGCAGGACTTGTGCCCGGCGAGGGATGTCAAAGCTAGCAGGGCGTCAATCGAAAACCGACCACCGCCNNTCGGGCAGTATGCCAATGAGAACATCATCGCGCAGTATGTCAGAAACCAAGGCAAGACCTATGAACAAATACACCACCAACCAAACCTATTCAGTTCCTAATTCATACCTCGCAGCTCTGCTGCGGTTGAGATTTTTTACTTTAGCTGCTTCGGATTCTCCAAATAGCTTATTACCGCATTCAAGAACGCCGCAGCCTGGGCGCCGTCAATCAGGCGGTGGTCGTAGGTCAGCGACAACGGCATGATTCTTCTGACAACAATCTTCCCGTCCCTGACAACAGGCTTCTCTGCAATTTTGCCAATTCCGAGTATTGCTGCCTCGGGATAGTTGATTATCGGAGTGAAGAACGTGCCGCCAATAGAGCCCAGATTGGTTATTGTGAACGTTCCGCCCATCATGTCGGCCATGTCAATTTTCCTGCTTCGGGCCTTTTCCGCAAGTTCGCCAAGTTCGCGGGCAATCGCCAACACTGCCTTTTGTTCTACCCTCTTGATCACCGGCACGACAAGGCCGGCTTCTGTGGCGACAGCGAAACCAATGCTGACATACTCTTTGATTATAATTTCCTGAGTTTGTTCATCAAGGCTGCTGTTAACGATGCCATGCCCGGGCTTTTTCAGTGACTCAAAGACTGCCTTCACAACAAATGCGAGAAATGTCAGCTTAATGCCTTTTTTCTCGGCAGCAACTTTTTCTTTCTCTCGCAAGGCAGCAAGGTCCGTAATGTCCGCCTCGTCAAAATTAGTCACGGCTGCGGTTTTTGACGCTGACAACGACATTTTCTCGGCAGTTGCCTTCCTGATGCCTCTCAGTGGCTCACGATGAACAAAGCCCCACAAGTCATATTTTTTCGTGACCTTCATTTGCGATTCACCCTGTTCGGAAGGCTGCGGTTTTTGGGATGTTGTTGCTGAAACTCCGGCTGCTTTTTTCACGTCATCTTCTGTAATCCTCCCGCCCGGGCCAGAACCATTGGCTTTAGAAAGGTCGACCTTCAATTCAGTGGCAAGCTTTCGCACAGATGGCATTGCAAAAACGCCTTTGTCAAGCTCTGACATCGAGCCAGGGAGGAAGCCGACAACCGCGCCAGCGTCCTTCTTCTTTGCGCTTTCAGGAACAGCCATTGATGCTGAAACAGCCTTGCCGGGGACGTATTTCTCGCCCTTTTCGCCAATGGCAACAATGACGTCGCCAACATTGATTTTTTCCCCTTCATTGCTTTTGTGCCTGTGAATAATCACGCCAGCCTTGGGGCTGGGAACTTCAACAACCGCCTTGTCAGTTTCAATCTCCACAATGACCTGGTCTTCCTTGACAGAATCAGATTCCTTAACCCGCCACTTCACAATTTGGCCCTCGGTAATTCCCTGGCCAACATCTGGAAAACGAAATTCGTATGTCATTTTAGTAGTTTACTGTAGCCTCAATGGCATTTATAATTCTTTCAGTGCCTGGGAGGTAGTAATCCTCGAGTTTGTAAAGGGGAAAAGCCGTATCAAAGCCCGCAACCCGGCTTACCGGGGCCTTTAGGCTGAGAAGTGCCTGCTCGTTGATAAGCGCGATTATCTCCGAAGCCAGCCCGCCGGTCCTCGGTGCTTCCTGCACTATGATGCACCGGCCGGTCTTCTTCACAGAAGAAATTATAGCTTCAACATCCAACGGCTTCAAAGTGCGCAGGTCAATGAGTTCAACATCAACATCGGTATGTTTCAGTGCAAGCTTTGCCTGCTGAAGCATCGAGCCCCAGCTTATCACAGTAACTGCGTTTCCTTCTTTCACAACCTTGGCTTTGCCAAGGGGGATGGTGTAAGAGCCATCAGGCACTTCCTCCCTGATGGCGCGGTAAAGCCTGCTTGGCTCCATGAAAACAACCGGGTCATTGCCATTGATTGCTGAAATCAAAAGACCTTTGGCGTCATACGGGGAGGATGGAATGACAACCTTCAATCCAGGCGTATGGACGTAAATGGCCTCCATGCTCTCCGAATGGTGTTCCAGTGCGCGAATCCCGCCGCCATAAGGCGTCCTGATGATGACAGGGCAGGTAAATGCGCCCCTGCTGCGGTTCCTTATCCTTGAGACGTGGTTTATCAGCTGGCCAAGCGCCATGTAAAGGAAGCCTGAAAATTGGATTTCCGGGACAGGCTTCAGGCCGGCAACGGCCATGCCAGCCGAAACTCCAATGATGCCTGATTCTGCCAAAGGCGTGTCCATGACGCGCTTGGGGCCGAACTGCTTGAGCAGTCCCTCGCAGGCGCGGAAAACCCCGCCGTCCAGGCCGACATCCTCGCCTAGAACTACAACCTTTTCATCATCGGCCATTGCGCACTTAAGGCCTGAGTTAACGGCCTGCACAAGGTTCATCTCAGCCAAATCAGTTCCCCTCTGTCAGCTTCTTGTAATCATCCATCTGCTGCCTCAAAAAGCCGGGCATCTCCTCGTACTGGTATCGGAAAATATCCCCGGCATCCGCTTTTGGGGTTGCCTCGTACTCTGCTGCAGCGGCAGAAACCTGCCTGTCAGCTTTCGCAAGAAGTTCCTCCTCCTTTTTCATATTCCAGATTTTTTTGCCTTCGAGGAACTTCCGCATCCTTGCAACGGGATCTTTTTTCTTCCATGCAGCCACTTCAGCTTCAGAGCGGTATTTGGATGCATCGTCGCTGGTCGTGTGGTTATTAAGCCGGTAGGTGTAGCATTCGATAAGGGTGGGGCCTTTTCCTGTGTACGCCTTCTTTACTGCTGCGGCTGTTGCCGAATAAACCGCCAGCACATCATTGCCATCAACCCTTATTCCTTCAAAGCCGAAGGCAATTGCCTTCTGCGCGATTGTCTCTGCAGCGGTTTGTTGCTTGATGGGGACTGAAATCGCCCACTGGTTATTCTGGCACAGGAAGATAACAGGCGCCTTGAAAACTCCGGCAAAATTAAACGCCTCGTTCATGTCACCCTCTGACGATGCCCCGTCGCCAAGGCAGCCAACGGCAACCGTCTTTTTCTTCTGGATTGTTGCCGCAATTGCGGCGCCAACAGCGTGAAGGCCCTGCGTGCCAACAGGTATGGCAATTGGGAAGTTGTTCACTCCCTTCGGTGGGATGCTTCCTCTTTCATCCCCGCCGAAGTACTGCAGCAGCCTTGCCATTGGCTGATTCCTTGCAATCAAAAGCGCAGACTCCCTGTAAGTTGGGAAAACCCAGTCAGAACCGCGCAAGGCAAAGGCCGCGCCAACCTGCGCTGCCTCCTGGCCAAGGACAGAAGCGTAAGTGCCAATCCTGCCCTGTCGCTGCAGGGATAACGCTTTTTCGTCAAATCTTCTCGCGAGAACCATAAGCCCATAAAGTTCAACAAGCTGCCTTGGCGAAAGCTTTGGCATGAGCCTTGCATCGCACTTTCCGTTCTCGTCAAGCACCTGCAAATATTTCAGTGTAAACGTTTTCAGTACCTTGCTGGCCATTTTTATTTCCTCAAGATATTCTTCACAAACAGCTCACCAGCCCTGTAGGAGCTCCTCACGAATGGCCCTGCTGCAACATACCTGAATCCAAGGCTTTCACCTGCAAGCTTGAGCTTATTAAACTTTTCTGGTGGCATGTATTCAGCCACGGGGACGTGGAATGCGCTCGGCCTCAGGTATTGGCCAAGCATGAGCATATCAACGCCGGCATGGCGCAAATCCTTCATCGCTTCAATTGTTTCCTCCTCTGTCTCGCCCAGGCCAAGCATCATGGAGGATTTTGTGAGCAGGTTTGGATTAATTTCCTTGGCCGCTGCCAGGACTGAGAGAGACTGCTCATAGCCCGCCCTTGGGTCTCTCACTTTGCCCTGCAGCCGCCTGACCGTCTCAAGGTTATGGCCAAAAACATCCGGGAAGGCATCAACGACCGTCCTCACGCAATCAGGATTGCCGCGGAAGTCAGGGGTCAGGACCTCAACTCTGATGTCCCTGTTTGCGTTTTTCACTTCCCTGACGCAGCTTGCAAAGTGCCCCGCTCCCTGGTCTGGCAGGTCGTCCCTGTCAACAGACGTGATTACGACGTAGCTGATTCTTTCCTTGCCAAGGAGATTCATCGCTTTTACGCACTGCGCCAGCAAGGACGGCTCTTCGGCATTGACAACGCCTTTTGGATTTCCGGTCTTCACTGCGCAGAACTTGCAGCCCCTGGTGCAGGTATCGCCAAGGACCATGAATGTGGCTGTCCCGCCGCTCCAGCACTCTGCCATGTTTGGGCAGTGTGCCTCCTGGCAGACCGTGTGCAGGCCAAAATGCGTCACTAACCCCTTCAGTTCAGAAAAGGTTTTGGTTGGCGGCCGTATCCTGAACCAGCCTGGTTTGAAGTCATAAAAATGCCCCTGCCTTAATTCCAGTTGTATTCGCATTCCCGCCTCAGCTCAAAGCCCATTCCCTGAGCTTCTCGTACTTTACATTGCCGCAAATCCACTTTCCGCTCTTCTGGTTGTAAAAGAAAGGAATCCCGCCGCATCTCCCGTCATCAAGCTTTTTCAGGAAAGCCATGTTCTCCGCATTGTGCCACACTTCCAGCCTTTCCACCCTGGCCTTGATTTCCATCTCAAGCTTATCAACCAGCGGCGTCATCTCGTGGCAGTGCGCGCACTCTGTTCCGGTAAACATGAGCAGCTGTTTTCCAGTATCGGCCATGGGCAATCACCTCACTACAGGATGGCTGCCTATTCAAAAGCGTTATTAAAAAGTTTTCTATACCGTTAAAGAAAAATTTGTTCGTCAGTCAGGCCATATTCCGACAGCTCAGTCACCATCCCTTTTTTCACCACTGCGGTGAAAGAGCCGGTGGATATGTAGTTTACAAAGACAGACCTGGGTTCACCGTATAAAACCTTGACTGTTCCGCCGATGTGGCCGACGGTGTTTTGCCGCCCTTTGCTCAACTCTTTCATGATATCCTCCAGCCGTCGTTCATTGACATGGGATGGGCTGGCGCAGTTCAGCGTCAGGCTGAACGCCAGGTCAGGGAACATGCCATCCGGAGTCCTTATCCTGAAGGAGACCGTCTTGTCTTTGCGGCCCGTATCCCTGCTGCCCCTGAGGTAGACCCTGGCAAGCTCGGTGGCCGAAATGCCTGACAGGTATCCATAGAAGACAACCGGGGCTTCTCTTCTCAGGCGTGGATACTGTGCTGAGTATATGGCGTTGTGTGACAATAACCGCCACTCATTAGCCGTTTCCAAATTGGTTGCCATTGCCGTCCATCCTGGGAAAAAAGTAATGGGCCCGACGTGACTTTCAAAGCCGGTGTAAGCGGCTGTTTTGAACACGTGACCCTCGGCTTTCCTGGAGCCGTGAACCGAAGGCGGCCGTATAAGACCGATGCTCTAACCAAGCTGAGCTACGGGCCCACTTGCAGGGAAGGCACTGCCTGGCCGTTTATAAAATTATTGCTGCCAGTCGTCAGGCGCCCCGGCTTGCATTTGGCGGGTAAATCTCCTTAAGCCGTAGGTATAGTGCCGGTGTGAACATCCCCCTGATGTATGCACCCTTCGGGAATGATTCCGGGGGAGCGCGGAGCATTGGGGAAAGTACGTCGTCAACGACATTCATGGTGAACTGCCGTTGCTGCGTGTTGCCGAATTTTTGTTGTACACGCGCGTTTATCTCCTCTCTTAACACTTCGATGTCGCTTTTCGCTTTAATCTCGCGGTAGCTCGGCAGGGTGTTCCAGGCCTTGTTGAGGTATCTAATCAGGCCAATCGAGCGCGAGAACGCTGTTACTGGGTTGTAAGTGAACGGGAACTTGTAGTCGCGAGTCCTCATGGCGCCGGGATTATGGGCGTTTTTATAAGCCCCTTTGTTTTTTGAGCTGAACAGCGCAGACAGCACGCCGAAAATGTAATAGCTCATGCTGCGGCCTAACGCCCTCTCCCAAACAGCATTTGAAATAGGGGTGACCAAAGAAGCCGCCTGAGCAAGTTGCCCGGCCAGGTCGTACCTGGCCTCGGTAACAAGAGGCCCGCCAATCAGCGCAGCCGTTGCCACGGCCTTGAGGGGAATCCTGACAGCGCCTTCTGGAATCTTGGCATCGGCATAGTCTTTTGCGTCAATCAGGGCGTTCCTGAGCCCTGTAAACGGCGTGTATTCAAGATAAAGCAGAAGGGTCAGGAAGGACAGCGCACTTTCCCTTGCCCCCCTTCTTTCTTTCATGCTCTGCCATCTTGTAAGCAGTTCCTCCACGCCCGACTCGTGGATTGTGTATCCTGCAAGGTCAAGAAAGTATTCCTTGTGCAAGCGACGCTCATCATTTTGTTTGGTGTCAATCCCTTCCTTTTTGTGCATTTCATTGATTCGGCGCTGTACATCATCCAGCAGCTTGATATTATCATCCCTTGTCTGGGAAAGGAAGTCAGCCATCAGGTAGTGGTGCCGCACATGTAGCGACTCATGCCTCCACCAGCTTCTTCTCCCTGCAAAGTAAATCGCCCTTAGCGAGAGGGCAGGCCACGCTTCAAGCCCGCCGGTCGCGAGCAAAAGCGCAAAGTAAGGGTCAAACAGGCAAACGTCGTTCATCCGCATTGACTGGCTGGATATGTTGTAAGTGCCCATGATGAAAGGGAGGACATGCCAGTGCGTGGAATCGTTGACTATCCCCTCAACGTTTTCAAGGACTTCAGGCGGCAGCGAGTAAACCCTGGCCTTGCCTTCAAGGCTGGACGGGTCAATTTCCCCGGAGCCGAATGCGAACTGCCTGTCTTTTTCCTTCGCGGCAAAGAATGCCGCATCCTTCATGGAATATACGTCCGGGTTCCTGAAAATCCTGCCAAGGCCGAATCCCCTGCGGCGCCTTGGCTTTCCTGAAGCCGGTTCTTCGTCAAGTTGCATGGGGCGAGGGAATGGGCGGCATTTTATAAATTTTGAGCCGCCCTCCAGCAACGCTTAAATATTGGTGTTATAATTACACTAAAAATGGCCTTGGCAAAAACCCTTCCTGGGATAAGGGTGGCTGTTGACGCCGTGGTTTTCACGGTTCTCAGCGAGCGGCTCTGCATACTGTTGATTAAACGGGGAAACCCGCCTTTCCAGGGCAGATGGGCCCTGCCTGGCGGGTTTGTTGAGAAAGGGGAATCGCTCGAGGCCGCTGTCGGGAGGGAGCTTGCCGAAGAGACCAATCTAAGACGCGTTTTTCTTCACCAGCTTGGCACATACGGCTCTGTGAAAAGGGACCCCCGTGGCAGGGTCATAAGCGTAGCTTACCTTGCCCTCGTGAGTCCTGACCAGGACCTTGCGTCAGCAGCCGACGCGCTTGGTGCAGAGTGGCACGATGTTAATTCAATTGATGGCCTGGCGTTTGATCACGCGCAGATAAGACAAGACGCGCTCAGGGAGCTTCGGCTTGAGATACAAACCACCAACATTGCAGTCCGGATATTGCCGGAGAAGTTCACGCTGAGCGGGCTTCAGCGCCTTTATGAGATTGTGCTTGAGAAGGCCCTTGACAAGCGCAACTTCAGGAAGCGCATCAGGGAACTGGGCGTGCTGAAAGAGCTTCCTGAGATCAGCATGGAAGGCGCCCACAGGCCAGCCCGGCTTTATTCCTTCATGGAAAAGTCATACCGGCCTCTAAAGGACAGGCTGCAGGTTTTTACATAGCGCGGGCACTGGCTGTTTACAGGAGAATGAGCTAAAATAAGCTTGTGGTGCGACGCTCAGGAATTCGTTTATCATAGCTAAGCAGTCAGAAGTGACTCTTGTTCATGCCACAAATCCTACAGGGCAGGACTGTGCATTCCGCCATGGGTGGAATTGCACCGGTCTCTGACAGGTGGTTCTTGACCATTCCTGTCCTTCTTGCGCGCATCTTTAACGGTATATGGCAAACATTTAAATACTTGTTAGTGTATAGCATACACTAAGTGAGGTGAAATGAAATGGCAATAACACCTGAACTGGCAAGGAAGCTGGTGCCGGATGAAGAATTGCAGGTCAAGCGGCTGGAAGAGTTGATTGATGGACACCTGCGGCAGACGCCTGCGGGCTATTCGGGAGGGTGGACTTACAACCTTCCGGAAACCCCTTCTGAAAAAGTGGTAAGGGCGCTTATTGGGCTTTACACAGCGGCAGGCTGGAAAGTGAAACGCGAGCATGGCGACCAGCGTGAGCCGGCAAACGCCCTGTACTTCACACCGGCAGAGTATAGCCAGGAGGAGATTTAGATTTGTCTTAAAATTACAATAGCGTGATGACTGATGAACGTGCCAAAAATGCTTGAATTCACAAAAGGCCTTGCCCTTGCCGTCACAGACTTTTACGAGCACTCGATGGCCGCGGCAAACATGCAGGAAGGGATACAAGGCAGGCAGGTGGTGTTTGATTTGGTGGTCAGGGACCTGCCGGCTGGCAAGGTTGTTGGCACATTCATGCACAATGGGGTAAAGTACGACGAGCTTGCCAAGAGGGACTTTATTGTAAATGCCGGGCTTGAGCAGGCGGCAGCATATTTTCTCCAGGCCCGTGGGACAAAGCGATTGAGAAAATACCTTGAAAACGTCCAGGGCATACAAGACGAGAAGTTCCTTGGCTGGGCTGAAAATTTGCGATTCGATGGCGACATGTACGCCATGTTGGAGGGCACGATTTTTTTCGGACAGGAGCACCAAATCCGCATCCATGAGCGCTTTGAGGAGGCGCAGATGCTTGAAAGCCTCCTTGTCAGCACAGTGAACCCGCAAACCAACGTGGCCACAACTGCAAATGACATCGCACAGGTCACAAGCAAACTCCTGCTCGAAGGGGGCTCCAGAAGGGGAACAAGCCCGCAAAGTGCGGTATTCAACTCAAGGGCAGCGCGAATCGGGGGCTTCAATGCATCATCGAATGTAGCTTATGGACTGCTCACCGGAGAAAAGGTTGGAGGCACGCACGGACACTCATACGTGATGCTCCACCCGACAGAATACGCCGCATTTGAGGCGCAAGCCAAGTCACTTGGCGACAAAGTGTGCTTCCTGCTTGACACTTACAATGTCAAGGAGGCGTTTGAAACTGCCATAAAAATTGCCAAAGAGAATAACCTTGAACGCTTTGCATTCCGGATTGACAGCGGCAACCTCCTGGAACAGGCAAAATGGATTCACTGGGAGATGGCT